>CACXMK010000011.1 GCA_902768735.1 uncultured Lachnospiraceae bacterium | reverse complement strand
GTGTGGTCTTTTATCCTGTGGGATAAAGGCACTAAGCCGGAGCCGTATCAGCAGGCAATGGAAATCCCGGTCCTAAAGACCAGGAAGCCCCGTATCGAGTTCTGCTCGCTCGGGGAGGCATCACTTAAGGAGATATACGTATGTACATCGCAAGCGACAAAAGATATGAAACCATGAAGTATAACCGGTGCGGCAAGAGCGGCCTGATGCTGCCTGCTGTATCACTGGGACTTTGGCACAATTTTGGCGACACGAGCTCCTATACTAACATGGAGAAGCTGTGCTTTACGGCGTTCGATAACGGTATTACTCACTTTGATCTGGCTAATAATTACGGGCCGGAGCCGGGCAGTGCCGAGAAAAATTTCGGCAGGATCCTGAAAGAGAATTTCCTGCCTTACAGAGATGAGATGATCATCTCCACCAAAGCCGGCTACACCATGTGGGAGGGCCCTTACGGCGACTGGGGAAGCCGCAAGTACCTGCTGGCAAGCCTGGATCAGTCTCTTAAGAGAATGGGGCTGGAATATGTCGATATCTTCTACCACCATAGGATGGATCCGAATACGCCCATCGAAGAGACTATGGGCGCCCTGGAGCAGGCCGTTCGAAGCGGCAAAGCACTGTACGCAGGTCTCTCCAACTATGACGGACCGACACTGGAGAAGGCGACAGCTATCCTGACAGATATGCGCGTGCCGTTTGTGATCAACCAGAACCGCTATAATATCCTGGATCGCACTGTGGAGAAGAACGGACTGAAGGAAACGGCCTTCAGGCTCGGCAAGGGTATCATCTGCTTTACGCCTCTTGCGCAGGGCGTTCTGACGGACCGCTATCTGAACGGTATTCCGGAGGACAGCCGCGTGCGCACAGACAGCAGGTTCCTCAAGGAGAGCAGCCTGACTGCGGAGAAGATCGAGCGCGTCAGAGGGCTCAATGAGATCGCGAAGAGAAGAGGCCAGACCCTCGCCGAGATGGCACTCGCCTGGATCCTCAAGGATGGCGCGGTGACATCTGTGCTGATCGGCGCCTCCAAGCCCGCGCAGATCCTCGACAACATCAAGGCGCTGGAAAACACAACCTTTACAGAGGAAGAACTGGCACAGATCGATACGCTGTCGGTGATGTGAGATAGATTATTATGCTATTAACGGGAACAGGGGCCGGGAGGCCCCTGTTTTTGGTGGGAAACGGTTCGGAAGCTTTTGCGTATGCTAAATATCTGATATGTCAGAATGTCTCAGAAAAAGACTGCTGCCCGCATCAGATCCTGTAGACGTAATCCGCCTTTCTGGGAGCGGGCTCTGCGGCAGGCTTGGCGGCATAGCCGAGGATCAGATGGCCGATTCCCTCATAATCGCCGGTGATTCCAAGGTTTTTCAGGATGGCTTTGCCTTCCTCGCTCTCGAATTCCTCCTTTGCGCGGTGGATCCAGCAGCTTGCCACGCCGAGGTCCGCGGCGGCATTCATCATGTTGCCCATGACGAGGCTCCCGTCATAAATATAGGTGGGCATTTTCTTGTCGGCGAGCACGATCAGCAGCTCGGGTGCGCCGTAAAACGGATCCATATCGGCGCCGAGAATGGCCGCGTTCATCTTGGAGAGTTTGTCTCTCATTGCTTTGTCTGTCACAGCGATGATGATCGGCGACTGCCGTCCCATTCCGGTTGCTGCGTATGTCCCGGCCTCGATGATCGCGTTCAGTTTTTCTTCCTCGATCAGCTCGGACTTGTAAGCCCTGCAACTGCGGCGGGTTTTCAGGGTGGTCAATGTTTCTGCCATAGTGTATTCCTCCTTACATGTTCGTTTGGACCATTTTGGGGCGGGCGGCAAAACACAGAGCGGCCGCACACTCACACAGGGTCCACAGATGAAAATGTGCTTTACTTTCGATGATGTATGTAATAATTATAGCACGGGCTGTTATGAACGGCTATTGGAACGGTTGTCAGCGGCAGGCTATATCAGTGGCAGGCTATATCAGCGGATAAGTGAACCAGGGGCCTGCCTCCAGGTTCACTAAATAGTCAAATAGACTATAAAAAGGTTGACGCAGCAGAGGAAACGTGGTAGCATAATTGTAGTCGAAAAGACTATTATGTTATCGCTTAAGAGCGAATAGCTGCTCTCAACCGATATGATATGGATACCAAAGAAGCTCACTGAAAGACTGTGAAAGGAGAAATGAATGAAGAGAATAGTAGTATTGATCCTTGCGGTTACACTCATGGTTATGATTGTTTCGTGCGGAAAAAAAGAGAATGATACCCCTAAAACAACGGAAGAAACATCAGTAGTAAGTAAGGAAATAAAAACTGAAGAGCCCTCGACAACAGAGGCGGAGAAAGTGGATGAAGTTACAGAAAACGTAACTCCAGAGGTTCCGGACAGCGCTCCGGAGAAAAATGACATTAAGTGGGAGTATACGGAACTTGATGATGGGACGATTTCCTTATATGCTTATGAAACGGAAGAAATCCCGGAAATAATGGAAGTTCCTTCCACAGTAGACGGAAAAACGGTAACAGAAATATCGAAACTGTTTCTTAATGAAGAGAATGTAAAAAAAGTCATACTGCCTGAAACCCTGACCCATATCGGTGTTGAGGCATTTAGAGGTTCTGTTTCTATTGAAGAAGTGGAGATTAACAGCGCAATCGAGGTTATTAATGCCAGGGCATTTTATGAGTGTTCAGGAATCAGAAGCCTTACGTTTACAGATGGGCTTAAAAAAATTGATGATGCAGGGATCTGCATGAATAAAGGGCTGGAAGAGTTACATGTACCGGGATCTTTAGAAATGTCAGCAGATGATCTTGGCCATGCAATCATTCTTTTACCTGAAACAACAATATACGCACCTTCCGGGTCTGTTTGGGAGACATATGCTCACAATGTGGGTTATTCATTCGCCGCAGAATAAAAGAAGAATAAGTAGGTGGGGTTAATAAGGGAGGTGAAGATCATGTCCACAAGAGAACAGAGAAAAGCCGTTTTTTACGACACACAAGACTGGATCCGGAACGATGCGGAGCTGTCCGCGGCAGTAGCCTATTCCAAGAAGCACACGAAGATCTATTGGGGGGACGACTATCCCGCATTTGGCACCGCCAAAACATACAACACGAAGGTCACAGTGACACGCGAGCGCTCTTATGACGCGGCGATGCGTCTGGCAGCGGAGAACGAAGGCTGCAGGATCGCGGTCATGAACTTCGCGAACGCGTTCCAGCCCGGTGGAGGCGTGACGAGCGGCGCGAGCGCACAGGAAGAGTGCCTGTGCAGGACGTCGACGCTGTATCCGCTGCTGTTCAGAAGGTATCTGCAGGGCACATTTTACAAGCATCACAAAACGCTGAACACGCCAAAAGCCTCAGACGCCCTTATTTACATCAGGGATGTCGTGATCTGCAAAACGGACGAGGATCTGCCAAAGAGGATGCCGCGCGAGCAGTGGACAAAGGTCGACGTGATCACGGTCGCGGCGCCGGACCTTCGCAGCACATCTAACGTCCATGTCCCGCTCGTCGGCGGAGGTACCTATATGAACAACGCGGAATTGTTCGGTTATCACGTCAAAAGAGCGATTCATGTCCTTACCTGCGCGGCAGCGCAGGGGGCAGACATTCTTGTGCTGGGAGCATTTGGCTGCGGCGCTTTCTGCAACGATCCGGAGGTCGTGGCAAGTGCCTATAAAACTGCGATCGGTGTTTTTCCAAAGGTCTTTCAGAAGATTGTGTTCGCGGTGTACTGCTCCCCGATGGACACGAGAAATTACGAGACATTCTCACGGATATTGCAATTTGGGGAATAAAGGATGTTTCGGTTCGGTAGCAGATGAAGAAAAAGTGGATCAGGGCCAGGGGCTCTGATCCACTTTTTATGTAGCAGAGGGTCACCCTCTGGTGCAACAGTCTCCTTGATGCAACAGTCTCCTTGATGCAGCGCGTTTACACCAACGGGTCGAAGCCCCTGGCTGCAATATACGCCTCCGCGAGGGATGTCGCGATGCGTCCGGGGTTCTTGTGCGTCTGGCCGAGCGTGATCACGCGGCCGAAAGCTTTTTCATAAGCAGAAATGGTCTCTGTGTCGGCCTTGGTTCCCATGGCGAGGATGATATAGTCCGCTGCAAGCGTCTCCTCTTTCTGCTCCTCAATATTAAGGACAGTCGCACCGGCACCGGTGATCTCCTTGAGCTGCCTGCCGGCAAGAAGGGTCAGCGGCTTGCCTTCCATCTGGTGCGTGACATCGATGAAGATGGAAGGATACATGTTGGCGCCGATCTTCGGGAGCATGTCGATGACAGTGACCCGGTCCGCGGAGCCCGTGCGGAAAAGCTTCTCTGCCGTCTCGAGGCCTGTGAGGCCTGCGCCGACGATCAGGACATTCCCGCTGACGCTCTTCCGGTCTGCGATCACATCCGCAGCGAGCACGACATTTTCGCGGTCTATGCCGGGGAGAGGGGGAATGATGGGCTTGCCGCCGCTTGCAAGGAAAACTGCCTCCGGCGCAAGTTCGGCGATCAGTTCCGGTGTGGCGGCAGTGCCGGTCTTCACACAGACGCCGGCTTCTTCCATTTCTGCCTGCAGGGTGGTGGTGAGCCAGCCGACTTTCTCTTTGTAAGGAGCTGTGGCGGCAGCGAGATTGAGTTCGCCGCCCAGTGTTTTGGCCTTTTCATAGAGTGTGACGTCAAAACCGCGACGGCCCAGTTCAGCTGCTGCCTGCATACCTGCGACGCCTCCGCCCACGACAGCGATCTTCCTTCCCATGCCGTCACGGGCCGGTTCTGCGTGAAGGGCAGCTTCTCGGCCCGCTTTCGGATTCACCGAACAGCGAACGTATCCGACCGACATCAGGGATTCGAAGCAGTAGAGACATCCGATGCAGTGATGGATCTTATCGTTGCGGTCCATGGCGGCCTTCCGGCACCACTCGGGATCGGCGATATGCGCGCGTCCAACACCGACAAAATCACAAACGCCCTCCGCCAACAACCGCTCGGCGACTGCGGGCGTCTTGATGTTGGAGACGCCGGCGACGGGAATGCTGACCGCTTCCTTAATGGCGCGGGTCTCCGGTGCACGCCAGCCTTCGGCGTAGGAATAAGGCTCTTCATTCTCGCCGTAAGGGCAGAAGTAGTTGCCGTTGGAGACGTCGATCATGTCTGCGCCGGCTGCCTCGAAGAGCTTTGCGAATTCCACGCCTTCCGCAAGGGTTATGCTGTCCGGATGGAAAGGATCATGTTCGTCGCAGGAAAAGCGGACAGCTACAGGGAAATCCCTGCCGCAGACGGCCTTGATGCCCTGAATGATCTCCGTGATCAGGCGGCACCGGTTCTCGATACTGCCGCCGTACTGGTCGGTCCGCTTGTTGAACGCCGCGGACAGGAATTCGCAGAGGAGGTAACCGTGGGCGCCGTGGATCTCCACGCCGTCAAAACCGGCCGCCTTTACCGCAGCCGCAGTGCCGATGAACTGGGCTTTCAATTCTTCGATCTGCTCGATCGTAAGCGGGGTCGGCATGATGCCCGATACGTTGGGGACAGCGCTCGGAGCGACCAGGTTGCCGCCGTTCATCTCCGGCGAGTTCGTGCTTCCGCCGTGGTGGATCTGGGCGAAGATCTTCGTCCCGTACTGATGCACCCGTTCCGCCATCTGTGCGAGAGGCTGCACGTTCATCGGGTTCAGCGCGTACATCTGCCTCGGAAAAGCAACGCCATGCTCCTGATTCACACGGAAGATTTCCGTGACGATCAGTCCGACGCCGCCCTTCGCGCGGTCCTCGTAATACTGGCAGAGCTGCTCCGTCGGCGCTCCATCCAGGCCGGCATAGCCGGTCGTCATTGCGGTCATGACAACTCTGTTTTTTAAAGTCAGGGAGCCGATATGGCCTTTTTCAAAGAGTTTTTTGTACATAACACCCTCCGTTTGTTTACAAATGTGCAGTTCTGATTCTATAGTAAAAAGGGGAGGAAGACCGTGTCAATCCGCCCGCAGAAAGCTGCACACATCCGCAATAATGAGAAATATCCGGGGAGGATCAATGAGGCCTCAGAAGAGATTTTATGGGAGTTATGCGCGGGAAAAGATCATTGATGCGTTGCTTTTTCTCATGCAGTGCCATGGGTTTCATGAGATCACCGTGCTCATGATCACGCAGGAAGCCGGTGTGGCGCGGCGGACATTCTACCTCTATTACCAGACAAAAGAGGATGTCCTGACGGATTATTACAATGTTCTCACAAGAGAGTACGAGGTGTCAATGGGGACGGTTCTCAATGACATCCGTTTGGCTTTCAGTGAAACCGGAACTTGTGACATTGAGAACCGTCCCCAATGGCATCACCCAATGACAAAGGGAGAGGAGACAGGAGAAGCTGCTATGGCCGATAATAATGAAGGATCAAAGGTGATGAGCGAAGAAGTGGACTTACTGCAGAGGGAATATATCGCTTTTATCAGTTACAGGCATAAAGACCTGGATAAAAAAGCCGCGGAAAAGATTCAAAAATCCATTGAGAGCTACGTGATCCCCAAAGAGCTGCGGGAACATGTGGGAGGAAAGAAACTTGGCATGGTCTTCCGGGACGAAGACGAGCTGCCGGCGTCCTCGAGCCTTTCGGATTCTATCACCTATGCTTTGGACCATACCAAATATCTGATCGTGATCTGTACGCCGGATCTTCCCAAGTCCAAATGGTGTGAGCAGGAGATCCGATATTTCCTTGAAACCCATGACAGGGACCATATTTTGGCCGTTCTGGTGGATGGAGAGCCGGAGGAGTCTTTTTCTCCCTACCTTCTCCATACCTTCGACGAAGAGGGAAATATCACGGGAGACACAGAGCCCCTTGCTGCCAACATTGCCGGCAGGAACCATACCATTGACGGGAAGGCCTTTAAAAAAGAGATCGTCCGGGTCTATGCAGCCCTTCTTGGGTGTCCTTTCGATGCGCTCTGGCAGCGGGAACGGCGGAACAGGATGATGCGCCTTCTGGGCTTGATGTCCCTGGCGGCCGCCATTCTGGCTGTTTTTCTGGGCATGACCATTTCCAAAAATATCCAGATCACCAGGCAGAGCCGGGAACTGCAGAGACAGCTTTCGACCATCAATGTAGACAACGGACTTTCTCTTTTGGAGGACTATGATAAGAAAGGCGCCCTGCGGAAGGGACTGGATGCGCTGCTGGGGGAGGAAAGCCGGGAGCTTTATGACCACAGGGCGGATGCCCTTCTGAACGAAGCATTGGGATCCTACGAGTATGAAAAAAAGGGCAGCAGGATCCTCTATGAACAGGCTACGGACATAGAAGTCATGGAGACGGCAAAACACGGAAGCCTGCTCCTTGTCATGGACAGGTCCGGCATAGTCCGCTGCATCAGCGTCGAAAGCGGGAACCTTCAGTGGGAGAGTTCCCTCATGGATTATAAGGAATCCGGGACAGCGCAGCCATCCCTCCTCACCACAGAAAGCAAAGACCTTGTGATCTGCAGAAGCGGGAGGACCATTGTCGCTTTGTCCCTGGAAGACGGGGCAAAGATCTGGACGAAAGACTTTTCGCCCGGCACTCCTGCCGAAGCCTGGACGCTGTCCCCCGATGGATCCATTCTTTTGACAGCGGTCATAGAGAAAGAAAATGGGAAAAAGGTTCTTCTGACAGGGCTGGATACGGAATCCGGGCAGGAAAAGGGGTCTGTCATCCTGCAGAAGGAGGGATACGAGACAGCTTTGGAAGCGGACGATCCTGCCTACAGTATTGCCCTTGCTTTCTCCGAAGACGGTTCGAAGATCGGCTGCGCCTTTTGCGGAAGCCGCCAGGAAGAAGGGAGCTGGCAGGAAACAACAGATTGTTTTTACCAAGTCCTTTCTCCAGTAACCTGGAGTGTCCTGCATGAGACTGCCTGGGAGAGGAATGCCGGAGGAAGCGGGTCCATATTTGGCGGCATCAGAGTGGATTCCGCCTCGGGAAAGCTTCTGTGTTTCCAGTATGACTACGTGTTCGGCGGTGTCATCATGCATCTGGCTGACTGGGACAAGGGAGAAGTACAGAGGAAATTGACGAATTATGTCATCCGGTCTACAGATGGGAGCGGGATCGTGTCTACCTTAGACCGGTTCAAAGTCTGCCCCATGCTTTCCGATGCTTACAATACGCTGGTCATGTTCGACAATACGGCCTTTTTATTTGAAACATCGACAGGAACGCTTAGAAAGAGTTATGTCTTCGGGGATGCCATACTTTATGCAGGATGGCTGGACAGGCAGGAAGAAAGAGCAGAGATCCTGACAGGCGACGGGACGATCTGTCAGTATGATTTTTCGAATGAACCGACAGATGTCCTTGACGAGTATATGTCCGATGAATTTGACCAGACAGGCCTTCGCTTCTGTCTGCCCGCGGAGCCGTTTTTATATGTGACAGTCCGGAGAGAGAAGCCGGGCAGAGTCCTTGCGGTGGAAAGCGTCACGGATCCGATGGTATCCATACTCACCGCGCAGGAGGAATATCCCGATTATGTGACGCTCAGTCCTTCGGGCAGGGGGGTTCTGTGTTTTGACCGGGAGGACAGCAGCCTGAGCGTCAGATCCTGTGATCCCGAGACAGGGGAGGTCCTGGAGAGCCAGACCATTGAAGGGGATTTCTCCCTGTCAAATGGCGTTTCCGTTCCGGATGACCGCCGTTTTATCGTCGGTGACACTATCTGCTCCATGGACGGCAGCACTGTGAAACTGGAGAATCCGTCTGGGACAAGCCTGAGCAGGGATATCCGAAGCGTCTGCCTTGCGGACGGAAGGATATTTACTGTAGTCAACCAAACCGGCGCGGGTGTCCCCCGAATGAATCTCTGCTGGGTGGACGGAAAGATCCTGCCCGGATCCGGGGACTGGAAGACCAGTCTTGCTTTCCAGACCTGCGATGCTTTTGCTGTGGGAGAAAACGGCTATTACGTCGGATGGGGCACATACGGTATAGAAAATGAAGAGGGGAAAAAAGTCCTGGAAGGACCCGGCTTTGCGGCTTTTGGCGTGGAAGAAGAGAAGCGGGTCCTGATCGAAGACCCGGAAACGGAGGCAAAAGACCGGGCCCTGGCTGTTGGCAGAAAGACGCCTGTTTTTGCCTGCGGCTATGATACCGGAAGGATCTGCCTGGGCCATCTGGACACCGGTGAGGTCTCCTTCCTGGATCTGACGTATTCGCAGGGTGAGATCAAGTCGTTGTGCTTTACGGAAAACGATGACCTTCTCCTGGTCTATACGAATTCTGGAAGGCTGGATGTGATCCGGCTTTCAGGGGAGGACGTTCTCTATTCCGCAGCCTTTTTGGAAACCAGCCTGGATCCGGAGTACTATGGCGCTCTTACCTGTTATACAGACGATCTTGGAAACAGACTGCATGTATTCCTCCACGACAAATACGGTTCCTCCCCTTATGGAGTTTGGAATGAGATCGATACGGAAGCGTGGGTCCTGACTGCTGCCCAAAGTACCGTCTTTGGGTGGAGCAGGGAAAAGAATTGCATTTTGACGATGTCGACAGGGAACATCCTTTCCTTCCCTGTGCATGGTACGGAAGATCTTCGAAAGCTGGCGGAGGAAGCTGCTCAGTGACATTGAGATTTGTCTCCGCTGTGCGCCTCCACTGTGCGCCCCATTAAAAAATGTCAATGGTGTCATTGGGAACCGTCCCCAATGACACCATTTAAAAATTGTCATTGGTGTCATTGAGAACCGTCCCCAATGACATCGCGGGGGTGAAAACCGACCTCTGGGGTCGTTTTTCGTGGTAGAATGTCATTGGTATGGTTCCAATTGATACCAAACGGGGGGAGGTGAAACTACTGTGGAATATATAAATGGCGAGTTCATCATGACCGGCTGCGGGCCGGATGATCCGGGCAGGATCAAGACAGCGAAGGAGTGCGCGAGCTTTATTCAGGATGTGGGGTTTCTTCCCCTGTTCTCCAACGCGATCCCGGGGTTCTCCGTGGAAGAGCATACGACAGCTTCTCAGTGGTGGACGGAGGATCCGGAAACCGATCCATGGGCATGGCGGCAGATACTCTCCTCCGATCCGGATATCGCTTACGGCAAGTTCTTTGGAAGGAATGCCGGGTTTGTCAGCAAGGAGTGTTTTCCTGTATTTGCGAACTATCGCCGGAACGGCTACGACTTCGACGCCCTGTTTGAGGACGAGCTGGCGGGCTACCGGGCAAAGAAGATCATGGATGTGATTGAGATGGATGAGGAGAGCAAAGGCCGTCAGATCCTGTCTTCTGAGCTTAAGCAGGCCGCGGGCTTTACCAAGGAAGGCGGGGAGAAGAATTTCGAGGGAGTCATCACCGATCTCCAGATGCAGACGTATCTGATCATGGGGGATTTCCGGCAGAAGTTGAACAAAAAAGGGCAGGCTTACGGCTGGCACATCGCTGTTATGGAAACGCCGGAAACAAAGTGGGGACGGTGTTTTGTCACAAGCGCGTATTCGGAGGATCCCGCAGCGTCATGGGACAGGATCAGCGCCCGGGTGAAGCGGGCTTTCCCTGAGGCTGCGGACGAATTGGTCCGGAAAATGCTCGGGATCAGATATCCGGGCACGGAGAACAAGCCGCTGAAGCGGGAGAAGAAACAGAGCGTCCGGCCGCCGAAGCAGTGGATCGTCCCGGCCAATCCTAAATACTATGACATTGAGGCGGCTTTTGGCAGATCGGACGAGATCGAATGGAAGCAGGGAAGCGGGATCAGGGAAGGCGACACGGTCTTCATGTATGTGGCGGCGCCTGTGTCCGCGATCCTGTATAAGTGCAAAGTGACGGAGACGGACATCCCTTTCCGGTTCGACAACGGAAAAGTCAGGATGGAGGCGCTGATGAAGATCAAGCTCCAGAAACGGTATGAGCCGGGGCGGTTTACCTTTGACGTGCTGGGGAAGGAATACGGGATCCGTGCGGTCAGAGGGCCGAGAGGAATACCGGAGAAGCTCAGTGAGGCGCTGGGATGAGGTGTCATTAGGTGCCATTGGTGTCATTGGGGACGGTTCTCGGTGACACCTATTTTGCTTTCGGTAGGTGTCATTGGGGATTCAGATCAAACCGGAGTGTCATTGAGAACCGTCCCCGCTGTCACCCGCATAGCAAATGCCCATCACGCCCAGAACGAACAGCGCGTACAAGATATAATACCCGGCTCCCCCGCCGGCGACAGCTGCGATCCACGAAAGCGGAGAATCCGGTGCAGGCTGCAACAGAAATCCGTAATTCATCCCCGTTGCCCTGTCAAACGGCAGCAGTAAGACAAAATACAGAACGCAGAAGCAGACCGGGATAAAAGCCCGCCGCCGAGAGGGGCACAGAGCTTTTTCCCGAATACTTGCGATGACGTAAAGGACTATGCCGAAATGCCCTAAGAATTCGCAGGTGCTCAGGAAGGAAAAGGGCGGCAGATACCCCCATCCGGGAAAAAGAAGCGCGAGAACGGCGCCCGGAAGGCCGGGGAAGAACAAGAGCTCCGAGAGAATCGTAAGCGGTAGATCAGATTCCTGCGAAGCGTTCTGTGTTTTGGCAAATGTCAGTACCCGGTGCAGAAAGCAGCCGTAGCCGGCCAAAGCACAGACATGCAGAGGGAGGGATGATAGTCCGTAGGCGCCCGTTCCTATTTCATATAGTCCCGGCAGTATTCTTCCCAGGACAGCCAGCACGGCCCCTGCGTTTCTTCCGCGGGACGGAAAGAAACGCACAGTTGCGGTGCCTGTAATGAGCAACAGAAGCAACCACAGGAGATGCTGTATGCCAAAAGATTCAAATCCGGACATTTCTCTTTCGCAAATCCTTTCTTATGGTTTGATCGTATTACTATTTTATCATAGCGAGGTGTCATTGGGTGTCATTGGGGACGGTTCTCAGTGACACCCGGAACTTGTGTCATTGAGAACCGTCCCCACTGTCATCTTTTGGGGATTCAGATCAAACCGGAGTGTCATTGAGAACCGTCCCCATTGTCACTTTGCCTGGAAGTATGTCATAATGTATATCTGAATTTTTTACTATTAGCAATGTGAGGCAGTTATGGCAGAAAAAAGAGTGTTCTATAGTGAAGCGGCGTATGTGTTGGGCGTGATTCTCCTGGGATTGGGAACGGCGCTGATGGAGAAGGCGGACCTCGGCGTGTCGATGGTCGTGGCGCCGGCGTACCTGATCTACCGCGCGGTCTCGCGGATCTATCCGTTCTTCACGTTCGGGATGGCGGAGTATAGCTTTCAGGCGTTCCTGCTGATCGCGCTGTCTGTGGCGCTGCGAAGGGGGAGGAAGAGCTATCTTTTCTCGTTTGTCACGGCGGTCATTTACGGGTGCGCGCTGGATCTGTTCATGCGGCTGATCGCAGGGGTTCCGACGGACACTCTTGGGTGGAGGCTTCTGTATTACTTTACCGGGCTGGTCATCTGCTCGGCGGGCGTGGCTTGCTATTTCCATACTTATGTGACGCCGGCGGCGTATGAATTGACCGTCAAGGAGATCTCGGAAGCTTACGGGTTCCGAATCGACAAGGTAAAGACGATCTATGACCTGTGCAGCTGCTTTGCGGGAGTTGTGCTGTCGTTTCTGTTTTTTGGCTTCGGGCATTTCGAAGGGGTGAAATTCGGGACACTGTTCTGCGCGCTGGTCAACGGGTGGCTGATCGGGCGGATCGGGGCGTGGATGGAGCGGACGTTCCGGTTCGAGGACAGATGGGCGCTGCGGGAGATGTTCAGCAAATGAGGTGTCATGGTGTCATTGGGGACGGTTCTCAGTGTCATCCGTTTAACTTTCGGTGTAACCGGAACTTGTGTCAATGAGAACTGTTGACAGCTTTTTGTATAGCACCGCGGTTGATTCCGGTGAGGCGTTCAAGCTGGCGGATGGATAAGCCTTTTTTCTTTAAAGCGCGCAAGGCGTTGTCTCTTCTTGCGCGGTCGTAGCTTTGGAGGATGGTTCCGCTTTCGGCGGAAAGATATGACCGTATGATGTCTTTAGCCCATTCGTCGCTCCGAGGGGAATCGTCGTATTCCATGAAGCGGTCCTGGTTTTTGGCAGAAAGAAATGCGGCATACTGGTTCTCGTCTCCGATCAATTCGCGCAGGAGGTGCGTGTCTGCGAGGGTGTTCGCTTTTCCGTACTGGGAGTAGCTGCTCCAAGGGTAGGAGGAGGCGGGGCAGAGCCCGGCTCCCTCGGGGTTGTTCAGGATGTAACGGAAAACGCGGATCAAGGACCCGTCGGTCTCAATGGGCTCGCTGCGGTATCGGTCCTGGAGCAGATGACCGCTTCGCTTATACTTGCGGTTGAAGTAGCGGGAGTAGCTGACGCCGATTTTCTTCATCAGCAGCGGTGAGTGATGCTGTTCATCATGGACGAGAAGGTGGACATGGTTTTCCATCAGACAGTAGGCCAGTATGGAAACTGATGTTTCGGTGGAAAAGCGGCGCAGAATAGCAAGAAAGAAAGAATAATCGTCCTGGTTCTCAAACAGGATCTGCTTACCGATTCCGCGGACGATCAAATGCATATATCCTGAATTACCGAATTGACGTGGCTGTCTGGGCATAGGGATCTCCTTGATGGATGGTGTCATTGGGGTCAGAGTTGTCAGCGGGGACGGTCGTTGGTGAGGGGTGTCAGTGGGGACGGTCCTCAGTCAGGGATGTCAGCGGGGACGCTCTTTGGTGACACTGCATTTTGTTGCCGTTGAGAACCGTTTTCGGCGACACCCTTCTGATTAGTCTAATCCTGATGCGCGGCCAGACATATGCTGTCGGCAAGAATTGCCTCTATGATAGCACATGAGCGGGTGTGGCGTTGCCACCGCTACGGGGAGAAACATAAGGTTGCTGCTGATGGAAAAGTTGTCATTGAGAACCGTCCCCAATGACACCAAGTGAGGAGGAGCGTATGTCGCTGTTGAAGGAATATGATGCGCGAACCAGGTGGAAGTATGCCCCGATCTGCGGGTCGTTCCATACACATGAGGGGCTGGCGAATAAGGTGGATCCGGACGGCAGATATGCGCCGTTTGCGGGCAGCACCGTGGTGTTCAAGGCGGATGAAAAGTGCATTGATACGGTGAGTGAGATGCAAAATAGGCTTTATCAGCGCTTGGATGGCATCGGGATGCTGGCGGATGTACTTCCGGCTTCGACGATCCACATGACGCTGCATGATCTGATCTCGCCGGAGATGTGTTCAGCGGAGGCGATGAATTCGAGGGAAGTCTATAAGCTTGAGGTCGAGAACAGCCTTCGGTCAGCGGTTGAAATGAGCGCGGCGATCCGTGAAGAATTCGCCGGCAAGACGATTCACATGGCCGCGGACAGAATTGTAAACATGGTCGCCAAGGCGCTGGTGCTGTTGCTGCGGCCCTTGACAGAGGAAGATTTTGAGCTACTGATGGAGCTGTATGAGCGGTTTGACTGTATTCAGAAGCTTCCCTATCCTTTGACACCGCATATTACGCTGGCGTATTTCAGGCCGGGAGAGATCAATGGAGATGTGCTTGGGGAGGCGGTGCGTTCCTGCCAGGTTGATCCGGAAAGAGCGCCGGTCTTTGCGTTTACGGTTGAGGGGATCGCGGTGCAGCGGTTCGAAGATATGGTGACGTACGTTGATGCGTGATGGCTGAGCGGCGATAGTGCTGTTAATGGCATGCGTTACCAGTAAGATTATTCATTTGGATTCGTCTTTATTAATAGAACTAAGTCAAAACACTGCCCGCGGCGATGGGCGAGTGAGCCAAAGGGTCTGTCCCTTTGGCTCAGAAAAGGAGACCAAATGATGAAAAAAACGATTCTTGCTATTGCGATGACTGGGATGATTGCGGCGGCCGGTGCAGCGGCGATTGTGGTGAGCGCGGGCTTTGGAACGATGGAAGCTAAGGCACAGACGACTCAGACGGGTGGGCAGGTTGCTGCGGTCGAACAAACTGATCCTGTGGAAGAAGACCATTTCGTTGTGAATGTGGAGATCAAGACGCCGTATTACAGTGTTTTGGTGCCGGCGGATTGGCTGGGGAAGATTTCGGTCAGGACTGTGAACAATGATACGGGGATGTGGCTGAGGCTGTTCCGCAGGGATGCCACGGGGTTCGACGGGCATTTGTTCAGCATCCTTTTGACGGCGGACGAGAAGTACGAGATCATCCCGGATTATCGGTTGTTGGGCGAGCTGGATGGCGCGGACGGGGTGACGTATCACGTGGTCTCGGTGTTCCCGACGGACGTGCAGTTCTCGAGGGAGGACCAGGAGAATTACCGGGCGATGTTCTCGCTGAAGGATGACATCCTGGGGAGTATCGAAGCTGCGGAGGGGTGTGTGTATAGGAAGGTGGAGTGAGATAAAGGGTCTGTATCTTTGAAACAGGTGCATTATGACTACCTTTTTTTATTCGGTTTTACATTTTCTGGTCGATGGCATTTGCGCCGCCGCTATGTTCAGCCGGTTCCTTGGCGGGAGCAGGGGCTACTGGTGGATCCTGGCGTATAATTTCTGTGCGTTTGTGCTGCAGATGCCGTTCGGCGCGGTGCTGGACGGGTGGAATGGAAGTGGTGAGAGTGCCGGCCAGCGCAAAGCGTTTGCCTTTGCTGCTGCCGGAGTTGCCCTTACAATTGTCGGGGCGTTTACGTCGCCGGTCATTCTTGGCATTGGCAATGCGCTGTTCCATGTCGGCGGCGGTGTCGGCACAATTCTTGAAGACCGCGAGTGCGGCAGCGCTGGGCGAAGGCTCGGGGTTTTTGTGGCTCCGGGCGCGATGGGGCTGTGTCTTGGAAAGGTCGCAGCACAGAGCGGGTCCGCAGGAAACGCGCTTGCCATGCAATATGGTTCCGGGGAGGCTATCCTCGGCGCGCTGAGCGGATCTTTTGGGGCGAGTTTTAATGCGGTGGTTGCCCTGAATCCGGGGACGCTTTGGGTGATCGGCTCGGCAGCTGCTGCATTTATGATGATTGCTTTACTGTGGAGGGCATTAGGTTCTCGTGAAACGCCAAGAGACATTGCCTTGATCTATGCACCCCCGCAGTCTTTTCACTCGAAATCTCATGAAATACTGATTATAGCCGGATGTTTCTGCGTGGTGGTGCTCCGGTCGTACGTTGGAATGGCCGTAACGATGCCGTGGCGGATCACTGTTTTGGCAGGATTGATCGCGACTGCAGCAGTGGTCCTTGGCAAAATCGCCGGAGGGTTTCTGGCGGCATCGGTCGGGAGGAGGCGCACAGTCTTGTGGTCACTCCTTGCGGCTGCCGTCTGCTATGTGTTCTGCGATAAGGCGGCCGCGGGTATTCCGGCGGTGCTCTTTTTCAACATGACAATGCCGGTGACGTTGCAGATCCTCGTGGACCGGTATCGGGAATTGCCGGGAACGATGTTTGGGCTGCTGACGGTCGGGCTGTTTATTGGCTTTTTGCCGGTCTATTTCGCGGTAGATGTGGTTGGCGCGGTGAGCATGGCCGGTGCAGTTGATGCAGTTGATGTGATTGGCATGATTGGCGTGTCGGTGTCCGGAGGCGTTGTTGGGGCGGTGCTGAGTTTGGCGTCGCTGGCGTTGCTGTGGGTTGTTAGCGGAGATGACCGCTTGGAAGGTGCCAAAGCTGATGTTGGGGAAGGTGTCAAAGATGATGCCGGGGAAGGTGTCAAGGTTAGCATCGGAAAAGGTGCCCGGGCTGACATAGAGAACCGTCCCCAGTGTCACCGGGGTGACATAGAGAACCGTCCCCAGTGTCAAGGGAGTTAGATATGCGGATAGTGGAGATGTTTCTGTTTTCGCTGGGGCTGACGCTGGCGATCGAGACGGCAGTTGCTTTGATCATGGGCGTGCGGATGCCGGGACTGAAGGTGGTGTGGCTAGTGAACCTGCTCACGAATCCGGCGGCGGTCTGTGCGAACTGGTTGCTGGGGATGTGGTTTCCTGTGGCGCCGCTCGCGTTAAGCGAGGCGCCGCTGCCGGCAAACTTGCCTATCATAGCCCGCCAGCTGCCGATTGAAGTGCTGGTGGTGCTGGTGGAAGCGGGGATCTATATAAGCTTTAGCAAAGAGGAGAGATGGGGCATCCGGAGGCCGGTCGCGCTTGCGGTGGTCGCAAATCTGGCGTCGTATTGCGGCGGGCTGCTGATGGCAGGACGCTGAGGGAAGGCGCTTTAGGGAAGGTGTTTCAGGGAAGGAGAGAGCTATGAAGTTATTTACCAGGGCATTGGCGATGGTTGTGGCGGTTGGGCTGTGTTTTGGCATGGGAGCGAGGGCGGACGTCTTGTATGAGCCGATGGACGACTTCTACATGAGACACTCGGCAGAGTGCAGCTACGAGTGCAGGACGTATGTGGCGGACGCGCCGGGCGGCGAGGTGATCGTGTACGAGAGCCCGGAAAACGCGCGGGAAGTCGGGCGGTTCGCGAACGGGACGGAGCTGTTCGTGACCTACCTCTACACGGACCGGGACGGGGTCGTTTGGGCGCAGACGGAGCAGTTCAGCACGCGGTTCGACGGGTGGTTTCCGCTGGAGTATGCGTATGCGAAGTACGATGGAGTGCTGTTCTTGAAGGATTTTGGGGCGGAAGTGAAGGACGAGAGCGGCGAGGTGGCTGCGGAGTACGCCGGGAAGAAGATCTGCGCGTGGGATTACCCGGGCGGGAACGTGACGGGGCAGCTTGAGATGTATGAGTCGGAGCGGCCGATCGGGTATTACCGGACGTTCACGGATGAGGACGGCAGGAAGTGGGGCTATTGCGGCTACTACTATGGATGGAAAGATTTCTGGATCTGCGTCGATGCGCCGACAGCGGAGGAGACGGAGCTGTATCCTGCGGGAAAGCCGGTGAGGGATACGAGGTTTGGCGAGCCTGGTGTGTCCGGTGAGCCTGAGGGGGCTTCGGCGGTTGATGGGCCTTCCGGAACTGAGTCGCCCGGGGAAGTTGCGGAGCCTTCCGGAACGGCAACGGATCCCGGCAAGAGGATCGTGCCCAAGAACAGAGTCCCGGTGGGGCAGATTGTTGGAGTGCTGGGCGCTGTCGCAGTGGTGATGGTCGGCAGTGTTGTGGTGCTGAGAAAGATGAAGAAGTAAATTGAGCGGCCACCAGGGGGAACCCGGTGGCCGTTTGCAGGCTTGGTGTGAGTCAAAGGGTCTGTCCCTTTGGCTCGCTTTTTGTCTCAACCGATAAGGATGAGATATGTCTTTGGCTTATCGGTAGGCTCTTGAGTGAACAAGATCTGCTCAACCGATAAGATTGAGATATGGCCTTGGCTTATCGGCAGGTCCTTGAGTGAACAAGATCTGCTCAACCGATAAGGCTGGGATATGTCTTTGGCTTATCGGTAGGCTCTTGAGTGAACAAGATCTGCTCAACCAATAAGATTGAGATATGGCCTTGTCTTATCGGTCGGCCCTTGAGTAAACTGGCCCAGCTCAACCGATAAGATTGAGATATGGCTTTAATTTATTGGAAGGCTTCAAGGTAAACTAACTATGCACGACCGATAAGAATGAGAAAAGTTCCGGTTTATCGGTAAGCACAAGAAGGCACACGGTTGTCTCAACCGATAAGATTGAGGCATAGCGCTGATTTATCGGATGGATTGCTTGTAAAGATTTGACAGCGGCTGACAGGAAGTTTAATGTTATCATATATGCGTTTAACGATGCCCGCAAAGGCAATGAGGCTCAATCAGAGGAACGGAAGATGTCAAAACATAGAAGAGCGGGGTTTCAATCCATCCGCTATTGGATATTGTGTGTTCTGTTGGCTGCGGGGCTTGCGCTTGCCGGCTGCGGCGCCAAGGAGGCGCCGGCAGGTGAGGATGCGCTGCGTGAGGACGAGCAGGCAGAGCAGGAGGTGAACCCCGGGCAGGTGATGCTGCCTTCTGCGGCGGAAGTGATCGCAGAGGCGGGGATGGAAGCAAGTGAAGAAGTGAGTGAAGAAGATCAGTTTGCAGGTGATGAGGGGGACGACCCGCTCGGCGGGCAGGGCGCCGCAGAGAACCCGGATATCGCAGAGAACCCGGATGCTGTAGCGAACCCGGGCACTGCAGTGAACCCGGGCGCCGCAGTGAATCCGGCTGCCGGACCGGTCGGCGCGGGAACGAAGCCAACGCTGAAGGATTTGCTCATATCGGCAGATCTGGAAGGGAAGCCGGCAGTGAAGAGGCGCGTTTTGCCGGAGATCTACGATCCGAACCAGACCTACGATATTTATTCGCTCGTGGAGTACAGCATCGACGACATCGGATATGAATTCACTGCGACGGTGTCAGCGGAATATGACTTTTCGGAGTACGAAGTGCACTGTACGGTCGGGCGGACGGAGCAGCTCGTGATCCTCGACATGTATTACAACGTGATCTATGACCGGACGGGCAGTATGGGGGATGACGCGCAGGCGATCGTGCAGATGGCAGTGGAAGCGAACGAGTGGATGAATATTGGAGATTGAGCAGAAGGCCACCGGGGGGCTGAAGCGCCCGGTGGCCTTATTAGTTTGCGCGCCATGGGTGCGCTCTAACGGAAAAAGAGAGTTCACCACGGAAAAGAAAAGTTGGGGTGGCGTCGGAAAGTGAGCCAAAGGGTCTGTCCCTTTGACTCTTTTTTGGCATAAAGTTGTACAATACTTGGACGGCATGATTGCCAGAAAACGCGTTAAAACGTTATAATAAGCTGGCAGACAAATTAAAAGCACAAATGAGATTTATAATAGTGAAAGAGGGGAACGGGAAACGATGAAAAATGAGGTCTTAGTAATTGCGCCGATGCTGAACGCCGGGGATCTGGAGAGCATTCAGGGTGCACCGTACGCGGCGGACGCGGAGTTCAAGCTGGGCGACGGGCAGGGTGCATTCGATACAGTTTTGGGGGAGTGCACGTTCCGGTGTGACTATGTTTTGGCAAAGGATGGGGAGTATAAAGCGGCGTTTGAGCTGCTCAAGAACAGCATTCTGGACATCCTGAAGAAGGTGGACGAGAAGATCACGGACGATGAGGACAGCGGCATCAAGCTGCACATCGAGGTGTGCGAGAAGGACAGCGAGGGGCGCGAGGGCGAGCGCAACATCATTACCGTGTCGACGTCGCACATGATGAAGGAGGATGAGAGGGAGCGGATCATCAACAAGTGCGTGGTGTATCTGCTTCTGGAAGCGGAGTGACGAATCTGCATAATGGCGTGACCGGCCGTCGGGGGGAGAACCCTTGGCGGCTTTTTGTGTGAAAAGGAAAGGGCGGCCCTTGGGGCCGCCCTGGTTGGTTTTATGTCAATAATGTACCACGTCGCCGGCGGCGCGGATCTTCGCGAGGATGGGCTGCGCAGCGGGGCTCATGAAGAACTGGAGAGTGGATTCCGGCACGAGCGTCCGAAGGGTGTTCCAGTCGGAGGACTGGAGGCACTTGCGGACGGTGGATGCGCTGATGGCGCTGCCGCTGACTGCCTTGCGGGGAATGATCCGGCAGTCGATGCCCGCCTTCGGGAGTTCCTCCGCCATGATCTTGTTGTAAATGCCCGTCACTTCGCTGGTGGGCTCTTCGCCGACATAGCGCACGTTGATGCCGAGCGCGGACGCGATCTTCGTGAAGATCTTAATGTCGAGCTTCGCGTGTCCGGAAATGACAGCCGCCTCGTCCTTGAGGAAATAGCTCGGGAACGTGGCGTTCGAGATCATGTAGGGACCGCTGTCGTGCAGGACGATATTTGAAAGGTGGGCGGTGCCCTCGCGGATCAGCTGCTTGCGGACCGCAAAAGGAACAAGGCTCGCATCCTCGCTCACGATGAAGAGGTGGAGCGTGTCGCAGGCGGCCGCCGCAGTCTCGATCAGGTACTGGTGGCCCAGCGTGAAGGGGTTGGCGTTCATGACGATGGCGCCCACGCGGGAGCCGGTGCTCGAGGAGGGTGTCTCGGACTGCAGTTTTTTGACATAGCTCGCGAAGCCGTCGCGGCGGTTTTCCATGAAGACCAGCGTGCCGTCGACGCGCGCGATCTCATGGAATCCGAGGTCGCCAAAAAACAGCGCGGATTCGATTTTCGTATACAGGAACAGGTGCAGGTTGCCGCGGCGGTACTGCACGTCGATGAGGTGCGAGATGACCGCGTTCAGGATACCCTCGCCCTGGTGCGAGTGGCTCACGGCAAAACACCGAAGCGTGTTGCCAAAGCAGCTGCCCGTCGCGACGACATTGTAGTCGTCGTCGTAGGCCACACAGCTATAGTCGAGGTTGGCGTCGCGCTTGATGCCCTCCTGCTCGAGGAGCTTGTCGATCTGGGCAAATGCGTAGCGGTCGTTCTTGTGGACTTCGGAAATCATGTATTCGGACATTTTGGGGCCTCGCTTTTCTGGGTGGTGGCGAGCCAAAGGGTCTGTCCCTTTGGCTCATTTCATACTATAAATCATACAGGATTATACAGAAAAAGAAAGAGGGTTTCGTAATGGTATTGTATTGGGACACAGTACTGTCAAATGTGGTATTCTGAAAAAAACAGGAGGGATGAATGATGAATCAGATACTGAGATCCATACAGGATACAGAGGCACCCTACGGAACAGTGGTACTGTGGTGGATGGGGCAGATGGGGCTCATCGCGAAGGCGGGGGATACTGTGCTGAGCATTGACTATTTTGCCTCACCGCGCGCTTCGAGGCAATACGAGGCGCCGATCCCTCCGGAGGAGATGGAGGGGATCGACGCCTTTTTGGGGACGCATGACCACGTTGACCACATCGATCACGAGTCGTGGAAGGTCTGGGCGCGGACAAATCCCGGGGCAAAATTCATTTTCCCGAGGGCGCACATGGAGAAGGTGCTTGCGGACGGGGTCGGTGAGCAGAGCGCGGTCGGGATGAACGACGGGGAGTCCGTGCAAGTGGGAGCGTTCACCGTGCATGCGGTCGCGGCGGCGCATGAGTTCCTGGACCGGGATCCGCAGACAGGGCTGTTTCCGCACCTGCAGTTTGTCATCGAGGGGAACGGCGTGAGGATCTATCACGCGGGGGACACCGTGCGCTATGAGGGCATGCTGGCCCGCGTCAAAGCGTTCGGTGACATCGACGCGGCGCTGCTGCCGATCAACGGGCGCGACGCGAAGCGCTACCGCAGAAATACCATAGGCAATATGACGTTTCAGGAGGCGGCTGACTTCGCAGCGGAGATCGGCACGCGCATTGTGATCCCGGGGCACTGGGATATGTTCGCCCATAACAGCGGCGATCCGTATGCATTTGCTGACTATCTCGATGCAAAATACTGCGGCAAGGTCGAATGCAGGATCCCGAAGGTGACGGAGAGGGTCATTGTGCCTTGCAGACTTCGATGAATGCCTTCGCGTAGGAGGGAAGGTCCGGAGGGCGGCGGCCGGAGACGATGTTGCCGTCGATGACGGTCTCCTCGTCGAGCCACTCGGCACCGGCGTTGCGCATGTCGTCCTTGATGCCGGGCGTGCTGGTGACCTTTCTGCCGCGAAGGATGTCAGCGGAGATCAAGACCCAGCCGGCGTGGCAGATCTCGCCGATCGCCTTGCCGTCGGCGTTCATCTTGCGGACGAAGTCGAGGACCTCGGGGAAGCGGCGAAGTTTGTCGGGCGCCCAGCCGCCGGGGACCAGCAGGCCGTCATAGTCGTCGGGGTTCAGTGTTTTGAACGAAAGGGATACTTCGCAGGGAACGCCATATTTGCCGTGGTAAAGGCCGGGCTTTTCGGCGGCGAAGTCTACCTGCCAGCCTTCTTCTCGGCAGCGGTAGACGGGGTACCAGACTTCAAGGTCTTCGAAGTCTTCGCTGATCAGCTGCAAAATCTTCTTGCTCATATCGGTTCCTCCATGATCTTCGTCGAATTGGGATGCATTGCTGTCGGGGTATTATGCTGTCTTTCACTATAATTTTACTGGAAAGCCGTCTCTGTGCAAAGTGAAAAACGACCTCTGGGGTCGTTTTGTCCCGGGAGTGAAAAACGACCTCTGGGGTCGTTTTGTCATCGACTTAATACTATAAAAATTGCTAAAAGCGATATTTCATGCTACTATTTCTGCAGAAAACCATGGAATGGAGCAGCAGTACAATGAGATTGTTCACAGTTCAGGAAGTCGCGGAGAAACTTGGGACCAACCCCGAGACAGTCCGCAGGTGGATCAGGACCGGAAAGCTGGAAGCCGTACAGAACTCCCGAAGGGAAGGAAATATGATCACAGAGGAAATGCTGCGGTCGTTCCTTAACAATTACCCCAAGTACGCTGCGACCTGGAGCCGTACCATGGGCGAGAACGCCCTGCCCGGGCTTATGGCAAACGCTTCCATGTCAATACACAGACAGGAACTGGTGGCGGTCTTAACGGCCTATTCCGGGAAAAAGCTCACAAAGGCAGAGCTTCAAAACAGAGCACAGGACATTATTGATCAACAGAGCGCGTCGATCATGCGAAAAGAGGAGCTCGTCCGCCGGCTGCAGAGCCAGATCAGGCAGGAGCGGGAAGAACTTGAAGAGACAAGGTCGTATCTGGATGTCCTCAAGAACGCCGGAACAATCAGAAGAAGAAAACAGAGGTGAGCCGGGGGGACAAGCCTTTTGGCTCGCTTAGATCATACGCAATTGATATGGGGCTGTCGCATTAAGCAGTAAGGAAACCTACGCTTGTGCGCCACGCCCCTTTTTTCATTGCGTTGAATTCGCGGGGATTCACGCTGATCTTTCCTTTCGCTGCGGAGGGAACCGCATTTCCAAACTCGCAGTCCGCTCTGATGACCGGACTGCGAGTTCCGGAGCGGTCCCTCTCTCGAACGACAGAAAAAATCATAGAAAAACTTCGCGAATTCGACACCTGATCACCGGCCCCATAACCCCTCCACAAAAAAAGACCGCCATACTAAGATTATTTCTTAGTACGGCAGCCCCATTCTTTCACTGGTCCCACTCGCAGATGTAGGTGAAGCGGTCCTTGTATAAGTCGCCATCCGGTGTGCGGACGACTGCGCCGAACTTGGCGTCGTTCCAGTGGCCGTCGGACATGTTGACGTCAAACTGCGTGTGGTTTTCACCACCGGTGGCGTTGTTGGGTTCCTGGACACCGGCACTGTTGACGCCCCAGTTCCTGAATTCGGAGGTATCACCGTAAAGATAGTCCCAGTCGTCCTTGGCGGTGCTGAAGATCAGCCCGAAAAACGCCTGCTCGTAACCCATGGTCACCATGTATTTGTAGACCTTTTCGTTTTCCGCGCTGTCATTGATGACGGCCAGATACCCGCCGCGCTCTTTGCAGTTCTCCTGCGCGTCGTTCCAGTTCGTCTTGACATCGCTGTAAATGTAGTAGTGATGCCCGTTATAGGAGAGCGCCTTGTCGGGGATGATCACCTGGTCGGCGATGACTTCCTGCTCTTTGGCGCTGGTGTCGGGAGGAGCGATGGGCTCGGCTGCAGGCTGCGGGGCTTCTGCTTTCTGTGCGTCCGCTGAGGGTCCCTGAGGAGCTTCATCTGCGGGTCCCTGAGGAGCCTCTGCGGCAGGAGTTTCGGCAGCGGGTTCCTGCTGCGCGTCATCTGCGGCTGCCTGCTGCTGTGCGTCCGCTGCAGCCGCATCGTTTGCCTGCTCATTTGCCGCGGCACCCGCATCTGCTTCCTGTGCCGCTTCAGCCTGTTCCATGACTGTATCCTGCGCCGGTGCCGGTGTATCCTGCGCGGGCTTGGAGCTCTTGCCGCCGAAGAGGGCGAATCCGGCGATGCAGGCCACGACCGCTGCTGCCGCAATGCCGATCAGCGGGCCACGGCCCGGCTTGTTGCCGGAACCGCTGCCGGCAGAACCGGGAGCTGTGCTGTATCCGGCAGAACCGGGAGCTGTGCTGTATCCGGCAGAACCGGGGGCTGTACTGAAGCCGGCGGCTGCGGGAGGCGTATCGGCGATCGCTGTTTTGGCAAAGTCGGAGAGGGTGGGCTGGCCCGCGGGAAGGGCGCCATCAATCCTGAGGATCGACGTGATCTTATCGCGCAGGATCTCGATGTTGTGACCGAGCGGCGGATCGATAGCATCGAGCCAGTGGACGCTGCTGAGGTAGTACTCGAGCGTGCCATTCATGTCGGACTTGCTCAGGCGGAAAGGGATGATGGTCTTGCCGGCGCTGACGGCGAGCGTCACCTCGTTCGTGACCTGGTGGGAGCGGTTGGACTCCTCCGTGTAGACGAGTACGAAGATGTTGGCCGCCTGGATCGCCTCGGTGATCGCCGCGGCCCAGCCCTCGCCGGGCAGGACGTCGCGCGGGGCGTACCAGCACTTAATGCCGTGGTTCTCGAGGTCGGAGACGATCGCGTCAGCGACGTTTTTGTCCTTGGAAGAATAGCTGATGAAAACATCATGTCTTTGGGATTCCGGTGCCATAGGGAGTACCTCGTGATGGTGGTGAACGCAGCGCGGGCTGCGGTGTTATCTGGAAATCATAGGAATAGTATAGCACAGAATCGGCGATGGAGGGATTTCGGGCGTCCCTTCTGCGCCAAAACACCGCCGAAACCGTCAAACAAGCCCGGCTGGCTGATCCAAAGGGACTGTCCCTTTGCCTTAATATAATTTATTTCTTATAATTATCCCCGCTTTGTATTATAATAGAGTTTAGCTGCGAAGCCTGTAATTCGGGGGGAAGAAAGGCCTGCAGCCGGTAACTGTTGGGGAATATCCGTCAAAGGAGGGAAATGAAAAATGACAGGTTTTCCACTAATCATTGCTTTCATCGTTGCTGTTGTTTTGATGATCATTGCCATCTCTAAGTTCAAGATCCATCCGTTCCTTTCGATCATGGGCATCTCCCTGATCCTGGGCCTCGTGGCGGGAATTCCGATCGTTGATACCACACTGGCAGACGGAACGAAGGTTTCCGGTCTTGCTTCGGTCATCGGCGCGGGCTTTTCCGGAACGTTCTCGAGCATCGGTATCGTCATTATCCTGGGCGCCCTGATCGGTTCCGTCCTCGAAGTGACAGGCGCCGCGCTCAAGCTGGCTGATATGGTCATCCACCTGGTCGGCAAGAACCACCCCGTGCTCGCTCTCGAGCTGATGGGCTGGGTCGTTTCCATTCCGGTCTTCTGCGACTCCGGTTTCGTTATCCTGAACCCGATCCGTAAGGCTCTTGTCAACCGTACCGGCGAGTCCTCGGTCGCTATGACCGTAGGCCTGAGCACCGGCCTGTATCTGGCACACGTTTTCATTCCGCCGACCCCCGGTCCGATCGCTGCGGCGAACACTCTGGGCATAGGCAACAACCTTCTGATGGTCATGGGATTCGGCGCGCTCTGCTCGGTCTTCCCGCTGATCGCAGGCTACTTCTACGCAAACTTCATTGGCAAAAGAGTGCGCGCCACGGACGAAGCTGACGCCGGTGAAGTCACAAAGACCTATGAAGAGCTGGTCGCCGAGTACGGCAAGCTTCCGGGCGGCTGGGACTCGATGGCTCCCATCGTTGTTCCGATCATCCTGATGGCACTTTCTTCCATCGCCTCCATGGCGGGCATGACAGGTATCGTAAAAGACCTGCTGTCCTTCCTTGGTACCCCGATCATCGCTCTGGCAGTCGGCACGATCTTTGCGGTCATCCAGCTCAGCAACGCCGGAAAGATGGATCAGTTCTACAACCTGACCAATGACACTTTGAAGACGGTTGGCCCGATCCTGTTCGTCACGGCGGCAGGCGGTGTTTTGGGCAAAGTGATCGCCAGCTCCGACATGGTCAACTACATCACACAGCACGCGACAGTCCTGCAGGCGATGGGCATCTTCTTCCCGTTCGTCCTGTCCGCGATCCTGAAGTCCGCACAGGGTTCTTCCACGGTCGCCCTTACGACTACCGCAGGTATCGTTGCTCCGCTGCTTCCTTTGCTCGGCCTTGACAGCCCGGTCCGCACCTGCCTTGCCTGCATGGCGATCGGCGCAGGCGCGATGACGGTCTCTCACGCGAACGACTCCTTCTTCTGGGTCGTCACGAACTTCGGCGCGATGACACCGGAGCAGGGCTACAAGACGCAGACGATCAACACGCTCGTCCTCGGTGTGGCGGCGATGATCGAGATCTTCCTGCTGTCTCTGTTCCTGCACTGATATGTGTATTCAGGAGCCTGCCCTGCGAGGGGCCGGCTCCTTTTGGGAGAATCATCGAAATAGTTCGAAAAAAAAGTGACCACTTTGCGGTGGTCACTTTTTTGGCTTAATACCTTACAGATACCTTACAGCAGCGGCAGCGCGACATTGTCGTAGACGACGACCCGGCCGTTGTTCTTGGTGCAGGCTTCAATGGTGCCGTCCTGCGAGATGATGAACGCGACGCTCCCCTCGACTGCGTTGCAGAAGCGGTAGCCCGCGCGATGGCGCATGCCGTGGTCCTTGAAGTGCTTGAATTTGTCCTCCGTGTTGTCGAAGTTCATGAAGCACATGGACGGCAGCAGGTTTTCCATGTTGTCGATGACGGTCTCCGCGCCAAAACCCACAAGGTCGAAGTCTTTTGTCAGGACCACCGCGCCGTCGACGGAGGTGAACTTCGCGATGAGGTCCGCATAGGTGATGATGTCCTTGTCGCGCGCTTTGCCGGAGGGCTTGTCAAGGCCGACGCCTGCGAGCTTTTCAGCGTTGGCGCCGCCGTTGGGGAGCTTGTCCGGGTGCGCGCCGATACCGGCGGGCTTTTCGGGACGCAGGCCGTCGCCAAAGAGATAGGGGCTGCGCATGGGATACTTGAGATCGATGTATTCCATGCATGCCTCGGCGGAGGGGACGATCAGGATCGCCGCGCCGTGACCGTAACTGTTCACCTGATAGAGGATGCGGTACAGCAGCTGCAGGCGCTCTTTCTGCGTGATGTGGGAGTCGCGCGCGAGCTGGTCCGCGATCAGCGTTGAGGTGAACGTGTCGGTGCGGAAGAATACGCAGTGGCCTGCGGAGTAGCTCACTATGGATGACTCGCCAAAACACGCCCTGAGCTCACCGGGTCCGTTCACGAAAATGTTCGGGATCCGGGGCATGCGGTTGCCGGAGATCACTTCGCGCGTCACTATTTTTTCCCAAGCCGTATACGAGGCGATGATGCCGATCATTGTGTACGGTTTTTCGGTAATGTCCAGCATAAGATAGCTCATGCCGGCATTGAGGGCGGGCGCAAGCTTGTGGAGTTCCCGCGTGTGGAAGGGGATGGGATTCTGGAACCGGAGGACGTGCGCGTAGATGTACGTGTCCAGAAGTTCGGAATCCGGGCGGACGAAGCAGACTCTGAATGAGGGGAAGCGGCCCTCCTCGCGCAGGCAGCTGACGTTGAGCAGCGTCTGGCAGACGTCCTCAAGGACGTCCCTCGGGGGAAGCTTCTGTTCCTCTTCCACGATATGGACGGATTTCTCATAGCAGTCACAGATGGACTCGACGAAGGTCTTGATATTACCCATAGCAGGTTCCTCTAAGTTGCGGGTAGTGGGCACGGATCAGTGTTTTGGCTTATGAAAAGTGAGCCGGAGGATGAAGCCTCTGACTCACTTTTGCGGAATTGTGTTCTTACTTTTGGATCGCACGCACGATGCTGATGAAGATGCACGCGCCGATGACGGAGACGATGATGCCGCCGATGAAGCCGGAGCCCTGGATGCCGATCAGGCCGAGCACCAGGTTACCGACAAAGCCGCCGATCATTCCGACCGCGATATTTCCGATAAAGGAAAAACGTGTGTGCATGAACTTACCGGCCAGCCAGCCTGCGATTGCGCCTGCGATGATGCCTATAATAAAACTCATTTTGTGAACCTCCATAAAAATGATAAAAATAGTGGGTTGACATATATCTTCACTATTATAAACGCTGTTGTCAAGACTTTTCCACTTATCTTGTATATAATGAATGAAAAGAGACCTCTGGGGTCGTTCGTTTACAAATGGGGCCAAATGTAAAAAAATGACCTCTGGGGTCGTTTTGCTTTCTGGGGTCGTTTTGCTTAAAAAATGACCTCTGGGGTCGTTTTGCTATGGGCCCGTATGGGAGAGGAGGACGAAGTAATGAGCAGATTGAAGACTTTGCGGGCATATGTGGATGCAGAGCTGAACAAAATGGAGAGCGCGGACAAGCGCAACGGGGCAGTCAACCATCTGTACGGCGTGTCGCTCGCCGCGACGATGATCGCGAAGAAAAGGGGGCTCGACCCGGAACTGGCGGCGATGGCGGCGATGATGCATGACCTGGCGGCATATAAGTCGGGATCGTACGACGACCACGCGCACAGAGGGGCAGCACTCGCGAGGGAGATCCTCGGGGAGCTGGAGCTGACGGACACTGCGGAGACGGACCTGATCTGCTCGGCGATCTATCATCACGACGACAAGCTTGTCGTGGACGGGCCGATGGATGAGGTGCTCAAGGACGCGGACGTGATCCATCATTGTATGAACGACCTGTCGAAGGAAGTGAAAGATAAGGAGAAGGCTAGGTTTGAAGCGCTGTGTCGCGAGTTCGGAATGTAAACCTTCGAAAAAACCGGATGAAAAAATGACCCCAGACAAAAAATGACCCCAGAGGTCATTTTTTGTTTTACTTGCAGACTTCAAAGTGCTAATATGTTAAACGGTATTTTTAAAGACAGCAGGAGGACAACGAAGTTGAAAGAGTCAAAAAACCTGATCCTTCCTATGGGGCCGGAATTTGCGGACCATCTGCACGATGAGAGCCGCAGCCAGGGCTCGGCGGAGAGCATTTCCTTTCCGACAGAAGAAAAAGATGTTGTTGCTATTATGCGCATGATGAACGCGCGCGAAGATGATGTGACGATCCAGGGGAGCCTGACGGGCCTTGCGGCCGGCGGCGTTCCGGACGGTGGACACGCCATGAGCATGCGCAAGATGAACAAAGTTCTCGGCATGCGCATCGGAAAAGAGGGTCCCAAGAGAGATCCCCGCTGCCGCTACCGCCACAAACCGGACCGCAGCGCCGTCTATGTACGCGTGCAGCCGGGCCTTACACTCAAGGAGTTCCGCGAGTTTTTGCGCATGAAGGATTTCCCCTGTGAAGGCTGGGACGAGGAGTCCCTCAAGGCACTGGAAGTCTTTAAAAAGATGCCGGAGCAGTATTTCCCGCCGGATCCGACAGAGAGTTCCGCTTCCCTTGGCGGTATGACCGCCTGCAATTCTTCCGGAGCGAAGAGCTTTTACTACGGTTCTACGCGCGGCTACGTCGAAGCTTTCCGCATCGTCCTCTCTGACGGGGATGTGATCGAGCTGCACAGAGGGCAGTGTTTTGCCAAAGGACGGCACTTCGCGATCACGACCGAGAGCGGCAACACGATCGAAGGCGAGCTTCCCAGATATCTGATGCCGACCTGCAAGAACGCGGCGGGCTACTACGCGGCGGACGACATGGATCTGGTGGACCTGTTCATCGGGTCGGACGGCACATTCGGCGCTTTTACCGAGCTTGAGCTGCGCCTCATCGACATGCCGAATGTGATCATGGGCCTGAACTGCTTCTTCCTCGAGGAGTCCGAGGCGGTGGCGTTCTCGGGCATCATCCGCAGGACCTGCCCGGAACTGGCAGCGATGGAATACCTGGATATGAACGCACTTAACCTCTTGCGCTCGGAGGAAGGAAAGGATTTCCGGATCCCGGATGACGCGAAGTGCATGCTGTACCTCGAGATCCACGCCGCGGCGCACGACAGTGCGATGGAGCAGGTCGACGCGATCCTGACGGGGATGGAGGTCGTCGGCGCCAATCCGGATACTTCCTGGATCGCAGAGAACTATAATGATCGTCAGAAGCTTCTTGAGATGCGCCACATGGTGCCGGAGAAGGTCAACGCGAGGATCGCCGCTTACAAGCGCGTTCACCCGAGGATCTCGAAGACCGGCAGCGACATGGCGCTTCCGGACGCGCATTTTTTGAACCTGCTCGATATGTATGAGACAGACCTGAAGGCGCAGGGTTTTGACTACGCTGTGTGGGGACACTTCGGAGACAACCACCTGCATGTCAATGTTTTGCCGCGGACGCCTGAAGAGATGCAGCGCGCGAAGGAAATGTTCGAGAAGTGGGCGGTCACCGTCACGTCGCTCGGGGGAACGGTTTCCGCGGAGCACGGCACGGGCAAGATCAAGACGATCCTGCTCGCGATCATGTACGGCGGACAGGGAATCCGCGAGATGGCGGCGGTGAGGCGCCAGTTTGACCAGCAGGGTATGCTGGCGAGGGGAAATCTGTTCCCGATGTGATTTGTTGCGGTGAGAGTGGTGTGAGAGTTGTGAGCCGGGGGCGGTTTGTGTCCCCGGCTTTTTTTATGGCCGGAGGTGCGAAAACGACCTCTGGGGTCGTTTTTGCCTGGCCGGGAGAGAAAGAGAAAAACGACCTCTGGGGTCGTTTTTGCCTGGCCGGGAGAGAAAGAGAAAAACGACCTCTGGGGTCGTTTTTTCACTCCGGGAGAAAAAAAGACCTCCGGGGTGATTCACACTCACCCCGGGGGTCTTTTGAACGAAGGGACTATCCCTTTACACTTATTCTACTGTCACATGCTCTGCGATGTAATCCCTGACGAGGCCGGGCAGGATGTACTGCTGGATGATATATCCTTTTCCGTACTCCTCCTTGACATCTTCGGATACGCTGTTCTCGGTGATGAAGGCGTCATACTGCTCGTCGGTGACGGCAATGCCCGCCTGCGCGGCCAGGTCCTGGTAGGCCATGTTGGAGAGGCAGGCCTTCTCGGCAGATTCCTGCAGGACCTTCTCGTAGTCGTCGTCGGTGGATGCGCCGAAGTATTCCTTGATGCTCGAATAGCTAAAATTCATACCATATGCGGCGTACATCTGCTGCATGTAGGCGTAATCCCGCTCATTGAGCGTCATCTGGAGGGATTTGAGGTGCTTGACGTAATCGGCAGGATACTTGTCCGCCGAAATATTGTCGGTGATGTACTGGCTGACAGCCTGCTCTACTTTGGTCTTGTAGTTGGTGTCGCGCAGGTACTGGCGATACTCGTCGACGGTCTGGGCGTATTCGGAAAGGTTCTCTTTCACAAACTCGTCAGTGAGTTCGGGCAGCTCGCTGATGCCGTTGATCGTCACCAGGAAGGTGGCATCCTTGCCGGCCAGATCCGGATTGTTCTCGTACTGTTCGGGGAATGTGACGTTCACATTGACCTGCTCGCCGGGATGCGCGCCGATCAGCTGGGTCTCGAAATCGTCGATGAAGGAGCCGGAGCCAATGGTCAGATCGTAATTCTCAGCGCTTCCGCCATCAAACTCTACACCGTCGATGGTGCCGACATAATTGATGTTCACTTCGCTGCCGTCTTCGACGGTCAGTGTTTTGTCAGAGTTCACGACCTTGTGGCTTGAAAGCTCGGTCTCGATGTCCTTCTGCATCTCTTCGTCCGTGTACTCCACGTCCGACTTGGCCAGTTTGACCGCGTTCACGTCAAAAGTCTTGACATAGTCCGTGACATTGACGTCTTTGATGGAGCCGTCGTCGTTCAGCATCGCACTGAAATCAGTGGAAGCAACGGTCCTGTTCTTCTCTTTGATCCAGTTCCTGACGTTGACGCCGACGATCAGCGCGATAATCGCGACGCCGATCGCGATCATGATCGCTTTGTTCCTTGCGGCATTGCGCTTTGCGGCGGCGCGCTCGTCCTTGGCGCGTTCGCGCTTGGCTTTGCTGGCTGTCATGCCATCGTACTTCGTATCCTTTTTCGTGTTTTCGGCCATGGCGGTTGATCTCCTTATTCTAATACTTTTGTTGTTATGATCCTGTTTTTTGATCTTGATCATCTTTGCGCATTATCACTGGATTGCGCATTATCGCTGGCTGCCCGCGGGGGGCGAAAATACCAAACATTGCCATTATAGCAGATTTTCAAAGTTCGTCCATGGAAATTGTGTGAAATTTGGGAAAACAGGCGCCGGCGGCGGTGTTTTGCCAAAAAAAAGACAGCCACCATTGTGGCTGCCTCGCTCTTTTTTTCGATTGCGGAATACTCTGACATCATTCTCGCGGAGCGGATCTTGTCCATCATCTCCTCGCAGCGCTTCTCAATGTAAGCGTCCTTATCAAAACGTCCGTTAATCTCAATATCTATAATACGCGTGAATTCTGTCATTCCAAGGCGGCGATCACGCAAAAAGATCTCCCATACAGTGCGTCCGTCGTGACCTTTGCGAATCGAAACCTCTACATCGTTCCTGTCTGCATAGCTCATAACATCGAACATATGAAATTGTTAAACCCTCTTACTTTCCGGTTTTAATGGCGCGGGATTTTCACCGTTCTTTCAGTTCTTTCGGTGGATTTCTCACTCACCCGCATGTGTTTTGTTGTTTACAATATGGTATTTTAGCAGGTCCATAGAGGAATATAACGTGAATTGTTGATGTCTATTAGGTCAAAATTGACATTGGAGGCAGCAAAATGACCTCTGGGGCCGGTTTTGTGAAAACCGACCCCAGAGGTCATTTTTCACGCACAGTTTCTTTAAGTATGATAGAATGGACGGAAAGGAGGTTTCGACTATGTCTATGAAAGATCTGTTTCATAAGAACTATAAAAAAGGCGGCTTTGGCGGCGGCCCCTGGGCGCCCGGCGGCGGACAGAGCGGCGGAGCAGACGGCGGCAAAACACCTAACGGCAAAGGCCCCGGCGGTGACGCCGTAAAGAACAGTCTGGTCTACGCGCTGACAATAGTTGTGCTCATTTTCGTGGTATTCAATCTGGTGATGGGGTCCATGTACACGCTCTCGGAGACGGAGAGCGCTGTCATTACGACGCTCGGCCAGGCCACGGTCAACAACAACAAGGGCCTGCAGTTCAAGATCCCGTTCATCCAGGAAGTGACCAAGATCAACACCACGGTGCAGAGCTTTGAGGTCGGCTACCGCGACGATAACTACGGCGGCTACACGAATGTCGAGAGTGAGTCCACGATGATCACTTCGGACATGAACTTCGTCGACATCGACTTTTACGTGACGTATCAGGTGACCGACCCTCTCGAGTACATGTACGCGACGGCGGAACCGGAGCTGATCCTGAAAAACCTGATCCAGAGCACGATCCGCGGCACGGTAAGTGCTTACACGGTGGACTCGGCGCTGACAACGGGCAAATCGGAGATCCAGCAAAACATCAAGAGCATCGTGATGGACGAACTGGAGGAACAGAAGATCGGCCTGTCGCTGATCGATATTTCGATCCAGGACGTGGAACCGCCCACGGCACAGATCAAAGAGGCGTTCTCCGAAGTCGAGAACGCGCGGCAGAACAAGGAATCCGCGCTGAACAAGGCCAACCAGTACAGAAACGAGCAGATCCCGGCAGCGGAAGCCAAGGCCGACAAGATCATCCAGAAGGCGGAGGCCTACAAGACTTCCCGCATCAACGAGGCGAACGGCCAGGTCGCCCGCTTTAACAGCGAGTACAGCGAGTACAAGAAGTACCCGCTCATCACCAAGCAGCGTATGTTCTACGAGGCGATGGAGGAGATCCTCCCGAACCTGAAGATCATCATCAACAACGACGGAGAGGGCACGACAGAGCGGCTGTACCTGGGCGACCTCGACGGAAGTTTTGGCGGCGGAACGGGCGCAGCCGGCGCGGGTTCCGGTTCGGGCGCTGACGGCAGCTCCGATGCCTCTGCGGAAGGAGGTGCGCAGTGATGAAAAAACGTACAACGGTCATTGTTTTGGCACTGCTCCTCGTGTACTTTGTCATCAACACGGCAGCGGTCATCACGTACCCCAACCAGTACAAGGTCATCAAGACGATGGGCAAAATATCGCGCGTCACCACGGACCCCGGCTTCTCGCTGCGGATCCCGGTGATCCAGAGCGAGACGACGATCTCGAAGTCGCGGCAGCTGTACGACATCGCGCCCACAGAGATCTATACGTCTGACAAGAAAAAGATGGAGGTCGACGCCTACATCATCTGGCGGGTCACGGATCCGGTCAAGTTCACGCAGACCCTGAACTCCTCGAAGGCGAGCGCGGAGAGCAAGATCAGCGCCATGGTCTACGGCGCGCTCAAGGCGACGGTCTCTTCGACTTCGCAGGAAGAGCTGATCGCGTCCCGCGACTCGGCCCTTGACAAAACAGTGGAAGAGGACACGCTTTCCGATCTGCAGGTGCAGGATATCACGTCCGAGGAGCTGAAGGAGGATGCGCAGGCGACAGACCAGGCTGCGGCAGGGCAGACTGCAGGGCAGACTGCTGGCCAGGGCGCGGCAGGGCAGGCGGCGGATCAAGCCGCGGCAGAGCAGACCTCAGACGGCATGAAGGTCATCGACGAGAACACGCGCGTGATCTCGCTGTCGAACAAGATCCTGGAACAGCTTAATAGGGACTATGATCCGGAGCAGTACGGCATCGAGATCCAGATGGTCAAGATCAAAAAGCTTGACCTGCCGGATGAGAACAAGGACGCTGTCTACAACCGCATGATCACGGAGCGCAAGAACATCGCGGCGGCTTATAAGGCGCAGGGCGAGTCTGAGGCGCAGATGATCCGCAACATGACGGATCGCGAGACGGAGGTCATGATCTCCGAGGCGAACGCGAAGGCGGCGCAGCTCGAGGCGGAAGGTGAAGCCGAGTACATGCGGATCCTGTCAGACGCGTACAACGACCCTGACAAGGCAGAGTATTATCTCTTCGTGCGTCAGCTTGATGCGGCAAAGAAGAGCTTAGAGAATGGAAACACCACGCTGTTCCTCGACAGCGACTCGCCGATCGCGAGTCTTTTTGAGGGAAGCAGGGAGTAAAAACAGGAGAAAACACAGTCATGTCTTCAGAAGAGAACAACAGCATGAACAATAGCCAACAGGATATGACGATCGAGCCGGCTGTCGACGAAGAGAACGCGCAGATCAGACAGGATGCAACATCAGGTGGTGAAGAGAACGCGCATATCGGGCAGGATACACCGCCGGGGGGCGGTCGTATGATCCGCTGGCTGAAGGCCGTTCTGAAACCCTTCGGCCTTTTAAGAGAAAACATAAAGAGCCTGATCGCATTTGCGATAGTCTTCCGGATACTGTTGCTTCTGGTGCTGTTCCCTATTTTGACATGGGCGCAGCGGCTGTGGCTCATCGGCAATAACACGAAAATCATTGCGTGGTACAATGCGGGGAGCTTTATAAAAAATCCGATCACCTGGATCGTGCTTTTGGGGATGATCCTGCTGCTTGCGGCGGCCGCGATCTATGAGCAGTTCGCGATCTACGACATGTTGCACGCGTCAAATTTCGGATTGCGGCGGACAATGCGGCAGATCTTCTCGGCGGGATTCGACATGTTCGTCGAGAGGCTCCGCATCGCAAACTGGGGAATGATCCCGTTCGTCTATCTGGTCCTTCATTTTGGCTCGATCATGGACGTCTCCAGCGTCACGTCCGTGATCCGGATCCCCGGGTTTATCCTGGAGGATTTCTCGAAGCATCCGTGGGAGATGGTCGTTTACGATATCCTGCGGTTAGTGGCTTCTTATTTCTTCCTTCGGTGGGCTTTCGCGATTCCGATCATGATGGAAGAGGACAATTTCTCCTTCAGGGATGCGTGCAGAAAAAGCTGGCGGATGACGAAGGGCTGGTACACTGCGAGATTACTGCTCCTCTCCTTGTTCTGGGTCGTCGTGGCGAATATCGTTTTCCTTGGGGGAGGCTCTTTGGTAGACGTTGTGTGGTACTTGCTTTCGGTCTGGGTGACCCCTGCGACGACAGCTCCTTTCACGACCTTTTTCTGGGACAGATGGGAGTTGGCCTTTTTGATCGTGTACTTTGTGTTCTTCTGGGTCTCAACGCCCTTCATGATGGCATCGATCCAGTCCGCTTACTATATGCGGAAAAAAGGGCTCGGTGAGAAGATCCTGGACTATACGGAGGCGCCTCACTTTTTTCACAAATACCCGATCCTTAAGTGGGGGCTCGTCGCTGTCTGCCTGGTGTGCATCTACTTTTCGGTGCCGCGGCGCTACGCGCAGGTCCAGTGGATCTTCAACACGGACTATGGCATGCCGATGATCATGGCCCACCGCGGGTATTCGGCGAAAGCGCCGGAGAACACACTGCCCGCTTTCCAAAAGTGTATCGATGAGGATTTTACCGCGGCGGAGCTCGACGTGCAGATGCTGAAGGACGGCACGATCGTGGTGCTCCACGACGACAACCTCGAAAGGACGACCGGGGTTAACAAAAACGTCTGGGAAGTGACCTATGACGAGATCAAGGATCTTGACAACGGGCGGTTTTTTGACGAGGAATACGCGGGGACGACGATCCCGACGCTGGATGAGGTCATAAAGCTCGCGAAGAGCGGCAGGAACAAGCTGTACCTGAACATCGAGATCAAGAGGACGGGGCACGACGAGGGAATCGAGCAGAAGATCATCGATATCATCCTGGCGAACGATTTTTTGAACAATTGCGACATCACGTCGCAGGACTATGAAACGCTGGTGGCGGTCCGTGCGGCGAACCCGCAGATACTGACGGCGTACACGTCGGTGATCGGGATCGGTGACATCGAGACGCTGGACGCGGCGGATATCATCAGTATCAACGAAACGTTTGCCACCTACGAGAACATCGAGCGTATTCATCGCGCCGGGAAGCGCGTCTTTGTGTGGACGGTCAACGAAGAGGATACGATGGAAGAGCTGATAACCCTGAACGTGGATGCGATCCTCACCAACAGTCCGGACGTATGCTTTAGCGTGCTGTCCCTGCACGGGAACGACGTCTTGAACATCGTCCGGAGGATCCAGACGGCGCTGACGTTCTTGTGATTTTTTTGAAAAATGACCCCAGAGGTCGTTTTCATGATCAATTGCGTGCAATCGAATTGAAAAATGACCCCAGAGGTCATTTTTCTATGGAAAGGAACAAGCATTTGAGCCAGACAAACAGGAAGATGAGGAAGCTCGCGCTTCCCGACGACGTCCTCTTGAGCGTGCAAAAGCCTGCCCGTTACCTCGGAAACGAGGCCAACGCCGTCTACAAGGACCCCGCGCGGGTCGACATCCGGTTCGCGATGTGCTTTCCGGACGTCTACGAAGTGGGCATGTCTCATCTGGGCATTCAGATCTTATACGACATGTTCAACCGCAGGGAGGACACCTGGTGCGAGAGGGTGTACTCCCCGTGGCTCGATCTTGACAAAATACTGCGGGACCGGAAGATCCCGCTTTTTGCATTGGAATCACAGGACGCCGTCCGGTGTTTTGACTTCCTGGGGATCACGCTGCAGTTCGAGCTCTGCTACACGAACGTGCTGCAGGTGCTGGATCTCTCGGGGATCCCTTTGCGGGCGGCGGACAGGGGATTAGATGTGCCGCTGAACGCATCGGAGTCCGGGCCTGCCGGAGGCGGATCCTGCCCGATCGTCATCGGAGGCGGGCCGTGCTCGTACAATCCCGAGCCGATCGCGGAGTTTTTTGACATGTTCTACATCGGCGAGGGCGAAGTGGTCTACGACCGGCTGCTGGACCTGTATAAGTCGATGAAGCGCGCGGGCTCAAGCCGGCGGGAGTTTTTGATCGCGGCGGCTTCGCAGGTGCCGGGCATCTACGTGCCCTCGCTCTACGAGGTCACTTACAAGGAGGACGGGACGATCGCTTCGTTTACGCCGGCCGTTCCGGGCGTACCCCAGCGCGTAGAGCGGCAGGTGGTCCGCGACATGGACGCCGCGCCGTATCCGCTGCGCCAGCTGGTGCCCTTTATCCAGATCGTGCAGGACCGCGCGGTGGTGGAGATCCAGCGGGGATGCATCCGCGGGTGCCGGTTCTGCCAGGCAGGCATGGTCTACCGGCCGACCAGGGAACGGTCGCTCCCGGCATTGAAAGGCTACATTGACGCACTGGTCCAAAACACAGGACAGGACAATTTCACGCTGAGCTCGCTCAGTTCCAGCGACTATACGTGCATTAAGGAACTCGTGAACTACTTTGTCGATACGTACGGCCCGCGGGGGACCTCGCTGCAGCTGCCTTCGCTGCGCGTCGATTCGCTCTCGCTCGATGTCATGGCAAAGCTCCATGACGCGAAACGGGGCAATCTGACTTTTGCCCCCGAAGCGGGATCGCAAAGGCTGCGCGACGTGATCAACAAGGGGCTGTCCGAGGAGGAGATTCTCGGCGGCGCGCGCGAGGCGTTCCGCGGCGGGTGGAAGAAGGTCAAGCTCTATTTCATGCTGGGGCTGCCCACAGAGACGCCCGAAGACCGGACTGCGATCGCGGAGCTCGCGAACAAGATCGCGGTGGCCTATTTCCAGGAAGTGCCCAAGGAAAAGCGCAACGGGCGCTGCGACATCACTGTGAGCACGTCGTTTTTCGTGCCAAAACCCTTCACGCCGCTGCAATGGGCCCGGATGTATACGCCTGAGGAATACCTGGGGTTTGCGTCGACGGTATACGACGGCGTGCAGGCAGTCCTGAACCGCCGCAGCATCTGGTACAAGTACCACGAGGCGGACGGGACGGTGCTCGAGGGGCTTCTCGCGCGCGGGGACCGGCGGTGTTCCGCGGTGATCCTGGAGGCGTATCGGTTAGGCGCAATGTACGATGCGTGGCTTGAGACCTGGGATTATTCGAGGTGGCTGAAGGCGTGTGAGAATGCCGGTGTTTCGATGGAGTTCTTCGCGCTGCGCGAGCGCCCGGTAGATGAGATCCTGCCGTGGGATTTCATCGATATCGGCGTCACGAAGGAATTCCTCGTGCGGGAGTGGCAGCGGGCGCAGGAAGGCGTCGTCACGCCGAACTGCCGGGAGAAATGCGCCGGCTGCGGCGCGGCGAAGTTCGGGTGCGGTGTGTGTAAGAGATAGAACCACATGTGGGAGGAACGATCCTTTGCGTGTCAGAGTTAAATTTGCTAAATACGGGCCCATGAAATTCATCGGGCACCTTGAGCTCATGAGATATCTGCAGAGCGCTGTCCGGCGCACGGGGATCCCCGTCAAGTACGACGAGGGAATGCACCAGCGGATGGTGATGTCTTTTGCCATGCCGCTCGGCGTCGGCCCGACGAGCAGCGCGGAGTACATGGACATCGAGCTGGAAGCGCCGATCTCGACGGAAAAAGCGATGCAGCAGCTGGGCGCGCACATGTGCGAGGGCCTGGAGATCCTCGACTTCCGCGAAGTCGACGGTGCCAAAAAACAGAAAGCCATGACGATCGTCGCGGCGGCCGACTATGAGGTATGCTTCCGGGAGGGATACGAACCCGGGTGGGACTGGGTTTTGGCACTGCGGGAGTTTTGCGCGAGGGACACGATCCCCTGGACCAAAGAGACGAAAAAGGGGACCAGGGAAGTCGACATGAAAGAGTGGATCTACGCAGCGGAGATCCCGGAGATTCCAAAAGTGAGCGGAGATACTGCCGCGCAGGCGAGGGGGCTGGCAGATGCCGCGTCGCAGCCGCCGACAAGTGTCTACTTCCGCCTCTGCTGCTCCGTTGGCGACAATTTAAAACCGGAACAGCTCTTTGGCGAGATGTTCCGGTCCTATGGTCATGAATTGCCGCCCTTCGCCCTGCAGGTGCACAGGCTGGACCTGCTCACGCGGGACGAGGCGGGAGATCGTTTTGTGTCGCTAGGTGATCTGGGGGAGAGGATCCCGTGAAAAATGACCCCAGAGGTGAAAAATGACCCCAGAGGTCATTTTTCGTCGAGAAAAAAATGACCCCAGAGGTCATTTTTCGCTCGGGGTCATTCTTCGCTGAGAGGTTCTACGATTTCCCGGTAGATCTTTCTGAAGAAGAAGAAAGAGAGGAGCACAGCCATGCCCTCCGCGATGGGAAACGCCCACCAGACATTGGTGACGACGCCGGTCTTGGAGAGGAGCCACGCCACAGGAAGCAGTACGACCAGCTGTCTGCTGACCGAGATGATCAGCGAATAGATACTCTGCGAGAACGCCTGGAAGATCGAGCCGGCAATGATGCCGATCGCGGCGAAGGGGAAGCACAGGCTGATGATCCTCTGGGCCGGCACACCGATGGTGAGCATCGCCTCGTCCGCGTTGAAGAAGCCGAGCAGAGTGGCAGGGAACACGTTCATGACGAACGTCCCGCACAGCATGATCGAGATTGCCAGAACAAACGAGAATTTCAGCGCCTCGTCGATGCGGTCTTTCTGCCGTGCGCCGTAGTTATAGGCGAGCACCGGGATCAGACCGTTGTTAAGTCCGAAGACCGGCATGAAGAAGAAGCTCTGGAGCTTGAAGTACACGCCGAACACCGCGGTCGCCGTGGTCGAAAAAACGGTGAGGATCATGTTCATTCCATACGTCATGATCGATCCGATCGACATCATCAGGATGGAAGGTATGCCGACGATATAGATCCTTTTGATCACCTCCGTATTCGGGTGGATGATCTCTTTCAGGCTCAGGCGGATGTCGGGGTTGAACTTCAGGTTCATCACAAGGCCGAGGATGCCGGCAACCGTCTGGCCCAGAACCGTCGCGTACGCCGCGCCTGCAACGCCCAGCTTCGGGAATCCGAACAGACCAAAGATCATGATCGGGTCAAAGATGATGTTGATCACCGCGCCGGTCGTCTGGCTGATCATACTCAGCTGCGTGCGGCCGGTGGACTGCAGCATCCTCTCAAAGGTAAGCTGGCAAAACAGTCCCAGCGAAAGCCCTGTAACGATCGAAAGGTAAGCGTGCCCGTTAGCGATGATCTCAGCCGCCGCCGGGTCAGCGCTGGAACCGAGCTGTACCGCGATCGCCCAGTGCGAGAGGAACAGCGAGAACAAGAGGAACGCGATATAGCTGCAGAAGGTGAGCAGAACGCCGGAGTTGGCCGCCGCGTTGGAGCGGTCGAAGCGCTTCTCGCCGAGCGAGCGGGAGAGCAGAGCGTTCATACCGACGCCGGTACCGGAACCGACGGCGATCATAAGGCTCTGCAGAGGAAACGCATAGGTGACAGCGGAGAGGGCGTATTCGCCGAGTCTCGCGACAAAGATGCTGTCCACCACGTTGTAAAGGGCTTGTACCAGCATCGAGATCATCATGGGGAGAGCCATACTGATGATCAATTGTCTTACGGGCATGGTGCCCATTTTGTTTTCTCTGGGTGGATTGGAAGCCAATTTGATACTCCTTTGTTCGAAGTGAAAGATCATGATGCAAACTCAAGCGCAATTATAGCACAGGGAGCGGGCAAAAGGTATATACGAAGTGACGAAAAGAGGAGACGGCCCGGCGGACGGCGGGCGCCGCAGACCGGGGAACAGCGGCCGGGAACAGTAATAAATGGAAAAGGGAGACGACAATGCAGAGAGAGATCTACAGCGTAAAAGTGTATTCGGGACGGATGGATTACGACGCTTTCCGCTTTGAGCTGACGCCGCAGCAGAACGAGGAAGAGAACGATTACTGGGGAATGAATTTCACGGTGTCTGTGTTTTGCCGCGGGCAGATGTGCGCCAGGATCTGGGGGAAGCTCTACGACGAGAACCGCGTTTACGGCGGCGCCATGGATATTCTGAACGTGGCGGATCCCTACGGTCCGGAGGAGACGGCGCTGGCCGAGGCGTTCAACGGCTGCCCCGAGCTGTGCGTCAGGCAGGAGGAGTGGAAGAGCGAGCGCGGCTTCTCCGGCTACCTGCAGGGGGGCTTTGTGGAGCCCGCGTTCCGCGGAAGGGGCATCGCCGGCTATCTCCTGAAGAACCTGCATCATATTCTCTATCACGCGATGAACATCAAGATCCGCGCCGTGGGCGCATCGCCCATGCCGGTCGCGGAGATCGGCGGAGATGTCGTCGAGGACGCCGCGCAGCTGTCAAAAAACCGCACTCTTCTTGAAAAGTGCGGTTTCCATGAGATCCTGGACGAGTCCATGAGCGCGATGGCCTACGGCAATTACGATGACGAGGATATTGCGCTTGGGACGGGATATTTTGTGAGGGTGTATCCGCTGATCTGAGCGGTGCGCGAGGATGGGCTGTATTTTGGCTCAGCGGACCAGCGGGCCCTTGTAGCCGTTAAGGCCGCCGATGTTGGTGACGTTCTTAAAGCCCATCTCTTTGATCATGGAAGTGGCCTGGCCGGAGCGGGCACCGCTTTGGCAGTAGACGTAGATCGGCGCTTCGATGTCGCGGATGTGGTTCACGACAAAGTGGATGCTGTGGAGCGGCACGTTGATGCTGCCCTCGATGTGGCCGGCCTCATACTCGGGGCCGGTGCGCACGTCCACGAGGAAGGCGCCGGGCGTCGCCTTGTAGGTCTCAATGCCGGTGTTGATATCGGTTTTGTGGAATAGTTTATCGAAAAATCCCATTGCGGTGCTCCTTTCCGGAATGATCGGGTGGAGGGGGCCGATGTTTTGACAGCTGCTGTGTAACAGTATAGCACAAGTAACCAGGAATGACGAAAGGAATAGAAATGAACTACCAAGTCTTTAAGAAAGAAATCCAAGTTGCGGAGTCACAGGAGTACGCGAGGCTGACCACCTATCTTCTGGATCTGACGCCCAAGTTCTCGGTGCAGGAGCGGCCGCTGGTCCTGGTGTGTCCGGGGGGCGGGTACCACTTCACCTCGGAGAGAGAGGGAGAGATCGTCGCCCTGCAGTTCAACGCGATGGGCTATCACGCGGCAGTGCTCAACTATTCCTGCGCGCCGGCGCAGTTCCCGACAGCGCTGCTGGAGCTGTCGAAGTCGGTCGCCTATCTGCGGGCGCATGCGAAAGAGTGGCTCATCGATCCGGATCGTATTGTGGTGCTGGGCTTCTCGGCCGGAGGACATCTCACGGCGTCGCTGGGAGTTTTCTGGAATACGGAGTGGTTTGCGAAGATCCGGGAGGAGAAAGGGGTGTCGCCGGCTGCCGGGAGAGCCGGGGGGACGTCCGCCGCGACGCTGACCGCGGATGAGATCCGGCCGAACGGGATCATCCTGGCGTATCCCGTGATCACATCCGGAGAGTACGCGCACAGGGAGTCCTTCGACAACCTTCTGGGGGAGGCGCGCTGCGCTGATGAATTCTGGCTCGAAAAGATGTCCCTTGAGAAGCAGGATCTGAGCGATTTTCCGCCTGCTTTTATCTGGCACACTTCTTATGACGGGTCGGTGCCGATCGAGAACTCTCTGTTTTTTGTCACGGCACTTGCGGGGTACAGGAAACCGATGGAGTATCATGTGTTTCCCGGCGAAGTGCACGGCATAAGTCTCGCTGACTGGAGGACGCGGTCGGACCAGCGGCCGATGGATACGCCGGCGGTGAAATGGATCGGGCTGGCGCACACCTGGATGGAAAATTTGCGCGGGAAGTGAAACCTACGCTTGTGCGGCATGCCCCTTAATTCATTGCGTTGAATTCGCGGGGATTCACACCGATCCTTCCTCTCGCTGCGGTGAAAAAAGACCCCAGAGGTCGTTTTTACACAAAAAAAAGCTGCCCGAAAGGGCAGCTCTTTTATGCTTATATTCAAGCCTTGTTGTCGGAACCGAAGATGAGGATCTTCTCTTTGACGCACTCTGTGATTGCAGCAGCGCCGGGAGCAAGAAGCTTACGAGGGTCGAAGCCCTTGCCTTCGAGATCCTTGCCGGCCTCGATGTACTTTCTGGTTGCTTCCGCAAAAGCGAGCTGGCACTCGGTGTTGACGTTGATCTTGGAAACGCCGAGCTTGATAGCCTGCTGAACCATCTCAGTAGGGATTCCGGAACCGCCGTGCAGAACGAGAGGCATATCGCCTACCTTCGCCTTGATAGCCTCGAGGACGTCGAAACGAAGTCCTGCCCAGTTTGCGGGATATTTGCCGTGGATGTTGCCGATACCGCAAGCAAGGAAGTCAACGCCGAGATCAGCGATCAGTTTGCACTCATCGGGATCTGCACACTCGCCCTGGCTGACAACGCCGTCTTCTTCGCCGCCGATGCCGCCGACTTCTGCCTCGATGGACATGCCGTGCTCATGAGCCTTCGCAACCAGCTCTTTGGTCTTCTCGATGTTCTCTTCGATCGGGAAGTGGGAACCGTCGAACATGATGCTGGAGAAGCCCGCGTCGATGCACTTCAGGCAGCCTTCATATGAGCCGTGGTCAAGGTGAAGAGCTACGGGAACAGTGATGCCCTGGGAAGCCATCACGTCGTTGACCATATCGACAACGGTCTTATAGCCTGCCATGTATTTGCCGGCGCCTTCGGAGCACTGTACGATGACGGGAGCTTTCAGCTCCTGAGCAGCCTTCAGAACAGCCTTTGTCCACTCAAGGTTGTTGAGGTTGAACGCACCGATCGCATAGTGGCCCGCTCTTGCAGCAGCGGTCATTTCTTTTGCAGATACTAACATGTTAATTCCTCCTTATAGAAATATCTTGTTATCTGCCCGGGCACTCTTGGCGCCTGGGCAGATCGTTCGTACCTATTATACTGGATTCGGGATCAAATGAACAGAATTTCGTCAATGTTTTGACGGACAATTCGTCTATCAAAGGGAAATCAGTTAAAGCCGGTCAAAAGCAGATCGATCAAAGGTGATCCATGTACTTTACGTAGCCCAGCTCGCCTTCACCGGCAATGATCTCGTTCTCGTGATTGATCGTGACATACTTGTCAACGACCTGGTTCTCGAGATGTACGTTATCGCCGATCGTGGTGTAAGCCGCGATGTAGCAGCCCTTGATCACAGCGCCCTTGCCTACGGTCACGCCGCGGCCGACGATGGAATCGATAATGGTTCCGCGGATCTCGCCGCCGTTAGAGATCAGGGAGTTCTTGACCTCTGCGGAATCATAGAACTGGCTCGGGCAGGAATCATTGGTCCTGGTGTAGATCGGCCAGTCGGGAGTGAAGAGCTCAGCTGCCTTTGCAGGGTTGAGAAGCTGCATATTGGCGGTGTAGTAGCTCTTGAGGCTGGTGATCGGTCCGAAGTAGCCGGTGTGCTCCACTGCGCGGACATCGAGATCGCCGATCTTGGCGTTGATGACGTCGGACAGGTTGAACATCGAGGAAATAGCCCTTGCATCGTGGATCAGCTTGATCAGCAGGGACTTCTTCATGACGAAGGATTCCATAGAGATGGCGCGCACATCTTCATCGCCGAGGTTGCGGCGGATCGCGTTGACCTTTCCGTCTGCGATATCAAAAATGTGGCATGTCTCATAGCCGCCCCTTGCGTGATGGACCATGTGATACAGAGCAGTGATGTCTGCGCCGGACTTAGCGTGGTCCTGAAGGAGGGCATCGTAGTCCTGTTTGAAGACCATGCAGCTGGGAGCGATCACAACGTACTCCTGGGACTGTCTCTTGATGTACTCAAGGTTCTCATACAGCGCCTGGATGTTGGTGTTGTAGATGGTGTTCACTCTCTCCTCAGTGGGGAAGAGGAGCTGCACTCTGCCACGCTTGGAGTTGATGTTGTAATGACGGCCTGTGCCGATATGCGCTGCCAGTGAGCGGGGCTTGCTTGCAATGTAGACCTGCAGGTTGATGATGCCGCTGTTACTTAAGTTCGAAATAGGGAAGTCGATGACACGGTATCTTCCCAGGAAAGTGAAGCTGCCATTCTTGTGCACCCCCTTAAATATCGCTGGCCTGCAGCGTGATGTTCTTGCTGTCTGCGCTGCCAACCACTGCGCCTGCACCGATCTTGACATCGTCTGCGACCAGTGCACGGGTAACCACTGCGCCATCGCCGACACATACGCCGGGCATCAGAACCGAATCAATAACCTTGGCGCCCGTGCCGACCTTGGCACCTGTGAAGATGACGGAGTTCTTGACAGTTCCGTCCACAGAAGTGCCCTGCGTGATGTACGCGCGGTCGATCGAAGCGTTGGGTCCGATATAAGCGGGAAGGGCTGCCACATCCTCGGTATAGATCTTCCATGTGGAATCGTCGAGGTTGAGGTCGCAGTTCTCGTCGAGAAGGTCCATATTGGCTTCCCAGAGGGAATCGATGGTTCCGACGTCCTTCCAGTATCCCTCAAACTTGAACGCGACGAGCTTCTCGCCGTTGTTCATCATCGTAGGAATGATGGTCTTGCCGAAATCGTGTGCGGATTCGGGATCTACCATATCCTTGACAAGGATCTCGCGCAGTTTCTTCCAATCGAAGATGTAGATACCCATGGAAGCGAGTGTGCTGCGAGGATGTTTCGGCTTCTCTTCGAAGTCAGTGATCCTGTTATTTTCGTCAGTGATCATGATACCGAAACGGGATGCTTCTTCGATAGAAACAGGCATGACCGCGATGGTAGCTGCCGCGCCCTGCTCCTTGTGATAATCCAGCATCTTGTCATAGTTCATCTTGTAAATGTGGTCGCCGGAAAGAACAAGGAGATATTCCGGATCATACGTGTCAATGAAGTCAATGTTCTGGGAAATCGCATCTGCGGTTCCGCGGTAGACATCGAGGCCTGCGTCAGCCTTTTCACGGGGTGTAAGAACGAAGACACCGCTGTCCTTGGTGTCAAGTCCCCACAGACCGCCCTTCGCAACATAGCTGTTGAGCAGCACGGATTCGTACTGTGTCAAAACACCGACTACGTCAACTGCTACGTGGTTGGTAAGGTCGAGCAGGCGGCTTCCCCGGCCACCGGCCAGGATCATAGCTAACATTTCAATTTGCTTCATAGAGAACCTCCCTTATCTATAGTGTCAATGCTTATTTTGAGACAATGTGCGTGCGTAAACATTGCCTAAAAATCTAACTATATTGTATGATAAATCGGCTTTTCAGTAAATGATGCTATTCGCTTTTTTTATAAAAAAATTATAACACCGGCCGAAGAATGAATCAGAAGTTGTTGAAATTGACGAATTCTCAGAGCCATGGAAATGCTGTTGACAACCCGGACCTCTGATGTTAGTATCTTTTAAAGCGGCGTTAGCACTCAATGAGGGGGAGTGCTAACAATCAAGGAGGTAAAGTAAAGAAAATGATCGCTATACCTATTTATAATTTATTGCTCGTGCCTGACGCGAACATCTATCTCAAATCGGACCAGTACAGAAAGCTGGCCCAGAGATACGCCGAAGTCAACGACCGGGTCGTGCTCCTCTCATGTAAGAAAGAACAACATCGCAAGGATATGACAGAAGAGAGCTTCTTCCCGATCGGCGTGACCGGCTTTGTCAATGAGGTCAGCCCCGAGGGCTACGTCGTGATCCGCACGACGGGAAGGGTCAACCTCGATATCATCGGGGTGAACCCCGATCACACCATCGACCTTACGGTCTCCCGCTGCGACGAGATCGACGACCTGGAAGACGGCGTCGAGGAGAGACATTTCGAGCGTCTCAAGGCGAACCTCAAGGAAAACTGGGAAGGTTTCGCCTGGGGAGAGCAGGCGATGGGCTATCTCGAACAGTTTCATTCGATCAGCGAGATCGCGGTGGCTATGTCCATCTGGTTTAAGATGAGCCCTGAGGAGAAGTTCGAGATTTTGGCGGAAGACAGCCATAAGAAGAGACTCGAGCTCCTCGAAAAGGCGATCTACGAATTCATGGAGGTCTCCAAGGTGACCACCGAGGCTGCGAGCGCGCAGCAGGAGGATTACCAGAAGATCTACAAGGAATCCGCGATCAAAAAACAGATGGAGCTCCTGCAGCGGGAACTTGACGAGATGCATCCCGAGAAGGTCTCGGACATCCGCAAGTTCGAGCTCAAGATCGAGGAGGCGGGAATGAACGAGACCGCGAAAGCGGAAGCGCTCAAGGTCCTGAACCGCCTCAAACAGGAGAACAACGGCGGCACAGAAGCGGGAATGCTCTATGACTATCTGGATTTTGTCACAGGGCTGTCCTGGAAAAAAGAACAGATGCAGGATATCGACCTCTCTGAAGCAGAGGAGATCCTGGAAGAGGACCACTTCGGGCTCAAAAAAGTGAAGCAGCGCATAATACAGCAGATCGCCGTCATGAACCTCAAGAAGGAACAGGCGGGCTCGATCCTTCTGTTTGTCGGTGCTCCCGGTACGGGCAAGACGAGTATCGGGCAGAGTATCGCCAAGGCGCTCCACAGGAAATATGTGCGCGTGAGCCTGGGCGGCGTGCGCGACGAAGCGGACATCCGCGGACACCGCAGGACCTATATCGGCGCGATGCCGGGCAGGATCATGGACGGCATCAAAAAGAGCGGCGTATCGAACCCGGTCATGGTGCTCGACGAAGTGGACAAGCTGGGAATCTCTTACAACGGAGATCCGGCGAGCGCCCTTCTGGAGGTGCTGGACCCGGAGCAGAACGGTACGTTTACGGACCACTACATGAACGTGCCTTATGACCTCTCCGATGTCATGTTCATCTGCACTGCAAACTCCGTGGACACGATCCCGGAGCCCCTGCTCAACCGAATGGAGATGATCCGGTTCAACGGCTACACCGCGTCGGACAAGCTCCAGATCGCGCGCAGGCACCTTCTGCCCAAGTCTATGAAGGCGATGGGCGTCACTACAGAGCAAATCGTGATCTCGGACGACATCATCCGCAAGATCATCGACGACTTCACGATGGAGTCGGGCGTGCGCGGGCTGCGCAAGCGGCTCGATACGCTTTGCAGGTCGGCGGCTGTAAAGGTGTCGAAGAAGATGGTGGAAGAGGCGGCTGAGGCTGTTCCGGCGGAAGCGGGCGCGCAGGGCACGGCTCCCGGGATGGCGGAAGCGCCTGCGGAGCAGGAATCCGGCCCCATCATAGTAAAGGAAGAAAATCTTCGCGAGATGCTCGACGCGAAGCCGATCAGGCACGACCGCATCCTCGCGGAGAAGAAGCCCGGCATCGTGACCGGACTCGCATGGACTGCGGCGGGCGGAGAGATCCTGTTCGTCGAGACTATTTTGACAAAGGGAAGCGGGAAATTTACCGTGACCGGGCAGCTCGGCGACGTCATGAAGGAATCCGTGCAGATCGCGGTGAGCCTCGTGAAGTCGATGTTCCCGGACAAGGCGGAATTGTTCGAGGAAAACGATCTGCACATTCACGTGCCGGAAGGCGCAGTGCCAAAAGACGGCCCTTCCGCGGGTATTACAATGACAACAGCCCTTGCCTCGCTGATTTCCGGCAAGGCGGTGGCATCCACCATCGCAATGACCGGTGAGGTCTCGCTGCGAGGCGTCGTGACGCCGATCGGCGGACTGCCGGAGAAGCTGATGGCGGCCTCAAGGGCAGGCATTAAGACCGTGTTCATTCCTTTTGAAAATGAGGATGACCTGGACGAAGTGCCGCAGGAAGTCAAGGATAAGCTGGAGATCATTCCTGTCTCGGATGTGACGGAAGTCCTGAAGAAGACGGGGATCCTGGAGGAATGATAGACGGGTTAACAGTGGAGAAGAAAAGGGTGCCGCATCGCAAGATGCAGCACCCTTTTTGTATGCGATGGTTTCGTCAAAGCCCGGTCGCCTCGTCGATGCCAAGCATGATGTTCATGTTCTGGACAGCGGCGCCGGAGGCGCCCTTGCCGAGGTTGTCGAAGAGCGCCGTTACGCTGGTCTGGTCCTCATAGCCGCAGACGATGATCCGCAGGTGGTTCGTTCCGGCTAGCTCATTGGCGTAGATGTTGGCCGGTGAAGCGGCGAAGGGCGCTACTTTGACAAAATAGGAATCCCGGTAGTACTCCTCAAGTCTGTCACGGATCTCCTCAGCGGTCGGCGCGCCGGGAAGAAGCTTGTTGTGCAGCATGATGGTCGTCGCCATGCCCTTGTAGTAGTCGTCGACAACGGGCAGGAAGACGGGAGGCTGCGCAAGGCCGCAGACTTTGGTCATCTCGGGGATGTGCTTGTGCTTGAGCGTGAGGCCATAGATGCAGGGCGAATTCAGCGCCTCGGCCTTTTCGGGCGACTCATAGTTCGCGATCATCTTCTTGCCGCCGCCGGAGTAGCCGGTGAGCGAGAAGCAGGTGAACGGGTAGGAAGCCGGGACGATGCCCATGTTGATCAGAGGCGCAGCGCAGGAGATGAATCCTGTTGCGTGGCAGCCGGGATTGGCGACCCTGTGGCTACTGGCGATGGCCGCGCGCTGGTCTGCGCTGAGTTCCGGGAAGCCGTAGGTCCAGCCGTCCGCCGTGCGGTGCGCCGTGGAAGCGTCGATGACGCGTACGCTGGGGTTGTCGATCAGGGAGACCGCCTCGATCGCGCCCGCGTCGGGCAGGCACAAAAAGACGATGTCCGCCGTGTTGAGGAATTTGCGGCGCTCTTCGTTGTCATGGCGCTTGTCCTCGTCGATGCGCATCAGCTCGAGATCCTCGCGCGCTCCGATCCGGTCAAAGATCTGAAGGCCTGTAGTGCCGGCCTGTCCGTCGATGTATACTTTGGTTTTGCTCATGTTGATTTCCTCTGGTAAAAATTCTTTTTATATCAGGTTTTTCTTGAAAAATGTGGGTGAATATTGTAGTTCAATTACGTATAGTATACATATTATCACTCAGGAAACAACAGTAAAGGAGCGTTACAATAATGGAAAACAATGAACAAAAAGCAAAGAGGACGATCCCGCAGATCATTTTCGGCTCTGCGATCTGGACCTGTATCCTGGCTTTCATTCTGATTATCGCCGGTGAAATTTTGGGCGAGCTGTTCACATTGGCGCTTGGTCTTTACAAGACGGACTTCGGCACCACGGCATCGCTGTATTTAGTTCCCATCGGAATCTGGATCACGCTGCTTCTGAACGCGCTGCTTAAGAAGAACCGCCCGCTTTTCAAGGCGTACGGCACCGGCTGCAAAGGCAACAATGCGGGGAACCTGCTGATCGGCCTGTTGATCGGCTTTGGCATGAACGGATTCGCGATCTTTCTGGCGATGATGCATGGCGACATTTATCTGTATTTTGGCAAAATAGAGATCGTGCCGATCCTCGTCCTGCTTGTCTGCGTGTTCATCCAGTCGGCGTCGGAAGAGCTGATCTGCCGCGGGTTCATTTTTCAGAGGGTGCTGCGGACATACAGGGGCAGGTTCTGGCTGGCGATCATTATCAATTCGGTGTACTTCGCGGCGCTTCATCTGGGCAATCCCGGTGTGACACCGCTTGCGATCGTGGATCTTGCGACCAGCGGACTGATGTTCAGCTTGATGGTTTACTATTTTGACAGCTTGTGGATGGCGATGGGCGTCCACACAGGGTGGAACTACATGCAGAGCATCCTGGCGGGGCTTCCCAACAGCGGCCAGGTCGTGCCGTACTCGGTCTTCACGCTGGACGCGTCCACTGCGCGGAACAGCTTCTTCTACAACGTCGAGTTCGGCGTCGAGGGAACAGTGCCGGCGATCCTGACACAGGTCGCAGTGATCGCGGCGATCGTCGTGATCGGACGCCGGATGGGCAGAAGGCCTACGGATATCTGGGCGGAGGAGGCGTGAGGAGTTGATATTGGAGCGGGGCGTTAGCCTGCGGATACCGGAGCATGGCGTTAGCCTGTGGATATTGGAATTGAAAAAGGAGGCTGGGGCCTCCTTTTTTACTTGCTTTTGTTTTTATACTGAAGGTTGGGTACAGCGGCGGCTTTTGTTTGATTTGTTCTCCCTCCATCTGATGGTTGGGCGTGACTAAGGCATTCACAAAAAATGTTCCATCTGGTTTCAAAATCAGGCTGATGGTTGTATACATTTTTCAAAACACTGCCCGCTGCGCCCAACTCTGCCGCTCATCACAATAATGATTGGAACATTTTTCTTATGATCAGCTGCCTGCGCCCAATTCATCCAAAATCCGTGGGAACATTTTCTGCCAACCTCCTGGTTGCGCCCAACCGTTCTGAAACTGTCACCTGAGACAGTTAAACTTTCACAACCGATCAGCCTCCCATCACAAATACAGCCTATAGACCACACAATCGACAGTTTAGCGATTATGAAACAGGCATCTTGCCATCTGCTAATTTCAATTCTATAATATGTTCATTATCTTTGATCAGTCTATCTCGTCGCAATTGTCCTGCGGCAGGCTGAGAAATCATTTGTCACATTTCAAATCACATTTCTATCTCTGTTCAGAGGAAAGGAGCCCTATGACACTGCGAAAACTCATGGAGGATGTCAAACAATCACTGCTTCCGGAAAAGCGCAAACTTGAAGCACAACTTCGCGATGCACCGATCGGGACACTTGTTTACAGCAAAAACAAATCAAAGGGGAAAACATACTACAAATGGTATGTTGCCGGCCTGGACAAAGGCGGCAATAAAAAAAGAATCTATATTTCCCGCCAAAATCGAAACTACGCTCGCGAACTTGCCAGGAAACGACTCAGGAAGAAGCGGCTCAACGATATTAATGCCCAGTTAAAAGCAATAGACTCTTTTTTGTCAAAATACAGAGAAAACTCAGATATCAACGCCCTTCTTGATGCACCTCTACTGGAGAATCTTTTAACAGAAGAACAGACACCTTCCAGAGAACTGTCCGAAGAATTAAAAAAATGGGCATCGGAAGACTATGAGACGAACCCAAAACATCCGGAACACAAAATCATTCAGACCGTCGACAAGATCCTGGTCCGCTCGAAGTCAGAAGCGCTCATTGTGATGCTGCTCTCCACACTTCGTATTCCTTATCGTTACGAATGTAAGCTGACTATCGGCGGGTACGACCTTTATCCGGACTTTACGATCCGCCATCCACTGACCGGCAAAACCTATTACTGGGAGCACGTTGGCAGGCTGGATGAAGAGGACTACAGACTGGACTTTCTCTTTAAGATCAGGGTCTATGTCAATAACGGTATTCTTCCCGATCATAACCTGATCCTCACTTATGAAAGCGACGGACATCCTTTCGACATAACAATTGCTCAGGATAAGATCAGAGAATTTTTTTCTATGGAAGCGGCGGATCTGTACTAATAAAACATCGGAAAATAAAATAAACATCGGAAAATAAAACATCGGTAAAACATCGGCAGTACGAACCGGAAGTTTCAGAAATGAAACAAACCCAAACCTTGAGGAGACTGACGAATCAGCCAAAGCCTCAACCTTTCTTCCTGACGACCCCCGCGATCGCCCTCACAGCGCCGAAGAGCACGCCCGCCACCGGCCAAACGATCCAGCTGCGGTCCCAACGCCCGGTAATGAAGCTGTAAGCGAGGTAGATCGCAATCACCGTGCACCAGTAGATCGCGTCGAGGTGCTCATTCCTCCGGTTCTCCTCCTTGCGCGCCACGGTATAATCGCCCTCCTGCAGCAACATCTGGAATCCGCCCCACACGATGCTGCTCCGCACGATCATAAAAACGCCGATCGCGACCAAAATCAGCAGCATGCCGATCGCCATAACGTACGCGAATTCTTCCTGCTCGCCCACCATGATCATCGTCACGAACAGCGGGATCGCCGAAATGACGCACAGCGCGATGCCCGCCACCATGTGCCACGTGTACGTGCTCCTGAACCGCTCTCTCCGTTCCCGCACCATGCCGTCCACGCCGTATGCCGTCTCAATTTCTTCGTATTCAAAAAACTCATATCCGCTGCCCCTGATTCCCATCAGCACGAAGATCGCGACCGCCACAGCCACCATGAGAAGCAGAACGACCAATCCGATCCCCGCCGCCTGCGCCTCCGACAGAGCAGCTATTCCCGCCTCCTGCGCGCCGCTCAAAAGGATCAGCGTAACCGGTGCCAAAATACAGAGCATCACCCCGATCGACACCCTATTTGCCATGCTGTTCTTAAACTCCAGGAACGCTACAGCTTCTTCCATAGAAACATTTCTTACTTCCGGGATGTCCGTCGTCTGCGCGGACTGGAGGATCAGAGTTTCTGCCGGCCTTTCGGCGGGAAGCTCCAGCTCGTCCTTGAGCAGGTCGTCTGTCGTCACGCCGAACACTTCTGACAGTTTCAGGATCCTGTTCATATCGGGAACCGACTGCGCACTCTCCCATTTAGATACCGACTGGCGGCTGACGCCGAGCATCTCTGCCAGCTCCTCCTGCGACCAGCCGTTCTTCTTTCTGAGCTCTATGATCTTATCTGCGAGAATCATCTTGTTTTCCGTCCTTTCCAATAGTGCGAGGCTTTGGCATGCCGTGCCATCCGCCGCTTCTATTATACAAGTTTCTGTGCTTTCTGAGCTCAGATTACAGTCTTCCGCAGGAGCATTCTATCAATCGGGCTTGGAAATTGCGCAACCGGCGGTTGCAAACGCCGGTGATTGCACTGTTTTGTCCAATTGGTTATAATGATTCTTGATATAAATAACAGAAGAATAATACCAGAAAAGGAACCGCCATGCCCCAGTACAGCATCGATCCCAAACTCAAACATCCCGCCTATCTCCAGCTCTACCTTCAAATTCGCGAGGATATCACGGGAGGAATCTGCCCCTTTGGCAGTAAGCTCCCCTCAAAAAGATTCCTTGCCGCAGAGACCGGCACCAGCGTGATCACCGTTCAGCACGCCTACGACCTGCTTGCGGACGAAGGATATATCAAATCGCGGGAACGCAGCGGCTACTTTGTCTGCTATAAAGAGGGAGAGACATTTCCCGTTGCTTCCATGGATATAGGCAGTAGTTATGGAACGATTGGCACTGCTTCTAACAGCATTGCCAGCCCTCTCGCCACCGGTATCCCCGGCGATAAGTTGACAGGGAGAACCGTCTTCGGTGACAACGCCGGCGATAAGTTGACAGGGAGAACCGTCCCCGGTGACACCGGCGATAAGTTGACAGAGAGAACCGTCCCCGGTGACAACGAGATCTCCGACATCCCGGTCCGGGGGCCGATCGTGACGCCGGAACAGGAAAGGTTTCCGTTCTCTATTTTGGCAAGGACGGCGAGAAAAGTGATCACGGATTACGGGGAGGATCTTTTGGAGCGCTCTCCGAATTTCGGGACGGCTCTCCTCAGGGAGACCATCGCGCAGTATCTGGCACGCAGCAGGCGGATCAATGTTTTGCCGGAGCAGATCGTCATCGGGTCGGGCTCGGAGTATTTGTACAACCTGATCGTGCAGATGCTTGGGCGGGACCGGATCTTCGCGCTGGAGGACCCGTCCTATGAGAAGATCCGGCTGGTCTACGAGGCGAGCGACGTCCGATGCGAGATGCTGCCGATGGACCGCGAGGGCGTTCGGCTCGGCGCTCTGTACAAGTCGCCGGCCAGCGTGCTGCATGTGACGCCTTTCAACAGCTATCCCAGCGGTATTACCGCGAGCGCTTCGCGGCGCGCCGGCTACATCCGATGGGCGTCCGCCGAGGACCGGTTCATCGTCGAGGACGACTTTGACTCCGAATTCTCCATGTCCACCAAAGCAGAGGACACCCTCTTTTCCCTCGAGCCCATTCGCAGCGTTATTTACATGAACACCTTCACGCGCACCGTCTCACCCGGCATCCGCGTCGGCTACATGGTCCTGCCGGCCGCCCTGACCGCCCGGCTGCAGGAAAAGATCGCGATTTACTCGTGCACAGTGCCGGTCTTCACGCAGTACATCCTCGCCGAGCTCATCCGGAGCGGCGACTTTGAGCGGCACATCAATCGCGTGCGCAGGAAGAGGAGGCTGTTCGCATCGGCGAAATGAACCTCTGCCCCCATACGGACTGAGAAGTGGGGCGGCTGTGCCTGATTTGTTCCCATGGATTTCTGTTGTGTACGGTTGGGCGCAACCAGGAGGTTGGCAGAAAATGTTCCCACGGATTTTGGATGAGTTGGGCGCAGGCAGCCAATCATAAGAAAAATGTTCCAATCATTATTGTGATGAGCGGCAGAGTTGGGCGCAGCGGGCAGTGTTTTGAAAAATGTATACAACCATCAGCCTGATTTT
>CACXMK010000010.1 GCA_902768735.1 uncultured Lachnospiraceae bacterium | reverse complement strand
CGCATATTGTCGAGATCCTTGTGGGAGAGCTTGCCGTACCCTTCAAATTTCCGTGTGCTGTAATAAACAGTCCCGTCGTCAGCTACATACGCATAGCCTTTGTCGATCAGCTTCTGGATCATCTCGATCATGCCGTTAATCTCCAGGGTCGCCTTGGGATGCATCGTGGCAGGCTTGATGTTGAGACTCGCCATGTCCTTCTTGCACTCGGCGATATACCGCTCGGAGATCACGGAAGAATCAACGCCTTCCTCCATAGCTTTTTTGATGATCTTGTCATCCACGTCCGTGAAGTTAGAGACATAGTTTACTTTATAACCTTTGTATTCAAAATAGCGCCTGACCGTATCAAAAACGATCATCGGTCGCGCGTTCCCGATGTGGATCAGGTTATAGACCGTAGGGCCGCAGACATACATACTCACACGGCCGGGCTTTACCGGTACAAACTCTTCTTTGCTTCTGGACATCGTGTTAAAGATCTTCATAATGCACAATCCTCTTAATAATATAATATCTTCTGGTTCTTCAGTTTACCTGTATGATCAGCGGATAAGCGCGACCGCCTGGGCGGAGATTCCCTCGCCGCGGCCCGTAAATCCGAGTCTCTCCTCTGTAGTAGCTTTGACGCTCACCTGCGACACATCGATCCCGAGTGCTTCTGCGATTTTCCTGCGCATCTCTTCGATGTGCGGACTCATCTTCGGCGCCTGGGCGATGATCGTCGAATCCACGTTCTCGATCTTAAAACCGTTTTCGTCAAGGATCCGCCGAACTTCCCTCATGAGCATCAGGGAATCCGCCCCCTTATATTTCGGATCCTTGTCAGGAAAATGCTTGCCGATATCCCCGAGCGCTGCCGCGCCGAGAAGTGCATCCATGATCGCGTGGACCAGTACGTCTGCATCGGAATGTCCCAGGAGCCCCTTTTCATGGGGAATCTCCACCCCGCCAATGATCAGCTTGCGTCCCTCTACGAGCTTGTGCACATCATAACCTGTACCTATCCGCATAGTTGCCTCTTCTTTCTGTGTTTATAACTACGGCATTATATTATAGCATCCCCATCTTAAAGCGTCTACAAAAAAAGATGCCAGCCTTTTGACCGGCTGGCATCTGTGATTTCGTCTTTCTTACTTGGCGAGCTCCACCTTGCACTCTTCGTCCATGTGGCCGTCGCGGTACATGGAGAACTTGTCCATCGGATAATCCTTGATGTTCTCGAGGACCTTTCTTCCGTCCGCAAGCTTGAGAAGTCCTTCTCTTGCCTTCTTGATCTCAATCTCGCTCCTGTGCTTGGAAGGTCCGCCCACGCAGCCGCCTTCGCAGATCATGCCTTCTACGAAGTCTTCCTTGAGACGTCCTGCCTTGAGCATTGTAAGTGTTGTCTTGCACTCCTGACCGCCCGCGACCTGAACGAACTTGATATCGGAGATATCCTGACCTCTTTCCTTCATGCACTCCAGAACTGCAGCAGCTACGCCGCCCGATGTCGCAAAGCGCTTGCCCCAGATCGAGGACTCCTGATAGGAGTTGTCTTCCTTAACCAGATCAATATTCTTGGAACGAAGCAGCGCACGGAATTCACCGTAGGTGATCGCGTAATCCGCGTTTCCGGGGATAGACTTGTCAGCCGCTTCAGACTTCTTGGCGATGCAGGGGCCGAGGAAAACAGTGACGCAGCCGGGGTGCAGGGTCTTGAGATATCTCGAGATCGCGCACATCGGGGATACTGTCTGCGATACGTTCTCCGCATACTGCTTCGGGAAATGCTTCTTGATCATATTCATGAATGCAGGGCAGCAGGACGTTGTCATCTTCTCGCCCTTTTCCTTGGCTTCCGCCCATTCAAGGGATTCGTAAGCTGCGGTCATGTCTCCGCCAAGACCAACTTCGACCATATCTGCGAATCCCATCTTGAGGAACGCCTCTTTCATGGACTTCATCGTGATATCGCCGCCGAACTGGCCCTCAGTCGCGGGAGCGACCATGGCATATACTTCCTTGCCGGCACGAATATCGTTGATGATATTGACGAGATAGGTCTTGGAGCCGATCGCACCGAAAGGACAGGAGTGGATGCAGTGGCCGCACTGAATGCACTTCTTCTCATCGATCATGCAAATGCCGTTGTCATCATAAGTGATGGCGCCAACAGGGCAAGCCTTCTTGCAGGGGCGCACAAGATGAGCGATCGCGCCGTAAGGGCAGGCCTTCGCGCACATTCCGCACTCCTTGCACTTGTTGGGATCGATCCTGGTCCTGTTCTCTCCGATTGAGATCGCGCCGAACTTACAGGAATTGATGCAGGCTTTTCCCATACACAGACGGCAGTTGTCCGTCACGGTATAAGCGGAAAGAGGACATTCCTCACAGGCAGGGCGGATGACCTGCACGATGTTTTCCGAATCGGTAGTGCCGTCAGGATTGCGTGCTTCTGACAGGCGGATCCTCTGTTTGACAAGTTCTCTCTCCTTATATACGCAGCAACGATAAGTGGCCATGGGACCGGGAATAATCGTATAGATCAGTTCCTGCTTGTTTTCTGCGTCAAGTTTGCCTTCCCACGCAAGCCTTGCCACATCTTCCATTATCCTGTGTTTGAGTCTTACGAGTGTAGCATCATTAGTTACCATCTTGTTCTCCTTTCAGAAAAACGTTATCATAACATTATTATTGTAACAAACAAACGAAGAATTTTATAGGCTTTTTTGTAGTATTTTATTTTTATCGCAGATGCGGACAGATACCGCAAATGCTTTATAATAAATGCAAAACCGATCTGAAAGGAATCTGAAAACCAAGTAATAAAGGAGATCCGATTATGTCAAATACCCCTTCTGAACCCAAAGTAGCCCTGTTCCTTGCTGACGGCTGTGAGACGATCGAAGCGCTCACTGTGGCGGACATCCTGTTCCGCGCGGGGATCCCTTGCACGAAAGTATCGGTCAGCGATACACCCGTCGTTGTTTCCTCTCATAAGGTGACAATGGTCGCTGATACAACGATCGGACATTTGGATTTTGACGACTTTGACATGCTCGTACTGCCCGGCGGAATGCCCGGAACGCTCAATCTCAAGGCATGCGCGCAGCTTACGGAGCAGGTCGTCCGTTTCCACAGGGAAGGCCGCATGGTCTGCGCGATCTGTGCCGCGCCCTCCATTCTCGCGGAGCTCGGACTGTTGAAAGGCGTCCGTGCCGCATGCAACCCCACTGTTGAAGATATTCTGACTGCCAATGACGCTGAACTTGTAAGAGAAAACGCCGTAAGGACAGGCAATATCATCACAAGCCGCGCCATGGGCACAGCGATCCCGTTCGCACTCGCCATTGTTGAGTACTATAAGGGCAAGGAAGTGGCTGACGCCCTCGGCAGGAACATTCTTTACTATCAGTAAATACAGAAATGAAATAAAGCCGGCTATACAGCCGGCTTTTACTATGTCTGTTTCACTGTTTCCGAAAGGATCTTTGCGAATTCCTCTGCCAGACCGATCCTGCCGGAAAGTGAGTCAAAGTGTCTGTCCCTTTGGCTCAGTTCGGCGGCCATGAAGCACTCGGCGCAGAATTCATAGAGATCTTCAAAGCCGTCTCTGCAACTGCCAAACAGCTTTTTGATCTTCTTATTGCATACAGCTCCGCTCTCCTCTGAGATCATATGCCCGATCTCATGGATCGTGATCCGCTCGATACTCTTTGTATTTTCGAGCATCCGGACCGCCTGTACATCGGCAAAACACGGATCTGTGACACTTAGTCCGTTTTCCGCAAGGGCTTTGATCCCCAGCTCTTCCCGTATCCTCTCTTCGACTCTCGGCCAAGGAACACCGGCAGTCAGACAGGATGCCTGCAAGCGCTGCGCTGTTCCCGGAAGATCGCTGTATTTTGCCCTGTATTCCAAAGCCTTAAGGATCTCATCCTTCGGCGTCCGGCACGGCATGTTCCTCAGCCTTACGTGATTAAAAGAGATCGTGAGCATCTGCGCGTTGTAGACCGCGTAGTCCCGGCACTCCGCAAATACACCGTACTTATCGCCCTGTACAGGGTCTCCCTCTTCCATCCCGAAATCCCAGACTGCATTGACAAGGAGCGCCGGATACTTCGAGCGGTAAGACATGATCAGATCCGCAAGGTACACCTGCTGTTCGCCGGTCATACCTCCTGCGTCTTCCTCTGTGAAATAAAAATCAGTGCTGCCTCTTCCTGCAAGGCTCCTCCTGAACTGCATGGATCGCATCCTCTTTCCGGCTATGATAACCGCATTGTCAGCATTTTCGGCAAATAGTCAGGGCCCGCGTCTGTGCGACTGCGGGCCCCTTCGCTCTTCTTTACTATTAGTGGTGGAACAGGCGGATGCCGGTGAAGCACATAACCATGTTGTGGCTGTTGCAGGCTTCAATCACGTTGTCATCCCTGACACTGCCGCCGGGCTGCGCAACGTATTTCACGCCACTGCGGAACGCTCTCTCGATGTTGTCGCCGAAGGGGAAGAAAGCGTCGGAACCAAGGGTAACGTCTGTGTTGCCGTCGAGCCATGCTCTCTTTTCTTCAGCGGTGAAGACCGCGGGCTTCTCGGTGAAGAGTGCTTCCCACTTGCCGTCCGCGAGGACGTCCATGTAATCTTCGCCCATGTACAGGTCGATCGCATTGTCCCTGTCCGCTCTGCGGATACCTTCCTTGAAAGGAAGTCCAAGAACCTGGGGAGACTGGCGCAAATACCAGTTGTCAGCCTTGCTGCCTGCAAGTCTTGTGCAGTGGATCCTGGACTGCTGTCCGGCGCCGATACCGATTGCCTGGCCGCCCTTGACGTAGCAGACGGAGTTGGACTGCGTGTATTTAAGCGTGATCAGGGCGATCGCCATATCGTCGCGCGCAGCCTGGGGAAGCTCCTTGTTCTCTGTTACGATGTTCGCGAACAGCGCGTCGTCGATGACGAGCTCATTCCTGCCCTGCTCGAAAGTAACGCCGAACACCTGCTTTTTCTCAAGCGCGGCGGGCTTGTAATCGGGATTGATCTTAAGGACGCAGTAATTGCCTTTTTTCTTCTTCTTAAGGATCTCAAGCGCTTCCGGCTCATAATCGGGAGCGATGATGCCATCCGATACCTCTCTGGAAACGAGCTTCGCGGTGCAGACATCGCAGGTGTCGGAAAGGGAGATAAAGTCGCCGAAGGAGGACATTCTGTCAGCGCCTCTTGCGCGCGCATAAGCGCTGCCCATAGGAGTCAGATCGCCCATATCATCGACCCAGTAGATCTTCTTCTCTACATCCGTCAGGGGAAGGCCGATCGCCGCGCCTGCGGGAGAGACGTGCTTAAAGGAAGTGGCCGCCACTTTGCCGGTCGCCTTCTTAAGTTCGCTCACCAGCTGCCAGCCGTTGAACGCGTCCAGAAGATTGATGTAGCCGGGTCTTCCGCAGAGGACTTCAATGGGGAGGTCGGAACCGTCTTCCATGTAGATCCTTGAGGGCTTCTGATTGGGGTTACAGCCGTATTTGAGTTCCATTTCTTTCATAATCTTTTCTCATTCTCCTTTGTATGTGCACCTTTTGGTATTCACACCGCCTGGTATTTACCGCGATCATTTATTCTTGTTGACGATCCTCGTCTCATACTTTCCGCTCTCGATGTCGATGAAACGTACGAACAGGGATACTTTGTTGTCCTCGTTAAGCGCGTCCCAGACCCTTCCGGTAAAAACATCGATGTCGCCGGTGAAACTGCCGTCCAGTTCCAGCGCCCTGGGTTCTCCCTCAAAGCTCGGCAGCGGATTTCCGTCTCCCATGTAAGTAGAGATGAAACGGCCTTCGCCCGCCTTCGGATTTTCATAGGCGAATGTATAGCGCAGGCAGGAAGACGGATCTCCCTGGTCGCTCTTCAAAATAGACATCGCGTAGCTGTATTTACTCTTCTCCACATGCATGACGCCGGAGATCCTGGGTGTATAGTTAGGGGCGTCGGGCTCGAACTCCCTGCTGCGCAGAGACTGCTCAAAAGTGAACTGCTTGTCAAGTCCCTCGTAGATCGTATCGGTCTGGTCGCCATTCGTCACGATTGTTTTGTTGCCGTATACGCGCACCGGTGCGTAGATGATCAGACTCGGATCTTCCATCTTGGAAGGATCAAAAGCCTCTGTGCGGATGCCTTCGCCTTCTTCTACAAAAATACGGTTGCGGCTGTTAGAGCTCCTGCCCATGATAAAATATGCCGTCACTGCCTTTGTGCCATCCGCGCTTTTTCCGATCATAATGCCGCGGCCGGGATAACTGGTCTCTCTGAGGATCTTTTCAAAATCTGCCATGATTCTCTCCTTTCTGTCATCGCGTTACTCCTAAAGCGATTATAGCATTGAAAAGCGCCGATTCAATCGTGCAAACACACGATAGTAGCGCTGCTATTGTACCTTTACGCATACAAACTAAACATATTTGCGGAATATTCAGACAAAACAGCGACCCGGATTATGGATTGACGCCCTTGTAGACCATTGAAGAGAGCTTTACGATCTCAGGGATCCTGTTCCCTGCGTTACTGCTCATAATGACCAGAATATAGGTGCAGGCAGGTGACCAGATGATCGCCGCATCATTGTCCACGTTCGTCAGTTCTCCTGTTTTATTGGCGGTCTTAACGCCGGACGGGACACCCGCCGGGATCTTAGAGCGTCTCTGCTGCGCCTTAAGGCCCTTCTCAAGGATCCTCTCCGAAGCATGCTTGCTTACATATTTGTTCGCAAGCACCTTTTCCAGCATCACGCCGCAGTCCTTGGCCGACGTATAGTTCTCGGTCCCGTTGAATTCCAGCATCCTGCGGTTGAGCTGCGTGGCTTTATAGCCGTTCTTTTTCGCGAATTCGTTGACGTTGCTCATCCCCACGGCATTAATAAGAGTATTGCAGGCACCGTTGTCGCTGACATTGATCATGATGTCAGGTTTGCTCCCGTAGTTCTCCTCACTGAGCTTTCCGTTCTTTGTCTGTGTGTAGAATTCGCCCGCCACAAAGAGCTTGATCAGGCTGGCTGCGATCATCTTCTCCCCGGCATTGATCCCGATCACCCGGCCCGTGTCGAGACGCTTGAAATAGAGCGACCACTTTCCTCCGAGCTTTGCGATCTCATCGTTCAGCTGTTTTTCCAGTTCTGCCATAGGCGCGTCCTCCTCTTCTCTTTTGATCTCCTCGTAGATGGCCTGGAGCTCCGTGCCCGTATTCTCAAAGAGCTTGTTGAACGTGTAGGATGAAAGCGCCATCGTGAAGCCGGGCGCGATCCGTACGTTCATAAATCTCTCTGTGTGCTCCGGGACCTGCACAGCGTCAGGCTCTGTCTCATCCGCGATCTCCGCTGTAGCCGCTGTAGAGGCGGCGTCCGGTTCTGTCTCGTACGCGATCTCCGCTGTAACCGCTGTAGAGGCAGCGTCCGGTTCTGTCTCGTACGCAACCTCTGCTGTGTTCGCAGTGGAGGCAGCGTCCGGTTCAGCGGTGTTTTGACCCTGTTCCGCTTTCTTCTCTTCGAGGAATGCCTCAATCCCGCTGACAATCCCACGCACCATATCATCCTGGAAGTCAGGATCCTGCATTTTCCTGTCTTCGTCGGGATTTGTCATATAGCCAAGTTCCAAAATCGTGACGGGCACCGTGCACCAGTTGATCCCGCTCATCGTATCCGTCTCCCAGACACGCTCACTGCGGATTCCCGTCTCTTCCGTATACGCATCGAGGACAAGTTCCGACAGTCTCTTGGAATCCACGTAGTACTCGCTGTTATAAGGATTCGACGATGTCTGGCAGATCGTCATCGCGCCGTTTGCGGAGGAACTGTCAGAACCGTTCGCATGGATCCTTATAAAGACGTCCGCTTCGGCCTCATTGGCCATCTTCGCCCGCTCCGCGTTCGAGATGTCCACATCGTTGTCCTCGCGGATCATCAGCACCTCATAGCCCTTCTCTAAAAGAACGTCCCGAAGCTTTAGCGAGACGTCGAGTGTCAGCTGGTATTCGGGCACGCCCGTCGCTCTGCCGCTCGTCCCTGCCGCGACTTTGTTCTTTGTTGACGACGCACCGGGGCCGATGGGTTCCTGCCCGAGATTCGCGTGTCCCTGGTGTCCGGGGTCGATCGCGATCAGGAACGCCGATGCTTCTTCCTTCTCCCGCTGCTCCTGTGCCAAGAGCTCCTCTTGTTGTATTCTCACTTCCGCTTCCTGTATGATCTGGCTGCAGTCAGCTGCGCCGAGCACTGAGGCAGCACTGATCAATGCCGCCATAACCGCGGCGATCACTCCTGTCATATGATGTTCCTCTCTTCTCCAGTTCTCCCGGGACCGTTCTTCCGGGGTGTTCCTCTGGGGGCAATCCTCCCGGAGCTTTCAGAATCTTCGTTAATAGTATTACAAGCATGTGCCTGATAGCAAGAGAAATTGCAGGCGGGAGAGCCGCCGCTAAGCCTGCAAATGAGAAGATATTAAACGATTCCGTTTATTTTTGAATTTCCGGTTGACAAACAGTACGCTGTTTCGTATACTTAAAAAGCTGATTGAAGAAACAGCAACATGGCGAGATAGCTCAGCTGGCTAGAGCATGCGGTTCATACCCGCAGTGTCGAGGGTTCAAGTCCCCCTCTCGCTACGAAAAAGAGTCGCAGGAATTTCCCGCGACTCTTTTTTATGTCATTTTATGCGTTTTCCGCCGATATAGACCTGTCGTAAGTTCAGATCCTTATCGCATACGATGAGATCCGCGAGTTTCCCTTCTTCAATGGAACCGGTCTCGCGGTCGCAGCCTATCACCCGGGCCGGTACAATTGTCGCCGCCATAACAGCTTCGTGAACCGGTATGCCGAACCGGATAACGTTCCTGAGATCGTCGAACAGGTTCGAAGCTGCCCCTGCGATGGTCCCGTCGGAAAGACGCGCCACATTATCCTTGAGAGTTACCTGCTGCCCGCCAAGCTCATAACTTCCGTCGGGCATTCCGCAGCACCTGAGCGCATCGGAGATCATGCAGATCCTGCCCGGAAACAATTTGAACGCCATGCGGATAATGCTCGGATGGACGTGATGCCCGTCACAGATCAGTTCCACCGTCACATCTTCCGTCTCCACTGCAGCGCCGATCACTCCTGGCTCCCTATGGTGGATCCCGGGCATCGCGTTGAACAGGTGCGTGACATGCGACGCCCCGGCACTAAACGCCGCTCTCGTCTCTTCATAGGAGGCGGCAGTGTGTGCTATGGAAACCCTGCAGTTCTGCGCTTTATTTCCCGCGATCTCTTTGATAAATCCTTCTGTTCCCGTCAGTTCCGGCGCCACATCCACGATCCGGATCATCCCGCCGCAGGGCCTGTTCAGATCTTCCACCGCTTCCGCGTCCGGAAGTCTGAGGTATAGGGCGTTCTGCGCTCCTTTTTTCTTCTCCGAAAAGAAAGGACCCTCCATATGGATCCCCGGAACCCTGGCTCCGTTCTCCTCTCTCGTCTCCTTATACTGCGCAGCTGTCCGAAATGCCGCGTCCAGTTTCTCATAGGGAAGCGTCATCGATGTCGGCAAAAATGAGGTGATGCCGTTAGCTGCCAGATATCTGCCCATGCACCTAAGACCATCCAGATCTCCGTCAGAGAAATCGTATCCGGAATTTCCGTGTGTGTGTATATCGATCAGTCCGGGAAGCAGCAACAATTCCTCTGAGGAACCACATACCTCTCTCCCTGCCTTAGTGCAAACTTCTTGCGGCACATCGCCGCTAAACTCTACTTTATCGAACCTTTCTCCGCAGATCTCAAGGGATCCGCGGACAAATCCCCGCTCTCCTGCGAAGATCCAACTGTCTTGAAATATCATTTTTCATCCATCCCATCATCAATCCGTTTTATGTCCGTTTTTCCAAAACGCCCCCTGAATAGGGAAGTGACCGGCTGTATATCCCAATGGTGCACTTCGCCGAAGCGTCACAACTGCCAAAAGATATACAACCGGTCCGAACTATGGAAAATTTCAAATGTTGATCATACTCCTGTCCGCCAAAACCGTTTCCGTCATCTGCGGGTCTTTGACTGCCTTCTGATCTTACGCAGCTCTCCGTCCAGGCACCCTGCGATGAGACAGAACAAAAGCGACGCGAACGGGATCTTGGGGCTGAGGAGCGGCTCCAGCATGCCATATACGAAAAGTGCTATCAAAATACTGCCGAGCACCCAGTTGCCGACCGTTTCTCTGTATTTTGTCTCCCGAAGGGACAAATACATGCTCTTAAAGAGCGTGAAGAAAAACCACATGTACAGGAGCATACCGAGCGCGCCGCATACCATCAGCTGCTGCAGGAACACATGGTGCATATGCGGCTCCTTCTTCCGTGTCAGCTTATCGTTGATCGCCTCCATAACGAGATCTTCCGGACGTCCGACCGACAGGATCCGGGGATCCTCATTCATGACTGTAAGAGAGGCCTTCCAGATATCCGTGCGCCGGTTCAGCGTCTTGATCTCGGTCTGCAGATCTCGGGGATCCGTCAGGGTGATCGACGAACCGGATGCCCTTTTCCCTGTATCCGCAAGGGTCTGCGACTGTTCCGACCTGAAATCGTTGGCGAGCGATTCCACGATCTTATTGCTGTAATAAAATCCTGTGAAGAAAATAAAGAGTGACAGCCCTGCGCCGGCGACGACGATCAGCGCGTTCACATGTTTCTTTCTGTCTGTGGCTTTGTCGATGGCCGCGCTTAATAACGCGCCTGTCAGGATGACAGAAGCAGCCATATAGTTGGAACGGCTGTGCTGCATCGCCACCATGACATAGGCGGTCGGCACAAAGATTACGGCTGCGATCTTCCAGAAGATCGTCCTGTGCCTGAATACCTGATAGATGAAAAGCCCCATCAGGATCACAAAATACGTGGACGAAATATTTCTGTGCGTTCCAAAGAACGAGATAAACGTCATCAGCGCAGGCGTCTTTTCCACCTGCAGGCGGATCATTTCAAGTCCCTTTACCGTCTGCCCTGTAAACGCAACATGAAATCCTGCTACAGCCCAAAGCAACAGGATGGCGCCCATGGATAACGTTACGATGTTAAGCAAATACTCCCTTAAGTTGTCTTTGAGCAGGATCCCGCAGGAGTAGAACGAAAAGAACATCGCCGCAAAATAGACTGCGCCGTGCGGTCCGATCGTCAGATCATCGAGCAGAATTCTTGATAGGATCATCCAAAGGAGATTAAAAAGAAGGATGACCTGCGCCCCGCTCTTTCTTTTGATCGTAAGGAAAGCGGAGACGATAAAGAACAGTGTGCTTACGATCTTAAGAGGTACGAACATGGCGCTGGAAACCGCCGCATCCATCCTGTAACACAGATAATACAACAGGATCAGCATAGCAGCAGCGATCAGGAACGGCCGTCCATAATGACCGGCTATAGCCCAGATGATGTTGCTCTGGCTTTTTACTCTCTTCGGCGCTGATTTTACGGATCTTATTGCAGCGCTTCCCAGTTCCACGGTTTCTTTTCTGCGTTTTCTGAAAACCTCTCTGCGCGCCTTTGCCGCTTTCCTGCGTTCCTCTTCCCTTCTTGCGCGCGCTTCCACTGCGGCCGTTTTCCGCCGGGTTTCAGACACGGTTATTTCTTTTTCCTCCGCAAGACGCATCTCTTCTTCTTTGATGCGCTTCGCTTCCGCCTTCGCCTCGGCTTTCAGGAGCCTTTCCGCTTCTCTAAGCCGCTTTTCCTCCTGTTCTGCTGCTTTTCTTCTGGCAGACTCCAATGCTTCCGCTTCTCTCTGTTCGGCGGCTGCCATTTGTGCCTGCTCTCTCTGCTTCTTTGCTTTCAGGGCTGCTTTCCATTTCTCCTCTTTCTCCCTGACAGCTTCCTGGTATGTTTTCTTTTCAAAGAAAGTCTTTTTCAGGATGCTCAGATCCAGCCGCGGTGACCAGTTCTGCACATACCACAGGTCATAGCGGACCCACTCCTCCTCCCGGAACAGAATGTCTCCGCGTTCACTGATCACACGCGCCCAGCCGGTCAGGCCCGGGCGTACCCTGTACCTTTGCATAAAACCGGGCATGGAATCCCTGTATTTCGCGATGAGGCTGCGCGGCTCCGGATTGGGACCTACGAAGCTCATCTCACCTTTCAAAACATTGAATAGCCTCGGAAGCATATCAAGCTTATGCTCCCTCAGTCCCAGGAGAAACGGCGATGTAACGCTGTTTTCTCCATCCTTTTTACCGTCAGCTTCTTCCGTATCGCGCCTTCGTCTGCGCTTCCTCAGTTCCCCGACATCCTCGATGCTTCGGAACTTGATCATAGTAAACGATTTACGACGCATACCGACGATCTTTTCCCGGACCAGGACCGGTCCGGAGAATCTTACGCCGATCGCGATGATCAGCATCACCGGCAGCAGAATGATGATCAGCAGGGCGCTCAAAATAAGATCGGCAGCACGCTTTAGAAATAACCATACCGGGCTGCCCAGTTTGCTGCGCTTTGAAGCCCGGATCTTCTTTCTCATCTTGGAGCTGTCAGGTGCCGGTTCTCTGGCCGGTTCCCGCCTGGCTGAGAAGATCGAATACCGGATCCCGCTGTTTTCACAGGTAGAAATAATGTCCGGCATCAGATAGACCTGGTCCGGGTCCATGGCAATAATGATCTCATCCACATCCGCAGAGAGCAGATAGGATGCAAGATCCTCCAGAGCGCACAGTCTCGGAGCGGGGAGCTTCTCGTTCTCATCGCCGATGAAACCAACGATATGATAGCGCTTCCTTTTCTTTTTATTCTGTTTTCGAGAAAACCGCAATGCCGCCGTGCCTGTACCGATCACGGCAGCATACGAGACTTTTCCGTTCCGTTCCTGCACTTTTGTTTCCTTTTATAGTCTTTTATTATAGTCTTTTATTGGTCTGAATAAGAATATCTGTTTTTTGGCCAAAAGCACACACTACCCCATAGTGAAGGTAATTATATACTATCCAAAATATACATATCGTATGGAAAACAATCAACCGGATTTTCGATTTTCGTACTGCTTTATCCCAATTTTAGGCCAACCGGAAGACCGGTTCACTGATTTACTCAAAAGGCCAGCTGAAAACCGTGGGAAGGGAAGCATTCCTGATGAAATACTGACCTTCAACGGGCTGACAGCTGGCCTTTATCGTCATGTCAAAACAGTGTTATTTACGCTTTTACCATCATCTCATCTGGGTGTGTAAGTCGTGTGCAGCAGGTTGTGTGCTTTCGCCTTGCCGGGCTTGTCGAAGAACTCGTTGTATAGCATCTGTACGACAGGGCTCTCGTGTGAGCAGCGCAGATCGTTATCCTTGTCCGAATTGTACAGGACTGCGGATCTGAGGGATTTGAGGTCTACCCAGTTGCGTACGTAGTCTCTCTGGATCGGCTGTCCGCCGCCGTTGATGCAGCCGCCGGGGCACGCCATGATCTCTACGAAGAGATAGTTCTTCTTACCGCTCTTGATCATTTCCACGACCTTCCTGGCATTGCCGAGGCCGCTGGCGACGCAGACATCCACTTCCTTACCGGCGATACGATATGTCGCTTCCTTGATGCCTGTGGTTCCGCGGACATCCATGAAATCGACCTTCTCGTTGGTCCCGTCCAGAATATTGGCTGCTGTACGAAGAGCTGCTTCCATAACGCCGCCGGTGGCGCCGAAGATCTTTCCTGCGCCGGACGCGATCGCGAACGGATTGTCGAACTCTTCACCCTTGAGATCCTTGAAAGCAATACCTGCTCCCATGATCATGCGGCCCAGTTCTCTTGTGGTAAGGGCTACGTCCACGTCGGGCAATCCCCTCATCGAGAGCTCAGGTCTCTCCACCTCGAACTTCTTGGCTGTGCAGGGGATCACGCTGACCACGAACAGATCCTTGGGATTGATGTTGTTCTTCTGGCAGTAGTAGGACTTAAGCAGCGCGCCGAACATACCCTGCGGTGATTTGCAGGTGGAGAGATGCGGGATCATCTCCGGATAGTTGTGTTCCACGAACTTGATCCAGCCGGGGCAGCAGGATGTAAACATCGGAAGCGGCGGCTTGTCGAGCTTATTCGACACGATGCGCTCGATCAGCTCGTTAGCCTCTTCCATGATCGTCAGGTCAGCGGTCACGTTCATATTAAAGACCTTGACGTCACCCAGCATACGGATCGCCTGTACCATTTTGCCTTCCACATGGGTTCCCGGAGGCATGTCAAAACACTCACCCAGCGTCGCGGCGATCGAAGGCGCTGTAAAGAATACCACATGCTTTTTCGGATCTGCAATAGCATCCCAAACGTCGTCGATATTGCTTCTTTCATAGAGTGCGCCGACAGGACATGCGACGATACACTGTCCGCAGCCTACGCAGCTGGTAGTGTTAAGGCCCTGGTCGAAGGGAGAACCGACACGGACGTCAAAACCGCGGCGGATCTGACCGATCGCGCCGACTTCCTGCACGTTGTTGCAGGTGGAGACGCAGCGGAGGCACTGAATACACTTGTTGTTATCGCGAACCACATAAGGCGTGGAATCGTCGATCTCGTATTGCGGCTCGTCATCTTTGAAGTGATCCTCATCGATGCCGTAATCATATGCCAGTTTCTGCAGCTCGCAGTGATTTCCTCTCACGCAGGAAAGACATTTCTTGCGGTGTGTGGAAAGGAGCAGCTCAATGGTGGTCTTTCTGGAGGCGCGCACAGTCGCTGTGTTGGTCAGTACTTCCAGGCCTTCCTCTACGGGATAGGTACATGCGGCAGTAAGTCCGCGTCTTCCCTTGATCTCCACAACACAGACACGGCATGCGCCGATGCAGTTGATATCCTTGAGATAGCAGAGGGAAGGGATCTCGATATTCGCCACTTTGGCCGCCTGCAGAACAGTCGTGCCCTCCGGTACGGTGACCGGAATATTATTGATCTTAAGATTAATCATTTTTTTCACGTTCAGATCCCTCCTTAATCCAGATAGACTGCATCGAACTTGCAGTTCTGTTTGCAGAGGCCGCACTTGATGCAGACACTCTTGTCAATATAATGAGGTTGCTTCACCTTGCCGCTGATCGCGCCAACAGGGCAGTTTCTGGAGCAAAGCGTGCATCCCTTGCACTTCTCGGGATCGATCACATAGTGAAGGAGGTCTTTGCACTTCTTAGCAGCGCATCTCTTGTTCTGGATGTGATCCACATATTCCTCATGGAAATACCTAAGTGTGGATACGACCGGGTTAGAAGCCGTCTGACCGAGAGCGCAGAGGCAGGAGACTCTCATGTGTGCAGAGAGTTCTTCGATCTTGTCGAGGTCTTCCATTGTGGAATTCCCTTTCGTTATGTCATCGAGCAGGTGCAGCAGACGCTTTGTGCCGATCCTGCAAGGTGAACATTTACCGCAAGACTCCTCGCATGTGAATTCCAGATAGAACTTGGCGATATCGACCATGCAGGTGTCTTCGTCCATGATGATCAATCCGCCGGAACCCATCATGGATCCGATCTGGGCAAGGCTCTCATAATCGATCGGTGTATCGATATGAACAGACGGAATGCATCCGCCGGAAGGACCACCGGTCTGCGCCGCCTTGAACTTCTTGCCGTTCGGAATACCGCCGCCGATCTCCTCGATGATCTCGCGCAGTGTTGTTCCCATGGGAACTTCCACAAGACCGACGTTCGTGATCTTGCCGCCAAGCGCAAACACCTTGGTACCCTTGGAGGTCTCTGTTCCGATAGAGGAATACCAATCTGCGCCTTTGAGGATGATCTGCGCTACGTTCGCGTATGTCTCCACGTTGTTGAGAACAGTGGGTTTTCCGAAGAGACCCTTGACAGCCGGGAACGGCGGTCTGGGACGGGGCTCGCCGCGCTTTCCTTCGATGGAAGTCATGAGCGCCGTCTCCTCGCCGCAGACGAATGCGCCTGCTCCGAGGCGGATCTCCAGGTCGAAATCAAAGCCTGTTCCGAAGATATTCTTGCCGAGGAAGCCATACTCTCTCGCCTGATTAATAGCGATCTTAAGACGGTCGACCGCGATCGGATACTCCGCTCTTACATATACATAACCCTGGCTTGCGCCGATCGTATAGCCTGCGATCGCCATGGCTTCGATGACTGCATGCGGATCGCCTTCCAGAATGGAGCGGTCCATAAATGCGCCCGGGTCTCCTTCGTCAGCGTTGCAACATACATATTTGATCTCGCCGGGCGTCGATTTGCAGAATGCCCATTTTCTTCCGGTAGGGAATCCCGCGCCGCCACGGCCGCGGAGTCCCGATGCCAGCATTACGTCGATGACCTGGTCCTGCGTCATTTCCGTAAGGACCTTGTACAGCGCTTTATAGCCGTCCAGGGCGATATACTCCTCGATGTTCTCGGGATCAATGACGCCGCAGTTCTTGAGCGCTATTCTCATCTGCTTGGCATAGAAGTTCGTCTTGCTCAGGGGCAGGATCTCGCCGTCAGCGTGAACCGTCTCGGGATACAGAAGATCCTTGCAGATCTGTCCGCCCACAATGTGCTCGTCAATGATCCGCTTTGCGCCTTCCGGCGTTGTCTGTGAATAGAAGCATCCTTCCGGATATACGATCACGACCGGGCCGAGAGCGCAGAGGCCAAAACATCCGGTCTTGACGATGAGGACGTCTTTCAGGCCTTTCTCTTTGATCTCGCTCTCAAGCGCGTCAACAACCTTATGGCTTCCGGATGAAGTACAGCCTGTTCCTCCGCAGACAAGGATCTGCTTGCGGTAAGCAGTGTGCTTAGCCATCTCCTCAGCCTTGGAAGCTACCAGCCTGCGGACCATGACCAGCTCTTCATTCTTTTTCTTGATCTCAGTGAGCCTGTCTATTGTCATTGTCATGGCTTACACCTCCTCATAGTAGGATTCAATAATTTCAACCGCGGACTCCGGCGTGCATTTTCCGTAAACTTCTCCGTCCACTGTCATGACAGGAGCAAGTCCGCATGCGCCGAGACAGCGGCAGCTGTCAATGGAAAACAGCCCGTCAGGTGTGCACTCTCCTGCCTTGATTCCGAGTCTCTTCTCGATCGCGGCGAGGATCTTGTCGGCACCTTTTACATAACAGGCTGTTCCGAGACATACGCTGATCGTATGCTCTCCCTTGGGAGTAAGCGTGAACTGCGAGTAGAATGTCGCCACGCCAAAAACCTGAGCCAACGGTATTCCCATTTCGTCAGCAATAATCTGCTGAACCTGTCTGGGAAGATACCCGTAGATGCCCTGTGCCTCCTGCAGCACCGGCATCAATGCGCCGGGCTGGTCCTTATGCTTCCTGATAAATCTGCGAAGCTCGCGCTCCTGTTTGGGCGTTCCCCGAAAAGCTATATTAGCCATCGTTCCCCATCTCCTTTCCGCTTGCAATCAGATTGCAAATCCAAAAACGTCATAGTGCTCCATTTAAGAACTCTATATAAATTTTACAATATCACCCTTTCAGAGCACAACCACTTCTGATATTTTTTTGTCATTCTTATGCACTTTCTGGTCGTAAAACAGAAAATGAGCCAAAGGGATAGTCCCTTTGACTCATTATTCCGCTCTATTTCACTTTACCGCTATATCACTTTACTACATATGCACCGAGTTCTCCGTCCTGCACGTCGATCTCAATGACGTCGCCCTCTTCGACTTCGTCCCGAAGGATAAGCTTTGCGGAGAGCGTCTCCACATGTTTCTGAATATATCTTTTGAGCGGCCTTGCGCCGAAGGACGGATCGTAAGCCGCGGACGCGACGAACTGCTTGGCAGCGTCCGTCAGGCGGATCGTGATCTGCCTGTCTTCGAGTCTCTTGTTGAGATCCGCGATGATCAGGTCGATAATGCCCGCAATATTGTCCCTGGTCAGAGGCTTGAAGAGGATGATCTCATCCAGTCTGTTGAGGAACTCGGGACGGAAATGGCTGCGAAGAAGGTTCATGACAGTCTCCTGTGTCTCCTCCGTGATCTCGCCTTCGGGTCCGATGCTGTCCTCGAGATCCGCCAGGATCTGCTGCGCGCCGATATTCGATGTCATGATCAGGATCGTGTTCTTGAAGTCCACGGTCCTTCCCTGGGAATCCGTGATACGACCGTCGTCGAGGACCTGCAGCAGCACATTGAATACGTCAGGATGCGCTTTCTCGATCTCGTCGAACAGCACAACACTGTAAGGTTTGCGCCTGACGGCTTCTGTCAGCTGTCCGCCTTCCTCGTATCCGACGTATCCGGGCGGCGCTCCGATCAGTCTCGACACGGAGAACTTTTCCATGTACTCGCTCATGTCGATCCTTACGATGTTCTTCTCGTCGTCGAACAGGGCCTGGGCAAGAGCCTTGGCCAGCTCAGTCTTACCAACGCCGGTAGGTCCCAGGAACATGAAGGAGCCGATCGGCTTGGTGGGATCCTTGATACCTGCCTTGCTTCTAAGGATCGCCTCGGAAACTTTCGTCACAGCTTCGTCCTGTCCGATGACTCTTCTGTGGAGCTCTTCGTCCAGGTGCAGGGTCTTGCTGCGCTCGCTCTCGGTCAGCTTGCTGATCGGGATCCCGGTCCAGCGGGAAACGATGCGTCCGATCTCATTCTCCGTCACACGCTCGTGGACGAGAGACATACTGTCCTTCATCTTGCTCTCTTCTTCCGAGAGCTGCGCACGGAGCGAAGGAAGCGTTCCGTACATCAGCTCAGCGGCCTTGTTGAGGTCTCCTCTCTGCTGTGCCTTCTGGATCTCGCCGTTTACCTGGTCGATCTGCTCACGGATCTTCGAGAGCCGGTCAACCCTGGTCTTCTCGTTCTCCCACTGCGCTTTGAGTGTCGCGAAAGATTCCTTGAGTTCCGCAAGTTCTTTCTGCAGATCCTCAAGGCGCTCTTTGCTGAGCTTGTCATCCTCTTTCTTGAGAGCGGTTTCTTCAATCTCCATCTGGAGGATCTTTCTCTGCTGTTCATCGAGCTCCGTGGGCAGCGAGTTCATTTCCGTCTTGATCAGTGCACAGGCCTCGTCTACGAGGTCGATCGCCTTATCAGGAAGGAATCTGTCCGAAATGTATCTGTTCGACAGCACTGCCGCGCTCACAAGCGCGTTATCCATGATCTTCACGCCGTGATAGACTTCATACCGCTCCTTGAGGCCTCTCAGAATAGAGATCGTGTCCTCGACAGTCGGCTCGTCCACCATGACCGGCTGGAACCTTCTTTCAAGTGCTGCGTCCTTTTCGATATACTGTCTGTACTCTTTTAGCGTTGTTGCACCGATGCAGTGCAGCTCACCTCTCGCAAGCATGGGCTTAAGCATGTTGCCGGCATCCATCGCGCCTTCCGATTTACCGGCGCCGACGATCGTATGAAGTTCGTCGATAAAGAGGATGATCTCGCCGTCACTCTGCCGCACGTCTTCGAGCACGGCTTTGAGACGCTCCTCGAACTCACCTCTGTACTTGGCGCCCGCGACAAGGGATCCCATGTTCAGTGAAAAGATCTTCTTGTCCTTAAGTCCCTCAGGTACATCGCCCGCAGCGATCCTCTGCGCCAGACCCTCAACGACAGCAGTCTTACCTACGCCGGGCTCACCGATCAGAACAGGGTTGTTCTTTGTCTTTCTCGAGAGAATACGGATCACGTTCCTGATCTCCGCGTCTCTGCCAATGACCGGATCGAGCTTCTGCTCGCGCGCCTTGCCCACCAGTTCCTCGCCGTACTTGGCAAGCGTGTCATAGGTCGCCTCCGGATTGTCCGAAACAACGCGCTGGTTTCCTCTCACCGTAGAGAGTGCCTTTAAAAATCTGTCCCTTGTGATACCGTATTCCTTAAAGAGCTTCGATACACCGCGGGCCGCATTCCTGATCAGTGAGAGGAAGAGATGCTCCACGCTTACGTACTCGTCACCGAGATGCTTCGCCTCTGTCTCCGCTCCAAGAAGGACCTTGTTCAGGTCTCCGCTCACATATACGCGGGAATCCCCGCCCTGTACCTTATTGACACCTGCGAGAGCTGTCTCTGCCCTCTGCACGAAATCCTGCGGTTCGATCCCCATTTTCTGGATCAGTTTCAGGATCAGGCTGTCCTCAATAGTCAAAAGACTGTAAAGCAGATGTTCCTGCTCGATCTGCTGGTTCCCATATTCATATGCAAGCGTCTCGCACCGATTCACAGCTTCAATGGACTTCTGTGTAAATTTCTGAATGTTCATTAAGCTACCTCCTTGCTATTAGTCGTATTCAGAAACAGATTCTATTGTATTTTGCGGATCTCAATGATATGACCCGGCAACTAAGTTCATCTGTTCTATAACTACTATAACACGCTTCTTTTTAATGTCAAGCAGATTTTTCACAAAAAAATCGAGCAGGAGGGCCTCCTGCTCGATTGACCATTGGCCGGTAAATGCATCTTCGTGCAAGCACGAGCTGCGCTTACCGGCTTATCGCACAAAAAGAAGCCTGCGCCAGCCGTCAGTCGGCTCGCGCAGGCCTTACATATCACTCCTGTCCGGGGATCTTGTACTCTCCCGGCTGCTCATCCTGCAGTATATATTCCGGAATGCCGCCTTCAGGGGAATCTCCGTTGTTTGCATCGTCTGCCGGTTGATCGGCGGTTTCCTGCATATCGCCGGCAACTTCTGTCTCTGCGGAGCCGATGACCACTCCGTCATCGTTCCAGATCAGCTCTGCGGAAGTCTGTTCAAACATCGATACAGGATCTTCTTTGGCGATGCTGCTTCCAGGTGTCACGGTAAAAGCCGTGTCAGCATTTCCGGTATCCACTGTCTCTGCGACGCCTGCAGATGGACCGGCTTCCGGTGTACTGCCAGCCGCTGCAGCGGTATCCGGTGTAATATCCGCGGTCGCAGCGGTTTCATGTGTGATATCTGCAGTTGCAGCGGTATCCGGTGTGATATTTGCGGCTGCAGCGGATTCTGATGCGGCGGCTGGCGCCGTGCCTGCTGCCACAGGTCCTGCCGTATAGGCTTCCCCGGCCTCCGCTTTCACCTCTGTGGCACTCGCGTCTACAACGCCGGCTTCCGCCGCCGCGTTCTTAGCAGAGGATGAGAGCCTTGAGAGCACCCACAGATCCGACGCTCCGTCGAAGATCAGGACTCCGCCGGCGACCCTTGTGACGAACGCTGCCATTTGAAATGCGTAGTGGATAAGGACAAGGCCTGCCACGATCGTCACTGCCGCCACAAGAAGGGAGATCCACCATTTCCCGTATTTCTGGCGGTTAAGAAGAAATGTCTCTCCGATATTGATCAGGCCGCTGATCACGACAAGAATCCCCATGATCGTGGGGATCAGTCTGACCAGGTCGTCCGGATGAAGGAAGATCACGACGCCGCAGACAAGCATGATCGCTGCCATGACAAGAAGCAGTGATCTGGAAGGCGTCTCATGATCCTTCCAGTAAAAAAACGCTGCCACGACGCCGCCGACAGCAAGCGCAGCACCGATGCACTTTCCCATAAGCATAAGGCTCGTGCCCGGCCAGATCAGCAGGATGATACCGATGAGCACGGCTCCCACCGCGAAGATCAGACGATTTGTTTTAAAGCTCTTCATAACCCCTCCTGTATGTATCCCTGGTATTTACCCCTAACAGGCAGATCCCTCCCGTCTTTACCCCTTCGCTCAGGAACCGCCTCTGTGTACGTATACACTATTATACCACAGATTCTCCATTCTCAAGACCACTCTCGAGGAATCCGTCGAGGATATTATACAGGTCTTCCCTTCCCGATTTATTAAGACCGGAGAACGGGATCACTTCAAAGCTCACATCGTGGCTCACTGTGCTCTTCTCCCTGATCGTGCGGCGGATCATCGCTGTCTGCTTTGCGATCTGGCTCCTCTTAAGCTTGTCCGATTTGGTCGCCACCACATAGGGGGTAAACCCTGCTGCCAGGATCCAGTCGAACATCATGACATCGTTTTCCGAGGGCTCGTGCCGGATATCGACCAGAAGAAATACTGCCGTCAGTTTTTTGCTCGTGTGAAGATAGTTCTCGATCATCTTTCCCCACTGCTGTTTAACCTTAACGCCGGCCGTCGCGTAGCCATAGCCCGGAAGATCGACGAGATAAAACGCGTCGTTGATGTTGTAATAGTTGATCGTCTGCGTTTTTCCGGGCGTCGCGCTGGTCCTCGCATACGCTTTCCGGTTCATGAGCGCGTTGATCAAAGTGGACTTTCCTACGTTGCTCTTTCCGGCAAACGCGAACTCCGGCTTTGTGTTTTCCGGAAGTTTGCTGGTGATTCCGCAAACTGTCTCCAGATTCACTGTTTTGATGACCATACATACCTCCCGGTGATAAAAGATTCGCTCCCGCAATGTATGCGGAAGCGAACATAATAAACCTAAATCTCAGTAACCCTTATTTTGCCTCCAGAAGCTCGATCGTCTTTCGCTCGGGTTCCCTTATGATGAGGGGCGAAGCGCCTTCCGTCACGGAAGCCTTTGTGATCACGCACTCCTTGATGCTCGTATCGGAGGGGATGGTGTACATGACGTCCATCATCACCTTCTCCATAATGGAGCGGAGGCCTCTCGCGCCGGTCTTTCTCGCAACAGCGAGATCCGCGATCGCGTCCAGCGCATCGTCCTCAAAGGATAGCTTGACGTTGTCATACGCGAACAGCTTCTTGTACTGCTTGACAAGCGCATTCTTGGGTTCTTTCAGAATACGGACCAGCGCCTCTTTGTCCAGTTCGTTCAAGGTCGTGACGACCGGAACGCGTCCGATAAACTCGGGGATCAGCCCGAATTTGACCAGATCCTGGGGAAGCACCTGCTGAAGCGTCTCATCCAGTTTTTTCGTCTCGCGCGACTCGACAGCCGCGTTAAATCCCATGGACCTTTTTCCGGTGCGTGCGCCGATGATCTTCTCCAGACCGTCAAAAGCGCCGCCCACCATGAACAGGATGTTCGTCGTGTTGATCTGGATGAGCTCCTGCTGCGGGTGCTTGCGGCCGCCCTGCGGCGGTACGGAGGCGACAGTGCCTTCAACGATCTTAAGGAGCGCCTGCTGTACGCCTTCGCCGGAAACATCTCTGGTTATGGAGACGTTCTCGCCCTTTTTCGATATCTTATCGATCTCATCGATGTAGATGATGCCGAGTTCGGCGCGCTCGATGTTATAATCCGCAGCCTGGATCAGCTTCAGAAGGATGTTCTCCACGTCCTCCCCGACATAACCGGCTTCCGTGAGCGTCGTCGCGTCGGCGATCGCAAAGGGAACGTTGATGATCTTGGCCAGGGTCTGCGCCAGGTAGGTCTTTCCCGAACCGGTGGGTCCCAGCATCAGGATGTTGCTCTTCTGAAGTTCCACGCCGTCGTCCTCGGCACCCGAGGGCTTAGATTTAATGCGCTTGTAATGATTGTAGACAGCGACGGACAGTGTTTTCTTGGCTTCTTCCTGCCCGATCACATATTCGTCGAGGAAAGCCTTGATCTCTGCCGGTTTGAGCAGATTGATCCCGTCAGCGGAACCGGCGCTGTCCGGATAATCATCTTCCTGAATGGATTCGTCGATGATATCGGCGCAGATCGCGACGCACTCGTCGCAGATGTAGACCCCTTCGGGGCCGGCGATCAGCTTCGAGACCTGGTTCTCCGTCCTGTTGCAGAATGAGCACCTGCGGGGCGGCTGCATTCTTGTCTTATCTGCCATCAGTTATCTCCTGTTTTTCTCTGTATTAAGGCGATCACTCTCCCTGTGTGATCTCCTTGCGTGTCGTATAGATCCTGTCGATCAGTCCGTACTCGCGGGCCTGTTCGGGAGTCATCCAGTTGTCGCGGTCCGTATCCCTTTCGATCTTCTCGATCGGCTGTCCTGTGTTCTCCGCGAGGATCCTGTTCATCCTCTCCTTGATCGCTGCCATATGCGCCGCCTGGATCGCGATGTCGGAAGCCTGTCCCTCCGTGCCGCCAAGAGGCTGGTGGATCAGGATCTCGGAGTGCGGCAGGGAATATCTCTTGCCTTTGGTGCCGCCTGCCAGAAGGAATGCTCCCATGCTGGCAGCCATCCCGACGCAGATCGTCGATACGTCGCACTGCACGAACTGCATCGTATCATAGATCGCCATACCTGCGGAGATGGAGCCTCCGGGGCTGTTGATATAAAACTGGATGTCCTTATCCGGATCCTCGCTCTCGAGGAACAGCATCTGCGCGACGATCAGTTCCGCAGTGGTGTCTGTCACCTGGTCTCCCAGGAAAATGATCCTCTCTTTGAGCAGGCGGGAGAAAATATCGTAGGAGCGCTCCCCGTTCCCTGTCTGCTCGATTACGTAAGGAATAAAATTAGCCATGCTTTTTCTCCCATTCCAAACAGATTGCGGCGGAGCGCATAAGATGTGCACTCCGCCTGCCAATTACTTCTCTACTGCGTTGTTAGTGACGAAGGAAATTGCCTTCTGCACTGCGATGTCTTCCATCATTCTGTCTTTCTCTCTGCCTTCGAAGATTCCCCTGATGTTGTCGACATTCGTCCCGTACGCTTCCGCGAGCTTTCCGAGTTCGACTTCAAAGTCCTCTTCCGTTGCGACAATGTTCTCCGCCTTGACGATTTCTTCCATGACGAGTCTTGAACGGATCCGCTTGTCAGCCTGGTCCTTTACTTCTTCCATCATCTTCTCTCTGCTTCCGCCGATGTAAGAGAAGTACTGGTCGATGCTAAGGCCCTGGGACTGCAGTCTCTGCGCGAATTCGTCGACCATCTGCTCCTGCTGTGCCTTCAGCATGGGCTCAGGAATCTCGATCTCGCTGTCAGCGATGATCGCGTCGACGACCTTGTTCTCTTTCTCGACCTTCGCCTGCTCTTCCTTGCGCGCGGCAAGCGTGTTGCGGATGTCAGCCTTGTATTCTTCGAGCGTGTCGAACTCGGAGACGTCGTCCGCGAACTCATCGTTCAGCTCGGGAAGTTCCTTCTCGTTGATCTTATTGACAGTGCACTTAAAGACAGCAGACTTGCCGGCGAGATCCTTGGACTGATAGTTCTCAGGGAAAGTCACATTGATTTCTGTCTCTTTGCCGGGCTCCACGCCGATCAGCTGCTCTTCAAAGCCGGGGATAAATGTGTGGGATCCGATGTTCAGGAAATAATCTTCTCCCTTTCCGCCTTCAAACGCGACGCCGTCAACAAATCCCTCGAAGTTGAGGCTGATCCTGTCGCCGTCCGCGACCGGTCTGTCTGTCACTTCTTTATATGTGGCGTTCTTCTCCTGCTCTTTCTTCAGCTCCGCTTCGACATCCTCGTCAGTGACGGTTATGTCTGTCTTCTCGACGACGACGCCCTTGTACTTGCCAAGGCCTACCGGAGGCTTGACAGCGACGGTAGCTGTATAGATGAGGGGCTTTCCGGCTTCCACCTGCTCCACCGCGATCTCGGGATTCGAGGAGATCTCATTTGCGATCTCGCTTTCCTGAGCGGCCTTGGGATAGGTGCTGTTGATCGTATCATTCACTGCTTCCTCAAGGAAGATTCCCTCGCCGTAGATCTTCTCGATCAGCTTTCTGGGAGCCTTGCCCCTGCGGAAACCGGGGATGTTCACTTTATTTCTCTGTTTGCGGTAAACCGCGTCGATCGCTTTATCAAAATCCTCAGCGCTCACTTCGATCGTGAGTTTCGCCATGCTCTTTTCAAGTTTGTCAACTGTAACATTCATGAAATCAAGTCCTCCTGTCTGTTTTACACAATTACTGTGCATTATATCACAACAGCTCTGAGATTTCCAACACCGAAAGCTGTTTCTTTTCGTGAATTCACGGAACTTTTAGAATTTCTCTTTTGAGCCGGTCTTTTCTACTTCCTGCCGTAAAGCAGCGCGATCTCCCGCATCTCTCCCGCAAGGCTCTGTGTGAGCTCTCCCGGTAAAAGCCGCCACGACCAGTTCCCGCCCAGCGTGGAGGGCGTGTTGATCCTTCCCTCCGAACCGATGTCCAGGTAATCCTGGATAGGGATGATCGCTGTGTTCGCGACGCTGCGAAAAGCAAGGCGGATCAGGTCGCGCGTGACCGTTCGGGTACTGTGGATGTCAGCATATTTTCTGACGTACTGCTGCAGCTGTTTGCTCTCGGAAGTAAACCAGCCGCGCGTCGTGTCATTGTCATGCGTTCCGGTATAGACAACGGCGTTTGTAGGATAATTATGAGGCAGATACGCATTCTGTGCATCCCCCTCGAAGGCGAACTGCAGCACCTTCATACCGGGAAAGCCCGTTCGTTTTACGAGCTTAAGCACCGAGCTGGTCAGATACCCGAGATCTTCCGCGATGATCTCTCTCTTCCCGAGCCTCGACTTCATGACCTGGAACAGATCATATCCCGGGCCCTTGCACCATTTTCCGTTCATAGCAGTCCCGCTTCCGAACGGAATGGCCCAGAACTCGTCGAATCCCCTGAAGTGATCGATCCTGACCACGTCATAGAGGCGGAACATATGCTCCATCCTCTGGATCCACCACTCGTAGCCCGTCTCTTTGTGGTAACTCCAGCGGTAGATAGGATTTCCCCACAGCTGGCCTGTCGCCGAAAAAGCATCCGGCGGGACGCCGGCGACGACAGTCGGATAACCGTTTTCATCAAGTTCGAACAGTTCAGGATGGCTCCAGGTGTCCGCGCTGTCAAAAGCCACATAGATCGGGATATCGCCGATTATGCGGATGCCCTTTTCAGCTGCGTAGTTCTTCAGGTTCTCCCACTGAACAGCAAAGAGATACTGTACAAACCCAATGAACCGGATCTCGTCAGCCAGTTCCATACGCAGCTTTTCCATCTCTTCCGGGTCGCGGAGCCTGATCTCCTTGGGCCAGTAGATGAACATCTTTCCGTTATAGCGTTCTTTGATCGCCGTGAACAGCGCGTAATCGGCAAGCCAGAATCTGTTTTCCGCAAGGAATGCCGCGAAGGCTGCCCGCTTCCCGTCATAGGCTTCATCTGCCCATACCCCTTCGGGATGAAGGCTGTAGGGGCTGTTATGAAAGGCGTTCCTTAAAAACGTATACCGCCCTCTATAGATCTTCTCATAGTCCACGTTGCGCGGATCGCTGCCGAAGTCGTACGCTTCCGCCTCTTCCTTTCCGATATATCCCTCGTCGATCAGCATCTGCGGATCGACAAAATACGGGTTCCCCGCGAAAGTAGAGAAAGACTGGTACGGAGAGTCCCCGTATCCGGTCTGGCCAAGGGGCAGGATCTGCCAGTAGCTCTGTCCTGCCTCAGAAAGGAAATCCACGAATTCATACGCTTCCCGTGAAAAGCATCCGATCCCGTAGCGGGAGGGAAGGCTTGCGACCGGGAGAAGCACCCCGCATCTTCTGTCCATGTTTGTACCCTCTCTTGCAGTTTTTTCGGTCACCTGAAAAGGAGCAGTTCAGTCATGTTCCATAGAACCGCTTCTGTGTTTTATAGAACCCTGTTTAATAGAACCACTTCTGTTTTTTGACAATGCTCACGAATTCCCCGTTGTTTCTCGTCTTGGAGAAGATATCGAGGACCTGATTGACAGATTCCTCGGATTTTCCTCCGTTGAAGGCGCGCCGGATGATATTGATGGATTCAAGTTCGTCCGGTGTCAGAAGCAGATCGTCCCTTCTGGTGCTGGAACGCTGCATATCGATCGCGGGGAAGATCCTGCGCTCGGAGAGCTTGCGGTCGAGGACCATCTCCATATTGCCGGTTCCCTTGAATTCCTCGTAGACAACCTCATCCATCTTGCTTCCAGTCTCAATGAGCGCCGTCGCGAGGATCGTAAGGCTTCCGCCCTCTCTCATGTTTCTCGCGGCGCCGAAAAACCTCTTGGGCATGTGGAGCGCGGCGGGATCAAGACCGCCGGAAAGCGTCCTTCCGCTGGAGGGCTCTGTAAGGTTGTACGCCCTTGTAAGGCGGGTAATGCTGTCGAGAAGGATCATGACGTCTTTCTTGTGTTCTACAAGGCGCTTGGCTCTCTCGATGACCATCTCGGACACCCTCTTGTGGTGTTCCGGAAGCTCGTCGAACGTCGAATAGATCACTTCGACGTTGGGGCCTTCGATCGCTTCTTTGATATCTGTCACTTCCTCCGGGCGCTCGTCGATGAGCAGGATGATCAGATGGATCTCCGGATTATTGGCTTTTACGGATTTTGCGACTTCCTTCATGAGTGTCGTCTTTCCCGCTTTGGGAGGAGAGACGATCATTCCTCTCTGTCCCTTTCCCACAGGGCACATCAGGTCCATGACTCTCATGGAGATGCCCGCACCGGGTTTTTCGAGGCGGATCCTGTCATTGGGGAAGATCGGCGTCATATCCTCGAAATTGAAGCGCTTCGTGATCTCGTCCGGCCTGAGGTCGTTGACAGATTTCACAAACAAAAGCGCTCCGAATTTCTCACCCTGCGTCTTGATGCGGATATTTCCCTTGACGATATCGCCCGTCTTGAGATTAAATCTCCGGATCTGGCTGGGAGCTACGTAAATATCATTTTCACCGGGCAGGTAATTGGCGCTCCTGATAAAGCCATAGCCGTCAGGCATGACTTCCAGGATCCCGTTCGCGATCTGCCCGCTGTCAAGCTCACTTGCAAATTCATTCTTATGGACGATCGGTGTGTCAGGCTTTTTCGGTTCGGGTCTTACCACTTTTCCGGTGTTCTGGGCGGCATTCTGAGCGGCGATCTGGGCAGCGTCCTCCTCATCCTTTTTGAGAAGTGCTTCGATCAGGTCCGCCTTTTTAAGGGTGGAGATCCCTTTCATTCCTCTTTTCTTGGCAATCTCCTTCAAATTCTGGAGTGCCAGAGATTCATATCTTTCTTTTGTCATGCTCCTCCTTTGATTCCTGATACTGTTTTGGCAAAGCACAGAAGCCGGCCCTCTTAGAGCCGCAGTCTTCCTGCACAGTATAGTTTTACCCTAATGGATTATCCTAACAGAATTCTTTATGGGGAATTCTTGATAGGGAATTCTTTTTATTGGGAATTCTCTTTATTGGGAATTCTCTTTATTGGGAATTTCGATAATGGGAATAACTCTGAAGACTTTCGCTTGATATGGACAGATGCTCGCATCTGTGAGAATTATCACGATTATTCTAAACCTATCAGAATAAATTTTCAATGAGGGAGTTATAAATCTTCTCGTTTTTGGCCTGCCAGTTCCGGCAGATCTCCTCCGCGAGAGATTTGTCGGGCACCTGAAAACGGATCTCCATAACAGGAGACCCTTTTTCCAGCACTTTTAATACGGTATTGTACATTCCGCCTTCCGCAGGAATGATGTCGGCGCGCACAGACTGATCGCCGCGAAGGGCAGCGCCTTCCTGCTTAAGAAAGCCGTCTGCCTGCTTCCTGATTTCCGCACTGAGATCCGTGCGGAACATTTCCAGCGTCTGCCGTCCCTCAGACGTAATGCAGTAAAAGCATCTGTCCCCGGAAACGCGCGATCTTACAAGGCCGCTCTCCTCGATCTGCGCATACGTCTGAAGCAGGGAAACAAAATTGACATAGCCCTTCTCCAGAAGAAATGAAGAGAGCCTGTCCATGGCGATCTCCCCGCCCATCCGGTCGAGGAGATAGAGAATGATCAGTTTGTAGACAGCAAGCGGTGATGACATAATGATCTGCCTTTCAGGGATCGCTTTGATGTGATCCCGGTATATTATTTTCCTTCCTCTGAATACGTCTGGAACGATTTCAGCTTCCAGATATCCCTATTGTATTCGGCGATCGCCCTGTCGGACGAAAAATAGCCCGCCCTGGCAATGCCTGTGAGGACTTTGCGGTTCCACGCGGCGCGGTCCTCGTAGTCCTGTATCATTCGGTCCTTGGTCTCTATGTAGGACGGCAAATCGAGAAGCGTCATATACCTGTCGCGATAGCGGAGCTCCTCATACAGCCGCGTGAGGCTCTCCCTCTGCCCGACCGACATCATCTGCGGTCCAACGATGAAATCGACAGTTTCCCGGACAACACCGTTCTGCTCGTAACAGACATTCGGAGCATAGTTGCCCTGCTCGTAAAAGCGGATCGCCTCCTCAGGGCGGATCCCGAAGAAATACAGATTCTCCTCTCCGACCAGTTCACCGATCTCCACGCTTGCTCCGTCGCGTGTTCCCAGCATCAGGGCGCCGTTCAGCATGTGTTTCATATTTCCTGTTCCGGCCGCTTCCCTGGAGGCCAGCGAAATCTGCTCGGAGATCTCCGCTGCGGGGATGATGCGCTCGGCGTATGTCACGTTGTAATTTGCGACGACGGCTACCCGAAGGTAAGGATTGACCTCCGGATCGCTGTTGACGATCTCCTGCAAAACGAGCAGCAGATGGAGGATATCCTGTGCCATGACATAACCCGGCGCCGCCTTTCCGCCGAAGATGAAATTGATCGGTCGTACAGGCAGGATCCCTCTCTTGATCTCAAGATACTTGCGGATCACATAGAGCGCGTTCAGCTGCTGCCGCTTGTATTCGTGGATCCGCTTGACCTGAACGTCAAAGATGCCGTCTGTCAAAAGAGAGATGCCCTCAACTCTTCTGATGTAGCCCGCCAGCTTCTTCTTCGCTTCCTGTTTGATCCGGTCGAGTTCGTCCGGTATGATCTCTTCATTTGCGTATTCAAGAAGTCTTTCCAGCTGCGAGGGATCGAGTTTAAAGGAATTTCCTATTTTGCCGCAGATCCATTCCGAGAGTTTCGGGTTGCAGGAAAGGAGCCATCTCCTGAAGGAGATGCCGTTGGTCTTATTGCTGAACTTCTCCGGATAGACCTCATAGAGGCCCTTCATCTGGGCGTTTTCCAAAATACTGGTGTGACTCTTCGAAACGCCGTTCACTGAAAAGCCGAAATGGACGCACAGATTCGCCATGTGGGCCCTTCTCTCCGCGTCTATGATCCAAACGGAAGGATCGGAATATTTGTTCTTAACGATCAGATCGAGCCTGTGGATGATCGGCACGAGCTGCGGTACAACTTCAGACAGTTCCTCCATAGACCAGGTCTCCAGGGCCTCCGCAAGGATCGTGTGGTTCGTATATGCGCAGGTCCCTGTCACAACTTTTACCGCTTCCATAAAGGACAGCGCTTTCTCGTCGGTCAGGATACGGATCAGCTCCGGGATGAGAAGGCTCGGATGCGTCTCATTGATCTGGATGACGGCGTAGTCGTACATCCTGCGCAGGTCGCATTTGCGCGCTTTCATCTCCCTCAGGATCATCTGAGCCGCGCAGCTCACAAGGAAGTACTGCTGGTAGAGACGAAGGATCTTCCCCTTGGCGTCGGAATCGTCCGGATAGGCAAAGAGAGTGAGATTCTTGTTGATAGCCTCTTTATCAAACTCGATCCCGTCATGGACGATCGAGCCGTCCGTGGTCTCGAGATCAAAAAGGCGGAGTTTGTTGATCCCGCTCTTATATCCCGCGATGCCGACCTCGTACATCCTGGCAGTAACTTTCCTCTTTCCGAACCAGACGTCGAAAGTCACATCTGTAGGAGTCTCCCAGGCATCCCACTGCATCCAGCAGTCCTTCTCCATCTTCTGGAAATGGTTCGAGAAAGACTGCCTGAAAAGGCCGTAGTGGTAATTCAGCCCGATCGCCACGGCCGGATATCCCAGCGTTGCGATCGAATCCATATAGGAAGCTGACAAAAGACCGAGGCCGCCGCTTCCGAGCGAAGGCTCCGGTTCCTGCTCGATCACGTTCTCGATCTTCTTTCCGTATTTTGACAGGATTTCCTCGGTCTTCTTCAAGATCCCGAGGTTGATCAGCGTGTTCTTAAGAAACCTGCCTGTCAGAAACTCGGCGGAGATATAATAGAGTTTCTTCTCGCCGCTGTTCTTCTCTCCCACCTCAAGGATCCTCTTAATAAGGAGCATGAGGACGAGGTACATCTCCTCGTCGCCGCACTTATCCGGCGATTTACCAAAGCGCTCATGCGCGAGCTCAACGAGCTGCCGCTCCATATTCAGGACCATTACATCAAAGATCATATTCTTATAGCCCATTGATCGTCTCCCCGGGGAATGCGTCGAAACCGTTCTGGCTGTATCCGGCTCTATCCGGATACCTCTATTTTTCATACAATAGATACACCCGGTCCGTCAAGACCGGGTGTAAAAATTAAACGGTTTTCCTTCTAAGCCCCTTCGGATAGTGGTTCTTGATCTGTTCTCCGGCGAGCTTCCCCCAGCCGGCGCTGAAACCGCCGATCGTGACGAGGCACCACCCTTTTTCCCCGGTCACCTGACCGCATTCCCGCGTCTGCAGGCTCTCTCCGTGAAGAAATGCAGCAGCCGCGCGGCCGGGTTCGTGATCCGGTTCGCTTCCAAAGGCAGTCGGTTTTTTGCCATCGTCCGCCCAGGCTTCCGCCCGGCACTTTACATCCTCGGCGTCGAGCGCCAACGCCAGCGAGTGCGAGGGTTCGAAGCGGTTCTTCTTGACTGTCCCAAGATGGAGCCCCGCGCGGAGCACTTTGAGCCCTGTGAGGTCAATGGAATACGGGACGCGGTATACTTCGCTGCCGAACAGCGTCAAACCCGCTTCGACGCCATCCGCGGCCAGCTTCTTCTTCCCGGGTTCCGTCAGCGCCTCGTCGCCAAATCCCTGCCACAGCTTAAGCGCTTCTTTCCTTACAGATTCCAGGTTTCCGGAATCTTTGTTTCCCGCTTTTTTATTTCTGCCTTTTTTGTTTGCGGAAGGCGCCGACATCGGGATTCCCCTTAAAAAGGACTCCCCGCGCCTTTTGAAGGCAGCCATGAAATGGCCTTCGCCCTCCAGCTTGTGGGGCCACAGGCGGATACATCCCCTGACCGCTTCCGCAAAGCCGGCATTCACAAGGTCAGCTTTGCCATCTACGCCGGCAGGGTGATCGCCCGCCCACTCCGGCACTCCCGCCGAGAGTCCTGTTTTTTCCATAAATTCCGCTCCCAGCGCAGCGGGAAGATCAACGATCTCAAATTCCGGATGGCGCATAAGGAAGAGCGCAGCGTTTCTCTCATCCTCAAGAGGCGCGAACGTACAGGTAGAATACACCAGCGTACCGCCTGCGGCTGTCATCTCCGCAGCGCAGTCCAGGATTCCCATCTGCCGCTCAGCGCACAATTCCACGTTCTCCGGGCTCCAGTTTGGGATCGCCTCCGGCTCCTTGCGGAACATCCCTTCCCCCGAACAAGGCGCATCGACAACAACGGCGTCAAAAAAGAGCGGAAACCTCTCTTTTAACTTCTCGGGTGTCTCGTTTATGACAACCGCGTTCATAACACCCATGCGCTCCATATTCTGGGAGAGGATCTTAGCCCTCGCAGGGTGGATCTCATTGGATATGAGAAGGCCCTCTCCCTGCATCAGGGAGGCGAGGTGCGTACTCTTTCCTCCGGGCGCTGCGCACAGATCCAGCACCCGCATTCCCGGCTTAACGCCGGACAGCGCCGCGACAGCCATTGCGCTCGGCTCCTGGATATAGTAAGCGCCGCACTCATGAAAGGGATGTCTTCCGGGACGTGTTTCAGGGTCATAGTAGAAACCGCGGGACGCCCACAAAACCGGCTCCAAATGAAACGGAGAGCCCTTCTCAAGTCTCTCCGCGCCGTTTTTCAGCATATTCAGACGGAGTCCGGGCCTTCTCGGACTCTCGTAGGACGCAAGGAAAGCTTCATACTCATCACCGAGCATTGCCTTCATGCGCCGTTTGAATTCTTCAGGTAATCTTTCCAATTCAAGTATCCTATCTAATTCAGGTATCCTATCTAATTCAGGTATCCTATCTAATTCAGGTATCCGATCAGGTGCAATTATTCAGATCGTATTCTCGTACTTGTCTGCTTCGGTGATCCTCATCTTTTTGCCATTGAGGATGATGAACCCGTCTTCCGGATCGTCATGCACGATGTACCGGGTACCGGGCTCCTGCCATTCAGGATGGTCGTGCCCGAACTGCCGGCAGGTGATGTCCTGATTTTTCTTAAGAAAATGGCCGTCAGAAGATCTCGCCGGTCTTTTTGAGCCTCCGATCCCCGGCAGCTTCTCCGTATGCCACCTGTCCGCGTTGTTTGAAGACCCGCTGTTTCTGTCAACCGCGGTTTTTCCTTTGCCGGATGCTTTCTTGAGAAAACCCGTAACGGTGACCCAGATGATGATCATGATGATAATAAGGATCGATTCCACTTCTACCTCCTATTCTCTCAAGAGAGCGCCCGCTCGATGCTTTCCTTTGTGCCGCTGACAGATCCCTGGATCATTTCCGGTTTGCCGCCGCCCTTGGCCCCGAGTTTCTCACGCAGTTTTTTCTGCGTCTCTCTGGAATCCTGCGTCCTGCTGGCAATGATATAGCGGTAGCCGGTTTCGTCCGATCCGGAGAAGACACCGCACACTCCCTCGTGCTCTTCTGCAAGCCGGTTGACAAGGTTGCGCTGCACGATAGTGTCCATCTCTCCGACGAACAAAAAGACGTCCTTAAGATCCGACGGTATTGTTTCGAGGCGGAGAAACGCGGCCTTATACTCCAGCTCCCTGTTTTTCTGCTTGAGGCGGCCGATCTCGTCGAGAAGGTGCCTTACACCGTCTCCGATCTCATCCTGGCTGCGGTTCGTGAGGTGCGACACCTCCTCCACGCGCTGCTGATGTCTCTGTACCAGTTCGAACGCCCTTCTTCCGCATGAGATGAACAGCCGCATTCCGCCGTTAAACTTCAGGACTCTCACTATTTTGACAAGGCCGATCTCTCCCGTTCTGTGCACGTGAGTAGCGCAGCACGCGCAGAGATCCACGTCAGGTATCCTCACAAGACGGACCTGGCCTTCGATCTCGATCTTGCTGCGGTATGTGTACTGCGTAAGCTCCTCGTCAGACGGGTATAAGATCTCCACCGGAATATTCCTGTACACGACCTCATTAGCATCCCATTCCAGCTGCAGAATCTGCTCCTCGTCTAACTGGCCGTTGATGTCGAGAGTCACGGAGTTATCGCTGAGGTGAAAGCCGATGTTGTCAAATCCGTACTTGTTGTGCATTAGGCCCGAAAGGATGTGCTCACCGGTGTGGTTCTGCATGAAGGAGAATCTGCGCTCCCAGTCGATCTGCAGCATAACTGTGTCACCGGGTTTGAGTGCCGGAGCATTCCCCCCGGAAGCCAAAACACCGCCCCCAACAGGGTTAATGGCAATTGTGTGGCTGATCACGCCGTCTGCGATCTGCACGTCCGTCACTTCATAAACGCCGCCTTCTGCGGCGCCGTTTCCGGAGGTCATCAGCCAGCCTCTGTCAGGCGACTGACCTCCGCCTTCCGGGAAAAAGACAGTGCGGTCCAGGATCACTTCCGTCAAAGAGCCTTTGCCGTCATCAGATTTCCTGATTTCCAGTACCTTCGCCTCGCACCTTGAGAGGTACGCGTCCTCTTCATATAGTTTTCTCGTCAGATCGCAGGCGGTCTGCTTTTTATCAGACATTCGTTCTCTCCGCCTTTCCTGCTTCCATCTTAAGATACGCATTGATGAAGCGGTCGATATCGCCGTCGAGAACCGCGCCTGTGTTGCTGGTCTCTTCCTGCGTTCTGGTATCCTTGACCATCGTATATGGCTGCAGGACATAAGAGCGGATCTGGCTTCCCCACGCGATGTCCTTGACTTCGCCGCGGATCCCCGCGAGCTTGGCCTGCTCCTCTTCCATCTTCTTCATGTAGAGCTTAGCCTTGAGCATCTGCATCGCCTTGTCCTTGTTCTGGAACTGGGATCTTTCGTTCTGGCAGGTGACCACGATGCCTGTAGGGAAATGCGTGATGCGGATCGCCGAGGACGTCTTGTTGATGTGCTGTCCGCCGGCGCCGCTGCTTCGGTATGTGTCGATCCGGATGTCGTCGGGATTGATGACGATATCGATGTCTTTCTGGATATCAGGCATGACGTCGCAGGAAACAAAAGAGGTCTGTCTTTTGCCCTGTGCATTAAACGGAGAAATGCGGACCAGCCTGTGTACGCCTCTCTCCGATTTCAGATAACCGTATGCGTTTGTCCCGTTGATCTGGAAATCCACGGACTTGATACCGGCTTCGTCTCCGTCGACAAAGTTCATCACTTCCACGCTAAAGCCCTTTCTGTCGGCCCAGCGCGTATACATCCTGTAAAGCATGGAGCACCAGTCGCAGCTCTCTGTGCCGCCGGCTCCCGCGTTTAAGCTTACGATCGCATTGGAATCGTCATACTCCCCGGTCAGAAGAGTGGAGAGACGCATATCTTCGAGTTTCTCTTTAAAAGCATCGAGGTCTTCCCTGATCGTGTCGATCACGGAGCGGTCCTCCTCCTCGTTTCCCATCTCGATCAACATCATGATCTCCTCGTAGGAAGTGCTGAGTCCGTCAGCTTCCTCCACCAGAGTCTGCAGATCTTTGAGCTGTTTCATCTTTTTGTTGGCGACATCCGCGTTGTTCCAGAAATCAGGCGCTTCGGTCTCTCTTGAGAGTTCCTCGATCCTCTGCTTTTTGTATTCCAGATCCAGTGAATCTCTGACTTCTTCAAGCGGTGTCTCGTACTGCTGCAGTTCCAGTTTCATCTGATCTAATTCAATCATTTGTACCTCCAATCAGCACCCCGGAAAAATGATCAAAATTAGAGACGGCGAGCTCGCTCGCCGAATCGTTTTTGAGTATTTTTCCGAGGCGGACAAGGCGCTGTAGCGCCGGAAAGACGCACTTAGGTGCGGCTTCTATAATTGCACACCTCGTTTTGTGTGCAATTATTGTGTTCGCCAACAGTCCTGAATGCGAAGCATTTTGGACTGTGGGGTGATGAATTTTATCGTGTATCATCCTTTTCTGCCGTGGCAGTTCTTATACTTCTTTCCGCTTCCGCAGGGGCAGGGATCGTTGGGATAGATCTTCTTGTCTGTTCTTCTCTTGGGTTCCTTGACAGAAGTGTCGTCCTTATTGGTACCTGTCACCTTCGCGACTTCCTCGCGCTCGACCTTCTGCTCGACCTTGACATGGAACAGCACGCGTACGGTCTCTTCCATGATATTTCGGTTCATCTCATTGAACATGTCGAAGCCGGCGATCTTGTACTCGACGAGCGGATCGTGCTGTCCAAGTGCCTGCAGGCCGATACTCTGGCGCAGCTGGTCCATGTCGTCGATGTGATCCATCCACTTTCTGTCTACGACCTTGAGGAGCACGACGCGCTCGAGTTCCCTGACTGCTTCCTCATCCGGGAACTCGGATTCCTTGCTCTCGTACAGTTCGAGCGCCTCTTCCTTGAGCTGCTGCTTGAGGCCGCTCATCGAGCGCTCCTTGATCCTTCCCCTGTTGATGACCTTGAGGGGGATCGTGGGCAGAAGGAGCTCGTTGAGTTCCATCAGGTTCCACTCGTCGCTGTCCTGGTCCTCGGAAATACTTGTGTCGACTGCCCTCTCCACGATCTCCGTGATCATGTTAAGGATCGAATCGCGCATGCTCTCGCCGTCAAGTACCTGACGGCGCTGTTTGTACATGATCTCTCTCTGCTCGTTCATGACCTGGTCATAGTCAAGCAGGTTCTTACGAATGCCGAAGTTATTGGCTTCGATCTTCTTCTGGGCGCCTTCCACAGCCTTTGTGAGGGACTTGTGGGAGATCTCCTCGCCTTCCGGGATCTTGAGCGCGTTGAACATGCCGATCATCCTGTCAGAACCGAACAGGCGCATAAGATCGTCTTCGAGCGAGATATAGAAGCGGGATTCGCCGGGGTCGCCCTGTCGTCCGCTTCGGCCGCGCAGCTGATTGTCGATACGTCTGGACTCGTGGCGCTCCGTGCCGATGATCTTCAGACCGCCGGCCCTCTTGGCGTCTTCGTCCAGCTTGATATCCGTACCACGGCCTGCCATATTCGTCGCGATCGTGACCGCGCCGTGCTGGCCTGCCTGTGCGACGATCTCCGCCTCCAGTTCATGGAACTTGGCGTTCAGCACGTTGTGAGGGATCCCTTCTCTCTTGAGCATCTTGGAGACGTCCTCAGAGACCTGGATCGTGATCGTGCCGACAAGGACAGGCTGTCCCTTTTCGTGTGCCTCTTTGACTGCCTCTATGACCGCCCTGTATTTTTCCTTCTTAGTCTTATAGACCGCGTCCTGATGGTCTTTACGGATGACAGGCATATTTGTCGGGATCTCGATGACGTCCATACCGTAGATCTCGCGGAACTCACGCTCTTCGGTGAGCGCCGTACCGGTCATACCGCACTTCTTGTCGAACTTATTGAAGAAGTTCTGGAAAGTGATCGTCGCGAGGGTCTTGCTCTCTTTCTTGACCTTGACGTTCTCTTTGGCCTCGATCGCCTGGTGAAGACCGTCGCTGTAGCGTCTTCCCGGCATGACACGGCCCGTAAACTCATCGACGATCAGGACCTGGTCGTCCTTAACGATATAGTCATGGTCCCTGTGCATCAGGTTGTTCGCGCGAAGAGCAAGGATAATGCAGTGCTGGATCTCAAGGTTTTCCGGATCCGCAAGGTTCTCGATGTGGAAGAATCTCTCTACTTTCGTGACGCCTTCCGCCGTGAGGTTGACCACCTTATCCTTCTCGTTGACGATGAAATCTCCCGTCTCTTCCCGCTCAACGCCCATGATCGCGTCAATCTTGGACAGGTCCTCCATATCCTCGCCGCGCTTCATCTGTTTGGCCAAAATATCGCATGCCTCGTAGATCTTCGTGGACTTTCCGCTCTGTCCGGAGATGATGAGGGGCGTACGCGCTTCGTCGATGAGGACGGAGTCGACCTCGTCGATGATCGCGTAATGCAGTTCGCGCAGAACGAGCTGCTTTTTATAGATCGCCATGTTGTCGCGAAGGTAGTCAAAACCCAGCTCGTTGTTAGTGACATAAGTGATATCGCAGCCGTACTGTGCCTGCCTCTCCTCGCTGCTCATGCTGTTGAGGACAACGCCGACTGTCATTCCCATAAAGGTGTAGACCTGTCCCATCCACTCCGCGTCACGCTTGGCCAGGTAATCGTTGACTGTAACCACATGGACGCCTCTGCCTTCCAGGGCATTGAGGTAAGCGGGCATGGTCGCTACCAGCGTCTTGCCTTCACCTGTGCGCATCTCGGCGATGCGGCCCTGATGAAGGATGATCGCGCCGATCAGCTGTACGCGGAAGGGCTCCATACCGAGCGCGCGTCTGGCGCCTTCCCTTACTGCCGCGTAGGCCTCGGGAAGAAGGTCGTCCAGCGTCTCTCCATCCGCATATCTCTTTCTGAATTCGTCCGTCTTCGCGCGGAGCTCTTCATCGCTGAGCGCCTGCATCTGAGGGCGGAGACCCTCGATCTTATCCACGAGAGGCTCGATCCTTCTGAGTTCTCTCTGGCTATGTGTACCAAATAACATATCTGTGATCTTTGACATAGTAACCTCGTTGTATTTTTTGAAATCGTATTAAACCATCCGGAAAGATCTACAGCTCTGCTTTTACGCCGAGCACCTTGTAGAGGAGCCTGTAGAGTTCTGCCGCTTCCTGCGGTTCCAGCTCAACACAGCTCGCCATGGATCCGGGGACTCCCAGCATTTCTTCTCTCAGTTCCCATCCCTTGTCTGTCACTGTTACGACCAGGTTACGCTCATCATCCTTTGAGCGGTTTCTCATAATATAGCCTTTGTGCTCAAGCTTCTTGAGCAGCGGCGTCAGTGTTCCGGAATCCAGGAAAAGGCATTTCCCGAGCTCCCTGACGTTCATGGTCTCGTTTTCCCAGAGCGCCATCATCGCGATGTACTGGGTGTACGTAAGATCCACTTTATCCAGATAAGGCTTGTACCTCTTGATGATCTCTTTGGAACATGCGTAAAGCGGAAAGCAGATCTGGTTATTCAGTTTCAAACAGTCATATTTGCTGCTCATTCTATTCCTCCGGTTACGGTTATTTTCTGTATTATAAAGCCATATACCATGCAATCGAATTTACCACAATTTAATAGCAAATGCAATCCAAAAAGAGAGGCAGCCTGATTGAGAACTAAGTCCTCATCAGCTGCCATCTCCAGTAAGCTCTTGTTTCATCCGCCGGGTCAGTGTTTTGCCCGGTGCATCCTATTCTATTACGCGGCCCCGCGAGTGTCAGCCGATCAGCGATCCGGTCGCGCGGAAGTTATAGACGCGTCCGCCGATCATATTTCTGCCGGTCGCCATGGTTCCGTCACTGCGTAAGTAATACGTAAGACCGTCCTTATCCTTAAACCATCCGGTCTTCATCTTGCCGTTTGACTGCAGGTAATACCAGGAATTCCCCAGCTTCAGCCATCCGGTCTTCATCTTGCCGTTGGTCTGCAGATAATACCATGCGTTGTTGTACTTGAGCCAGCCTTTCTTCAGCTTGCCGTTCGACTGCAGATAGTACATCGCCCCGTTGTACTTGAGCCAGCCCTTCTGCAGGACGCCCTCATTATCAAAGAAATACTTGCTGCCGCTGATCGTTACCCATCCGATGCGCATCGCGCCGTTCGATCCCAGATAGAACACACGCTTCGTATCTTTTCCGAGCCTGAGCCATCCCGTCTGCTTGACGCCGTTTTTGTAGTAATACCACTTTCCACCCTCTTTGAGCCATCCCTTCTTCACTGTGGTGGAAGTACCGCTCTGTGAGGATGTTCCGGAGGAAGTATTCGTAGAAGAAGTATTCGTATTGGCAGCTGTTGAAGCTTCCGTTCCCGTCGCTTTTCCGCGGCAGACGCCGTTCGTGTCAAACTTGTAAACGACGCCGTCGATCTTCACGTTTCCGGTCACCATCACGCCGTTCGAATCAAAGTAGTACTTCCTTCCGCCGAGGGTCTGCCAGCCGAACTGCACTACTCCGTACTGGTCGAGATAGTATTTCTTTCCGTCGACTGTGATAAACCCGAACCGCTCAATGCCGTCGGTGCCAAAATAGTGCAGCTTGGTCTTTACCCTGTAAAAGCCCGTGGCCATCACACAGGTATCCGGATTGAAATAATAGTAGTGTCCGTCGATCTCTTCCCACTCGGTATAGGCTGCGCCCGATGTGCCGAAGTAGTACCTGTTGCCCCTGTATGTGACCCATCCCGTGCACATGACGCCGGTCGATGTGTTAAAGAGGTAGGTATCGCCGTTTATCTTTGTCAGTCCTTTTGCAACATAACCGTCACTCTTAAAGTAATAGGTCTTTCCGTTAAACGTCTCAAAGCATCCCTTGAGACGGGTTCCGTCCGAATACTCGTAGTATTTTCCTACGCTGTCTGTCTTGAAACCGCCGTCCTGCGTGTTGGTCACAGTTCCGGAAGTCCTCAGCTGGATCGTCGCGGCCTTTTTAAAGCTCCAGTTCGTCCAGGTCGCGTGATACAGATCTCTGGTGTGGGAGTCGAGGATCGCGATGCCGCTGTTGTTGCGTCCGACGCAGATGGTCGCGTGATCATAGGTGCTGTCTCCGTTCCAGTCGAAGTAGATCGGATTTCCCTTGATCAGGTTGGAGTTTGTCGCATTCAAGAATGAGCCGTACTGCTTGAAGTGCGCGATCTGCTTCATGACATTGATCCAGGCGACACTGTGCTTGTACCATACGGTATTCTGCTTGAAGCCACCGGCATACAGGCACTGGGAGACGAAGTTCGCGCAGTCTCCGCCCCTGCCCTTATAGCTGTTGTAGGAGTTATTGTAGTTGATGCAGTATCTGTCCGCATAGGCGATCGCATTGGAAACATTGTAGGAATACGTCATCGCGGCTGAAGCTGCCATCATCTCCAGGACTCCATCCTCGGAAACGACTCTTCTGTCATCCGTTCCCGCTTCTTCGACTTCGGAGGCATATTTCGCTTCCTCTTCCATCCAGACAAAGTTCTGTTCCGTATTTCCGACAGCGGCGATCTGCCAGTTGCCGTTTGCGTCGAGTTCCGCTTTCATGGAGAAATTGTAGCCGTACGCCGCAGCGCTCGCCTGCTGATCTTTGTCCGGAGCGTAGCCGACCGTCATCCACTCATAAATATCCATCACGGCGGTATTGTCTTCCAGTCGGAAATCCGTGACCTTGATCCTGGGGACCAGCGTCAGGATGACATCCGTCGCGGGCATAACATAGGAAGTATATTCTTCCTGCTTTTTCCATTCTTCGATAATATTGATGTCTTTCACGGTATTGGCAGCGTTGTTATCCGTCATATATTGGCTCTTTGCCACCTCATAGGATTTCAGCGAGGCGATGAGTGCGGGCGCTCCTGCGCCGAGAGCGCTCTCGATCGCTCCGAAGTCCGAGGGCATAAGCTGCGCGGAGGCGAGGACGTCCTCGTCCGTCGCTGACATGGAATTGTCATAGAGATCCCGGATCGCCTGGTCAAAACACTGTGCCGCTCCGGAGATCATCTGCTCATCAGAAGCGGTATCCTGAGGAAATGCGATCACCTCATCTGCGTCGGCCTCCAGCTTAGAAGCAGTCTCCTGTTCCGCTGCCGCTTCCGTTTTTTGAAGTTCCGCCGTGGGATCTGTGCTGCTCCCAGCGAGGAGTACTGTCCCTGCCGGTGAGACAAGGGCTGCGATCATACAGAATGTGAGAAGTCCTGCCAATACTTTTTTCATAACAAAAATAGTCTCCCCTTTTTAAATGTAACATTATTGTAATATATTAATTACAAAAATGCAACATAAAAGGCGAAACTATTTAATAATTAATTAACTAATTTCGTAAATATTTAAAAACTATAACATAAAATGCGCTCACATCGAGGAGCGCATTTCAATTAAGCAAAGTATTTGTGTCTCACATGCCGAGTTTTTGCATGTCTTCCAGGATTTCGGCTTCTGACTTCCGGTCTTTTTTCCCTTCCTCATCGTCATCAAACCGGAAAGAAAATCCTTCCCCGTCGTCCTTTTTTGCCGGCTTTTCGTTTTTCTTTAAATACGGCATATACTCCGGAAGAAGAAGATTGACCGTGATAAGACTCACTGCCCCGAATCCGAAGAAGCACCAGAAAAACGCGTACATCGGCAGCATCTGCAGATTCCTGTAAGTGAGAGCCATAGGCACGACATGTATGAACAGGATGATGATCAGGTGGAGCGGGTTCTTAAAGGCGAAATAAATACTGTTTCTGATCAGCTGAGGGATCGTCGCTTCCAGCGCAGCCATCGTCGGAAAGAGGTGGATCAGGACCGTCAGGACGAGCACCGCGATCACCATCACGCCAATAGCGAAATACGCGAATACCCCACCAAACTGCCTGCACCAGTACCATTCCATTCCGAGAAACACTAAGAGCGCAAGTCCCGCCAGCCATGAGATGGTCGCCTGTTTGAAATTCATCAGGAACCCCTTCCAGAAATCGCGGAAGGGAGCCGCCGAGTCTTTGTTCTTAAGCGTGTTCATGAGCGCGTAATCCATCGCCGCCCACCCCGCTCCGGCCGTCACTATGGGAAGCATTGTGATGACAAAACACAGATTGCAGGCGATGATCGCCCAGCACCTGAGCATGATCTGACCGAAAATGCTGTCATTATCCAAAAAACCACGCAGCATGCTAGTTCTCCAATACAAACGAAAGAAATGTGAGGATCGCATCCATATGCGGGCAGTGCGCTGAGAGTCCCACCGCGCAGCTATCCGCGTAGACATGGTACTTTGATACAAGCACAGTGTCACTAAGGTCGATCCCGATCGGGACGGGCTCCGTGCTGTATTCCGTATCCAGCGGTACGGCATAGATGAGCCTGTCCGAATACTTTTCCATGATCTTAGAAGCTTCCGGCAGTGAGAGGTCAAGAAGCCTTCCTCTCTCCCCGAGCTTTTGCAGGTCATCCTTTTCCATGGTGATCAGATCGAGCGTGCCCGCGTCCACATAGGCCACAAAATAGGTATAGTAATCGTTGGGTTTTTCAGAGAACGGATCAAAAAAGCAGTTCGTATTAAAATACACGTTCTTCTGCCTCGTATCAAAACCTCCGTACTCGACAAAATCCTTCCACAGCTGCGATCCATTGCCAGCATCCGCCTGGGTATTGGCGATCGTAATATAAAACCAGTTGTCATTCGGAGTCATAATACGCGCTGTCACAAAATAGATGATGAACAGGAGCGTACATACGACACCTATGATCCACAGTTTATAATAGTCCCATACATACTGAAGTTTCGCAGCTCCTTCGAGCCGCGAAACTTCTTTTTTTGCTTTTCGATATTCCTGTTTCAGATATTCGATCACTGATTTCCTATCCTTTATCCGTTCGTTAAATACAGTCCTCTGTATTTTTTCCTTAGCAACGGTATCAGATTACAGCTTTCCGCCGGAAGTAGCAATACCTTCGACAAACTGTTTCTGGAAGATCACGTAGATGACGACCATGGGCAGGATTGCCAGAGTAGCTGCCGCCATCATGGTAGGATATTCACTGCCGTACTGGCCCTGCATCTTTGCAAGACCCGCGGACAGGGTTGTCGTCTCCGCGTTGGTGCAGACGATCATGGGCCACATCAGGTCCTTGAACGCGAACACTGCGGTGAAGATGCCGAGCGCGACCATGGAGGACTGCGTCAGAGGCATCATGATCTTCAGGAACTTCTGGCCGATGTTGCAGCCGTCGATGCCTGCTGCTTCTTCCAGATCCCTGGGAAGGCCTTCATAACCCGTCTTGAGAAGGTACGTACCGAACGCTGTGACAAGACCGGGGAACACCAGACCGAACGTGGTGTTGAGCATTCCCATCTTGGAGACCATCAGGTACTGGGGAATGATGAAGATCTGGGAAGGGATCATCATCTGGACCAGGACCAGCGTGAACATAAAAGTCTTGCCCGGGAATTTCAGTCTTCCAAACGCATAGCCTGCCATGGTTGCCGTAAGGCACGCGCAGACAACACGGAAGAAGATCAGGAGCAGTGTGTTCTTATACAGAATAATGAAATTATAGGACTTCCAAACTGTACCAAAGTTTTCCCAGTGCCAGCCTTTGGAAGGGAAAATATAGAACGGGTTGACCGAAATCGCTTCCTGGTTCGTCTTGAGAGCCGTCAGGATCATCCATGCAAAGGGGACCAGCATAATGAGCGAGAAGATGATCAGAATGCAGTGGACCAGAATGGACTTCATTTTTGCTTTCTGCTGCATGCTATCCATATCTATTTCCCCCTTTCCTTAGTTATGGTAGACCAGCTTCTTCTCCGCCTGCTGGAGGAAGAAGGTCAGGATCATGATGAAGATGACGAGGATCATGACAAGAGCGGAGCCCATGCCTTTATTTCCGTTCGTAAACGAATACTGATAGAACAGGTAGACGACTGACTGTACTTTGCTCAGAGCCACATTGGTCTTGTCCATGACCATGAACATCAGGTCGAATACCGTGAGCGCGCCGATGATACGGGTCTGTACGATAAAGAATGTCGTAGGGCTCAGGAGCGGCACTGTGATGCTGAAGAACTGACGGACTTCGGATGCTCCGTCGATATCAGCTGCTTCATAATAATCGTGCGGGATCTCCTGCAGGCCCGAGATGAACAGGACCATGTTGTAACCGACGATCGACCAGACACCGATGACTGCTACGGAGATCCATGCGATCTTGGGATCGGAGATCCATGCGGTCTTGGTGTGGAAGATGTTGTTCAGAAGACCGAACTGCTGGTTGTAGAGCCATTTCCATACCATAGCGACGGCTGCGGGTGCGCAGACCATAGGCAGGAAAAAGATCGTCCTGTAGATCGAGACGCCCTTCATCTTTCTGTTGAGCAGGACCGCCAGGAGCAGAGCGATGACTACGGAGAACGGAACTTCGATGATCGCGTACTTTACAGTGTTCCAGAGAGACTGCCAGACTTCTCCGTCCGAAAGAAGCTTCTGGTAGTTGGCAAGACCGACAAAGATATTTCCTTTACCGAAATCACCTGTCTTGCAGAAGGACTGATAAACTGTCTGAATGACCGGATAGAAGTTGAGAACGATCAGACCGATCATGGTAGGAAGGATAAAAGCCCACCCCCAAACGGCTTCCCGCTTCTCAGCAGCGGTCATTCCTTTCTTTTTCCCCATACATTTCCTCCTTGTTGGCAAATAAATGATATCTTATAAAAAGGAACTGCGGAAACCGGCTTCCGGTTTTCCGCAGTTCCGATTTACCTGATTTTACTTATTGACCGGTGAAGCAGTACGCCGGATTATTCGTTAGCGATAGCTTCCTCGATGATCTTCTGCGCATTGTCGCACGCTGCTTCCATGACCGCAGGATCGGAAGGATTCTGCCATGCATCCAGGAATGCGCCCTGCTGCTGGAGCTTATCCTCCCAAACAGTGGTATTTCTGGTGTAAGGCCTGAAGTACAGGTCGCCCTCATCTTCGATCTTAACAAATGCGGAGACGTCCATGCCCTCGAAAGCGCCCGCGAATTCTTCGGAAACGCCCTTGTAGCCTGCCATGGTTACGCCGAGCTCAGCCTGCTTCTTCTGGCCTGCCTCGTTGCAGAAGTAAGAGATCAGGCTGTAAGCAGCATCGGGATTCGCGCAGTTCGCGGAGATCGCCCAGCCAAGGCCGTTGTAAGCGCTCCAGCGCTCGCCCTTGTCGCATGCGCCGTTGCCGTTCACATCAGCGTAAGGAAGCATCGCCCACTTGTAATCAGCGTGGCTCTCTGCCTTGTAGAAGGAATTGATCATCCAGGAACCCTGTGTGATCATACCGACAAGGTTGGACATGAACAGGGAGTCTGTGCCGGTCTCGGCAACAGTTGCCTGAGGAGCAGCGACAGTGAGGATCTTGCGCATCATTTCCATGCCGGCCTTGCCTTCGGCGGAGCCGATGGTCGTTCCCTTGTGGTCGTCTGTGATGACCTGTGCACCGTAATCATAGACCAGGTTGTACCAGCCGTCCTGGTTGTTGGAGGTGTTGATCGCATAGCCGTAAACGCCGTCCGCTGCGCCTGCTTCCGTGATCTTAGCTGCCGCGTTGTAAACATCTTCCCATGTCCAGTTGTCCGTAGGAGCCTCAACGCCGTACTTGTCGAAGATCGCCTGGTTGTAAAGGAGCGCGATGGTGTCGTGGTCCTTAGGAAGCGCATACTGATGGTCGCCGGACTTGTAGAGGTTTACGATGCCTTCATAGTAGTTGTTCAGATCGATCGCATCATCTTTTGCAATGTAATCGTCCAGATTCAGGAGCAGATCATTCTCCATGTACATCTGAGCGGTATTGGAATGCATCCAGAACACATCGGGCATCTGTCCGCCGGAAGCGCCTGCCTCGAGCAGTGTCCAGTAGTTGTCCCAGTCAACGACATTGATCTTAGCCGTGACACCGGACTCAGCGGACCATGCGTCTGCGATTTCCTGCAGGCCGGCCAGCTGGTTGTTATCCCAAATGTTGATCTGGAGTGTTCCGCTCGCAGCTGCGGAGCCGGAATCGCCGGAAGAGCTTCCGCCGGAGCTTCCGCCCGAAGAGGCGCCCGAGGAGCCGCCGCATGCAGCGAGTGACAGCACAAGGATCGCTGCCATTGCAAGTGATAACAGTTTCTTCATTTTCATAACTTACCCTCCTTTAACGAGAAAGCAGCCTGATCTTGCAGGCTATTCCTTAACAGTAAAAGTGTATCGTTATATCCTTCAAACGAACATGGACTAATGTTGCATTAGCATAGAAGAATGTGTTTCAAACCCGTTTTTTTCGTCAACATTTCACAGAAGCCGTGATGCCGCAAAGAAAAAGCCGGAAATTTCAACAAAAATGTCCGTATTTTTTTATCATCTTTGTACGCTCTTCACTTTTTAATCCTTGGTGCCGGCCCTATCAGCGTTTTCCCTGTACCGGAGCCTGTAGTCGCTGGGGTTCATACCGTATTTCGCCTTAAAAGCTTTAGAAAAAGCGAGGGCGTCGTCGTACCCGCACTCTTCTGCCACATTGCGGATCGAATCACTCGTACTGATAAGGAACTCAGATGCTCTCTTCATTCTCGTCGCGATCAGGTATTCCTGAGGTGACACCCCTGTCTCCCGTTTCATGAGTTTTACAAGATAGCTTCTCGAGATCCCGATGTGCTGCGCGAGGTCCTGGATCCTGATCTTCTCCCTGTAATGATTATTAATGAAGCGCTTCGCATAGTCCACATACGAGATAACCTGGCTGGAAGGATTCCCTCTGTCATCCTGTCCTTCGTCTTCGATCAGGGCGGATAAGATGGACATCATATAGGCGTAGCGCCGGAGCCGACCATTCAGCCCCATTTCTTTTGTTTCGACCATCAGCCGTACGAATGTCTCAAACCGGTCGCTCTCTATGACTTCCAATACGGGGGTTTCTTTTGTAACCCCTATGTTCTCCACGACCCTGTCCGCAAGCTCTCCATGGAATCCGATCCAGCAGCAATACAAGGGGTTGGACATATCCGCATAACATACAGCGGTCTCCCCGGGAAAAAGGATAAAGGACTGATCCTTCATGATCTTCCATTCCCGGCCCTCGCATTCCAGAGCGCCCTCTCCGTCAAGGACAAAACAGAGCACATAATTGTTTCTTTTATTAGGATTGCAACTGTGTTTTGGCGGGCAGTGCTCAAATCCGCAAAAATCCAGAACCAGACCGATTCCC
>CACXMK010000009.1 GCA_902768735.1 uncultured Lachnospiraceae bacterium | reverse complement strand
CTCGTCACGGATCTCCATGGGCCGGTACCAATACACGATATCTGCAAGAAGATTTACTGCCAGCAGATTTACTCTCCCATTAGGAGATACAACGGTCTTGTACCAGCTTTCAGGAATTACATTCCCGGTTATCGCCATTTTTCCCACGGCGTTTACGATAGCATTCTCTGTTGTCAGATTCACTTTTGCCATAAAAACGGACTCCCTCGGAACACATGGTTCACAGGGAGTCCGTTCAACTTTTTGTTCAACCTCACGTTGTTTTATATTGGTTTATTATGTGTCAGGCTGTATGGCAAAATATGGAAAACATGGCTGTTTAAGGCACTTTGGCAAAATACGGCACCGGCCGACAAGGCCGGATTCAGCTTCGGGACGCAGAGGTCGTGGGTTCGAATCCCGTCGCCTCGACTACTTGGCAGGGGCAACCGGAAACGTTGATTTAATCGATGTTTCCGGTTCTTTTTTATTTACATGTCATCCGCCAATTGCCCCAAGACCCCTTCACGGATTATACTGTTCTATGAGAGAGCGCCTCTATAAAATCCGAAATAATCCGAGAGCTCCGAGTAACCAACGGCCGAACAGAGGAAAAACCAATGAAGATCTGGATCGCCCGCCACGGGCAGACTGACCTCAATCACGATAAGCGCATGCAGGGCCTGACCGACTGTCCCCTCAATGAAAGGGGGATCGAACAGGCCAGACAATCCCGAAAAAATATCGGCGATGTGTGTTTTGACGCCGTCTACGCGAGTCCCTTAAAGCGCGCACAGCTAACGGGTTCTATCATCGGAAATGTCGATCCGTCGCAGATCATCACCGATGAGCGCCTGATCGAGACGGATTTCGGAAAATATGAAGGGTGCAAATACTACCTGATGGGGCCGGCTATGACACTCTACTGGATGTTCCCGAAGCGCTTTCCCGTGCCGGACACCGTCGAGTCGCTGGATTCCATGAAGGAGCGTGCCGCCTCGTTTCTAAAGGAACTGGAGACGAAGGAGTATAACAACGTCCTTATCGCCTGCCATGGCGGCATCATGCGGGCGCTGTGCGGTTATCTTGACGATGCTCCGGACGGCCTGCACTGGGAGCGCATGAAGAACTGCGAGATCAGGGTCTATGAATATCAGGACGGCAGGCATACGTTCCTGACCTCCTACAGCCTGAAGAAGTAAATCTAAAATTTTTTTAAACTTTTTTACTAACACCGATTGACACATCCGTCAATCGGTGTTAAATTTTTAGACATCGACGAACCGCACTTTAAAGTGCTAAACTTTAAAGTGTTAAATCGCCCAGGTAAACAACACTCTGTTTACCCGGGCAGTAACAACGACCAACTCTAGGAGGTAACGAAAATGATTATCAAGGTATTGATGCTTCTGCTGTTCTTCACCATCATGGTGGGCATCGGTTTCTACTGCAAACAGTCCGCGACCGATGTCAACGGATTTGTTCTCGGCGGCCGCTCTGTCGGTCCCTGGCTCACAGCATTCGCTTACGGTACCTCCTATTTTTCCGCAGTCGTATTCGTCGGTTACGCAGGTCAGTTTGGTTGGAAATACGGAATTGCCGCCACTTGGGCAGGCATCGGCAACGCGCTCATCGGATCCCTCCTTGCCTGGAGGATCCTCGGCAGGCGCACCAGGATAATGACGCAGCACCTTGATTCCGCCACCATGCCCGAATTCTTTGGTAAGCGCTTTGGAAGCGAGAGTCTCAAGATCGCCGCTTCCATCATCACTTTCATCTTTATGATCCCTTACACCGCTTCCCTGTACAACGGTCTTTCCAGACTGTTCGGGATGGCTTTCAATATCGACTACTCTATCTGCGTGGTCGTAATGGCCGTGCTCACAGGTGTTTACGTCATCGTTGGCGGTTACATGGCAACTGCGATCAACGATTTCATCCAGGGCATTATCATGCTGGTAGGCATCACGGCTGTCATCCTCGCTGTTCTTGGCAGCAAAGGCGGACTGATGGCAGCTATGGACGGTCTTGCAAGAGTCAGTGACGAGACAGTTTCCACAACGCCCGGCGTGTTCGCTTCCTTCTTTGGTCCTGACCCGTTCAACCTCCTCGGAGTTGTGATCCTGACCTCTCTGGGTACCTGGGGACTGCCCCAGATGGTCCAAAAATTCTATGCCATCAAAAATGAGAAATCCATTGAGAGAGGCACGATCATCTCAACGCTGTTCGCTATGGTCGTCGCCGGCGGCTGCTACTTCCTCGGCGGATTCGGGCGCCTTTTCTCCGATCAGATCGACATCGCCGCGAACGGCTTTGACTCCGTCGTTCCCACCATGCTCTCCGGCCTTCCGGATATCCTGATCGGCGTCGTGGTCATCCTGGTGCTCTCCGCCTCTATGTCCACGCTGTCCTCTCTGGTCCTTACTTCCAGCTCGACCATTACGCTGGATCTGATCCGGGGACATGTCTTTAAAAAACTGGAAGAGAAGAAGCAGCTCCTGATCATGCGCTGGCTTATCGTGGTCTTTATCCTGATCTCCGTCATCATCGCACTGATCCAGTACAAGTCCAACGTCACCTTCATTGCACAGCTGATGGGTATCTCCTGGGGTGCCATGGCGGGCGCGTTCCTTGCGCCTTTCCTGTATGGTCTGTACTGGAAGAAGACCTCCGGTTTTTCCTGCTGGGCATGCTTCCTCTTCTCTGTGATCTTTATGATGGTGGACATGTTCGCGCGCTCTTCTCTTCCGAAGGCACTCCAGTCCCCGATCAACGCAGGCGCATTCTGCATGCTGGCCGGTCTTGTGATCGTTCCCGTCGTATCGCTGATCACACCTAAGCCCGATACGGCGCTCGTGGAAGACGCATTCTCCAGCTACAGCAAGAAGGTCCTTGTGCAACAGACCGAAGCGCTCAGCGACGACGAAGAATAAAACAGGCGTTTTGTTGTGAGATTTCCCCGATAAAGCATATACACCGCATAGAAAATGTACCCAAAGAGTCAGGTGATCTTTTCCCTGGCTCTTTTTGTGCAAAAAAGTACAATTTCCTGTCAGATAGAGCGTTTTCTAAAAGACAGAACCGAATTTTTAGTTTATAATAACTGTGTTGTACTATGTCCGTTTGCATCTTTGTGTGCCGGATGCGGCTTATGAGTTATTCTGCGTCCTCACGATGATCATTGCGGATGATTGTACGGAACGTTCTGCCTAAGGTCTCACTGCGGGGTGTAAGTACTAATGGCAGTGTTCATACTTGACAACCAAGGAAAGGGAGGAAGCTAATCTATGTTTTTCAAATCAAAGCATTTGAACAGCATTAATGCCGGCCATCATAAGCACACGGCCGGATGTGCGACAGAGGTCATGCCGGTTCCTGCTACCGTCAGGATCTCCATGTCGCAGAACATTGGTGCGCCCTGTCAGCCCCTCGTAAAGAAGGGGGACACGGTCTTCGTTGGTCAGAAGATCGGTGACACAGATGCGTTTCTGCATGTGCCCGTCCATTCGAGCGTCTCCGGTAAAGTAACCGGAATTGAGTCGATAAGAAATGCGATGGGCGGTACAGATACGCTGGTTGTGATCGAGTCTGACGGACAGCAGACCATGGATCCGGGGATCAAGGCTCCGACGGTCACAAACCACAAGGAATTTGTGGATGCCGTCAAAGCGAGCGGTCTCGTCGGCCTGGGCGGCGCAACATTCCCTACATGGCTGAAGTTTAATCCGAGGAACATGGACGGGGTCAAGGTCCTGCTCATCAACGGCGCGGAGTGTGAGCCTTTTATCACTTCCGACCACAGGACAATGCTGGAGGATGCCCAGAACGTAATCGACGGCGCTCTTGCCGTCATGAAATACCTCGAACTCGATGAGTGCTACATCGGTATTGAGGACAACAAGCCGGATGCTATCGAAAACTTCAACAAAATGTTTGCCGAGCAGGGACTTAGCAGCATGCACACCTTCCCCCTGAAGGCGAGCTATCCCAAGGGTGCGGAGCGCGTGCTGATCTACGAAGTTACCGGCAAGACCTGTGACGCGGGCGTTCTTCCCGCCGATCTGGGATGTATCGTCTCCAACGTGACCTCCATCGCGTTTTTGGGACAGTACCTGAAGGATGGCATTCCGCTTATCAAAAAGCGCATGACGGTCGACGGCGATGCCGTATCAGAGCCCAAGAACATCATCGCAGCTATCGGGACACCGGTCTACGATGTTATCGATTTCTGCGGCGGATACAAGACACCTCCGACGAAGATCCTTATGGGCGGACCCATGATGGGACGTGCGATCTTCTCCGACAGCATGCCGATCGTCAAGGGCAACAACGCGATCCTTGCATTTTCCAAGGAACAGGCCTGGATCCCCGAGGAGACCGCCTGCATCAATTGCGGCAGATGCCATAAGGCTTGTCCGTTCGGTCTTCTGCCCACCGGATTCGCGGACGCGTATGCAGCCGGCAATGTGGAAAGGCTCAATGACCTCAAGGTCATGCAGTGCATGGAATGCGGCAGCTGTTCGTTTGTCTGCCCCGCACACCGTCCGCTGGCCTTTATGAACAAGCTGGGCAAGGCAATGGTAAGGGAGGCGAGCACCAATGGAAAGTAATAAAATACGTTATGATAATCTGACCGTATCCTCCTCGCCGCATCTGGTGACGAGCCTGGATACGACCAAAACAATGCTGTATGTCGTGGCTGCACTTTTCCCTGCCGCGCTTATGAGTATCGTCTATTTTGGCATTCCCGCTCTTATAATCATCCTGGTCTGCATGATCTCCTGCGTATTCTTCGAGTGGATCTATGAGAGGCTTCTGGGAAAGGCCAACACTGTGCGCGATGGAAGCGCTCTTGTGACAGGTCTGATCCTCGCGCTGAACCTGCCCGCGAACCTGACCCATCTTGGTGGCATTGATTACCCTGCTTTCATGCCGATCCTGATCTGCATCCTCGGCAGCTTTGTTGCGATCATCGTTGTCAAGCAGATCTTCGGCGGTCTGGGAAGGAACTTCGCGAATCCGGCGATCGTCGCACGTATCACCCTGTTGGTATCCTTCACCTCCTATATGTCCACATGGCCTACGACAAGGTTCCAGAGGGCAGAGATCGAGATCATGACCGGAGCTACTCCCCTCGCGAAACTCGCGGAAGGCAGTCTTGCCACGGCTCCGTCTCTCAGGGACATCTTTCTTGGCAACATCGGCGGCGCAATGGGTGAGACCTGCGCACTCGCCATCCTGATCGGCGCTATCTTCCTGATCGCCATGAAGATCATCTCCCCGATCATCCCGGTTTCGTTTGTCGGCACTGTATTTCTGTTTTCGCTCATCTATTACGCAGTAAGCGGAAATGCTCCCGACGGCATGTCTCCTCTGTACATGGCTTGCTTCCATGTATTTGCGGGCGGCGTAATGTTCGGCGCGGTCTTCTGCGCGACAGACTATGTAACATCACCGGTCATGGATCTGGGCAAAGTATTGTTTGGAATCGGCTGCGGCCTTGTAACCATGATCATCCGCCTGTTCTGCTCTTATCCCGAAGGCGTTTCCTTTGCGATCCTGTTCATGAATATCATGACTCCTCACCTGGATTCGTTTGCAGAGGACAGATTCTACGGGATCAGCAAACGCAAAAAGGAAGCAGCCGCGGCGGCAGCAGAGAAAAAAGCATAAGGAGGGCATGTGATGAATACTTCGAAGAATCAATTTGCAGCCCCCGTCATCGTGCTCAGCTGCATCTGCCTGGTCGTATCTTTTGCGCTGGCATTAACGTATAAGATCGCGAACCCGATCATTGTCGAGAACCAGAACAGAGTTGCGGTTGCAGCCAGAAAAGAGGTCCTGTCCGAGGCGGACGACTTCACACAGGATGAAGCGATCACAGCCGAGACCGGAGCGAAGAGCTCGGACGGCAAGGCGGTCGTCGAGGAAGTCTTCGCGGCGACCAATGGCGCAGGCTATGTAATGACCGTCAACACAACTTCCTTCGGCGGAGCTCTGACCATGATGGTCGGCGTAAATGCGGAAGGCGCGGTCACCGGCGTTAAGGTCACCGTACACGCGGACACCCCCGGCGTCGGCACCAAGAACTTCGAGCCCGATTACCTGGCTCAGTACAGCGGGATCGCCTCACTGACGAGCGCGGCTGATGTCAAAAAAGAGTCCGCGGAACTCGCGTCCGGAGGCACCTTTGCATGCATCTCCGGCGCGTCTGTCACCGGACAGGCAATTCATGCCGGCGTAGATGCTGCCCTTAGCCAGTTTGCAGCGATGGGAGGTGCTAAGTAATGGAAAACAAAAGTAAACTCTCTATTTTGACCAATGGTCTTATCAAGGAGAATCCGGTGCTGGTGCTGGTCCTCGGAACGTGCCCGACCCTCGCCGTAACGACTTCTGTCACGAACGGCTTCGGAATGGGCGTTTCCGCCATGGCAGTTCTGATCTGCTCCAACATCGTTATTTCGCTCCTCCGCAAGATCATCCCCGACAATGTCCGTATTCCCTGCTATATCACAGTCATCGCGGGCTTTGTCACGATCGTGCAGTTGGTCGTCAAGGCGTTTGCTCCGGCTCTGGACGAGTCCCTTGGCCTGTATCTGCCCCTGATCGTTGTTAACTGCATCATCCTGGGCCGCGCGGAAATGTTCGCCAACAAGAACTCCGCCATCGATTCCGCGCTTGACGGAATCGGAATGGGACTTGGATTCACTCTGACGCTGGTCGTGATGGGCGGCATCCGCGAGCTCACCGGTGCCGGCACTCTGTGCGGTATTCCGATCCTCTCCAACGTTATGCCCGGCATGAGCGTCATGACGCTCGTCCCCGGCGGTTTTGCTGTTTACTCTTTCGTCATGGCCTTCGTCCACTATATGACAAAAGACAAGAGCAAGATCAAGAAGAGCTTCGGCTGCAGCGACTGTGCGATGCAGGATTCGTGTGTCGACGGAAGCGGATGCGCAAAAGAGGAGGTGGCATAATCCATGGGTAAATATTTGATCATTATCGTCAGCATGGTCCTTGTCAACAACTACCCTCTGGCGCAGTTCCTGGGCATTTGTCCTTTCCTTGGCGTTTCCAAGGACAAGAACAGCGCGACCGGCATGGGAATCGCCGTTACGTTTGTTATGACGCTGGCGACCGCCGTAACATGGCCGATCCAGCAGCTTCTTAACAAATTCGGGATCGGATACCTGCAGACCGTCGTCTTCATTCTCGTCATCGCAGCTCTTGTGCAGCTGATCGAGATGTTCATGAAGAAAAATATGGTCGGACTTTACAAGTCTCTCGGTGTCTTCCTCCCTCTGATCACAACGAACTGTGCCGTCCTCGGTGTCTGCATCAGCAACATCGACAAAGATCTCAACTACCCTGAGTCCCTGTTCAACGCGTTCGGCGCTGGAATCGGTTTCCTTTTCGCCATGCTCCTCATGGCGGGCGTACGCGGCAAACTTGAAGACCAGAGCCGCATTCCCGAGTCGTTCAGAGGCGTACCGATCGTCCTGCTTGCCGCAGCGATCATGGCCTTGAGTTTCATGGGATTCGGCGGTATGTTCTCGTAAGGAAGGAGGTCAACAGATGAGTGAGATGTTAATACCGATTGTCCTGGTTTTTTCCGTAGGTCTGATCGCTTCCGTCATCCTTGCGTATGCCTCTAAGGTCTTCTATATTCAGGAAGATGAGACCTATCTGAAACTCCGCGCGGAACTGCCCGGTGCGAACTGCGGCGGATGCGGCTATGCCGGCTGCGATGACTACGCACACGCGCTGACGGACGATCCGGACGGTGTCCCCTGCACCAAGTGTGCGGTAGGTGGTCCCTCCTGTGCAGAAAAGCTCGCCGAGATCCTCGGCAAGAGCGCAGATGGCATGGAGAAAGAGGTCGCCTTCGTCATGTGCAACGGCACGACGAACAATGCAAAACAGCTGTTTGAATATTCGGACATCAAGACCTGTAAAGCTGCAAAAACAGTCTTCGGCGGCTCCAAGGCCTGCCCGAACGGCTGCCTGGGTCTGGGCGACTGCGAAGCTGCCTGCGATTTTGACGCGATCCACGTGATCAAAGGTGTCGCAGTAGTTGATCGCAGCAAGTGCACCAGCTGCAGCGCCTGCGTCAAGGCGTGCCCGAACAAACTGATCAAGCTTGTTCCCGAGGCAAAATCCAAGATCATTGTCCGCTGCCACAACACCCAGAAGGGCGCTGACGCCAAGAAGAGCTGCGCTGTCGCCTGCATCGGCTGCGGAATTTGCGCAAGAACGTGCAAGTTCGGCGCTATCACGATTGAGAACAATGTCAGTGTGATCGATCACGAAAAGTGCAAGAGCTGCGGCATGTGCGTAGTGAAGTGCCCTACCGGCGCAATCCAGGATATGTTCCATACGCCGGAGCAACTCGAAAAGATCAAGAAGAGTGTTGCTGCAATGGAAGCTAAAGAAGCAGAGAAAAGGAAACAGGCGGCTCTTGAAGCTGCAGCAGCCAAGAAAGCGGCGGCCGAAAAAGCTGCAGCAGAGAAAGCATGATAGTATCTACGCTCAGGCTGTGAGTATCCATTCAAGCCAAAAGATCCGGGGAGCTTTTGCTCCCCGGATCTTTTATTGTTTGCTTTTCCGGATCCCGGATCATCCACAGTCATTACTGTCATTGTCATTACACTATCACTGTCATTTCTGTCACAGGAACAGCTTCGCCGGAAGCCTGTCGAGAAGGACGAACGCTCCAATCCCTACGATAATACCGGCAATCATTCCGGAGATGATCAGGACCGGCATATAATGGATGAGCTGCGGACCGGATATCGCGACCATGGCAACGCAAAGCTGTCCCAGATTGTGAAAGACGCCCCCTCCCATACTCACTCCGATAATAGAGAACCTGTCTGTTTCTTTGAGAATCACCATGACAAGAAAACTGACGCAGCTGCCCGCAAGCGAATAGAGAGCTGCAAACAAGCCGCTGAAAAGAAGCCCCGCAAGCAGCACTCGGATCATATTCGCTGCGAACGCATACCGCGCGTCTAATCGGTACATGATGATCAGAGGAACAAGATTGGCGAGGCCAAGCTTGACGCCCGGTATTCCCGCATTAAAGGGAAACAAGACTTCCACATAGGAGAAGATCAGGGCGAGGGCGGCCAGAAGCCCTGTCAGAGCTACTCTGCGCGCGACAGGACGTTCATTTGACGATGACGTCGACGGTGTTGTCATCTTCCCCACCTCCTTCTTTCTTGCCAATGATCTCAACGATCACATAGTTCGGCAGGCAGACGATCATTTCTCCTGCCTGTGAGATCTCTCCGGTATGGACGCAGACCTGGTTCCTGCAGTCAGAATACTTCATGACAACTTTATTGCCCTCTATGGAAACGATGTTGAGGTGTCCGTCGCGGCTGACCTCAATCTCGATATCTTTATTCAGCGGATACATGCCGACCACTTCTCCTCCGCTTATGATCCTCACCGTCTGTTCGTCGCCGGAGGATCGCAGCAGCGGCACGAGAGCGATCAAAGCTGCTACTGCCAGAAAAAAGAAGAAGAGCAGGAAATCCGCTTTTCGCAAGGATTTGATCATGGATAGTGTCTCTTTCCGGTAAAAAATCAGGGGGGATTCTCTCCCCCCTGATCTGATTCCTTTTTCTACATCTTACGAGGATTAGGATTACTTGTCGCAGTATTCGACAGCACTGGCGCTGGCGATACGGCCAAAGACTACGATATCAGCAACTGCGTTGCCGCCGAGGCGGTTGCCGCCGTGGACGCCGCCACAAACTTCGCCGGCTGCAAAGAGGCCGGGGATCGCGTTGCCGTTGGTGTCGATGACTTCTGCCGACGTGTTAATATGGACACCGCCCATAGTGTGATGGATTCCGGGAGCGATCTTGATCGCGTAGTAAGGAGCAGTGCTCAGATCATTGTTCATACCGGTCGTACGTCCGAAATCAGCGTCATTCTGATCCGCGACATACTTGTTCCAGGTACTCAGCGTCTCTGCGAGGGTCGCAGGATCTACGTCGATCTTTGAAGCGAGATCCTCGATCGTATCGCCCTGAACCGTAATGCCGGTAGAAACATACTTCTCGGTAGCTTTCAGGCCTTCGCGAAGTTTCTGGTCGAAGATAATGTACGCGTAACTGCCGGTCTGTTCCAGTTCCGCTGCAGAAACAACGTCACGTGTGAGGAGCTCGTTCGTGAACCGTTTTCCTTCCTGATTGACCAGGATCGCGCCGTCGCCACGGACACTCTCTGTGATCAGCATGCTGGTCTTCTGCTCAACGGTCGGATGAAGCTGGATCTGCTCGATATCAACAAGCCCTGCACCGACTGCCTGCGCCATCGTGATGCCATCGCCCATGATTCCGGGAGCACTGGTCGTTACCGTACCCTTGAGGTCTTCACGGTATCTTACGATCATTTCCTGGTTGTTTCCGAAACCGCCGGTGGCAAGGATCACTGCCTTAGCCTTGATCGTGTAATATGCATCTTCGCCTTCAGCCATAACGCCGTCTACAACGCCTTCCAGAGACATAATGTCTGTAGCTTTGGTGTTGTACATGACTTTGATACCGAGTTCATTCATTTTCTTGATCATTGCCGTCACAAGGAACGCGCCGACGCCGGATCCATCCTCAGGAGCATGGATTCTCTGGTTGGTCGCACCGCCGGAGAAGGAGATCTTCGGAAGAGGAGCGCCGATGGAATCCAGCCAGTCGATACCGGCCGCCGAGTTCTTCGCCATAATGGTGACAAGATCTTTATCGTTGATATCGTGTCCGCCTTTCATGGTGTCTTCCACAAACTGGTCAACACTGTCCGCGATTCCCTGCTCAGCCTGGTAATGGGTCTCTGCAGCATTCATACCGCCAGTGGCCTTTGTCGTATTACCGCCTGCATAGGGCATCCTCTCCAGAAGAATGACGTCTTTACCTGCCTGTGTTGCATTGATCGCCGCCGTCATACCGGCACCGCCGGCACCGATGATCACGATATCGGTTTCCAGCTCTTCATATGACTTAAGATTGTTGGATTTATCCTCTGCTGCGGGGAACTTGCTCGAATCCGCACCTGCAGCAGCGAGCGCTTTCTTCAGTGCACCGAGAATAGCATTGCTGGTAACAGTCGCGCCGGTGAGAGCATCCACGTTAGGGCTCTGTGCGGCAAGGATCCTTTCGCCGAGCATATCCACTGCGAAAGTACCGATATTCTCTGTCTCGTGGTCGCCAACGATCTGCACATCTTCGATCTTGTTTTCAGAAACAGTTGCTGTCACCGAGACCTCGCCGCCGAATCCGGTGGCCGTCTCTGTATAGGTGCCCGGAATGAAAAGATTTCCGTCTGCAGCACTGGGGCCGGATGTAACTTCTTCTCCGCCCGCCTCAGCAAGAGCCTTGGCAACTGCCGTCTTTACAGCACTACTCGTGAAAGTCGCGCCGGATACGCCGTCCACATCTGCGCTCTGGCTCGTCAGGATTGCATTTTTCAGTACAGGGATTGCTGCTCCGCCAATATCGGGAGTCTCACTGTCGCCCGTGATCTTGAGGTCGGTAATTCCACCGTTGCTTCCGATCTCGACAGTTACATCCACCGGTCCACCGAATCCGTCCGCTGACGCTGAATACGAACCGGTCTTAAACGCACCTTCCACATCCTCGCTTACAGGCGAAGACGCTCCGCTTGTAAAGAAAACGGAAAGGACCATCGACAGCACGAAGCCGACAACAGCCATAAAAACGATGGCTGCCATCCCACTGGAATTCAGCCATTTTTTAATAGTTCCCATAGATTTCCTCCCTTTTTGTAATCATTCCCTGATGTTGAACACAGCTCAGAAAAGCTCTCTGTATGATGCGTCAAATATTGCATATGTCGTTCAAAAACAAGCTCCAGATGCGATGCGGGGTTATTTGCGCAACAATACAAAATAATTATCACAGACAAAAAAATCCATGTCAAGTGCTGTTACCATTTTGCTGTATTAATAGCACAAAACAATAGAACAACGCAGCTGATTCCTGCTAATAATACACAAATGAACTGTCCCCGCGGATCATTCCGGCAGATACTGTTCGACGAGTTTTACATAGTACATATTCCCGTACAGATACATCCAGTTGCCGTTGTCGTCCGCGATGTAATGCGTGTATCTGGCAGTCCTTCCATCAGACATCTTCTCCGCGTACTCCACTGCCAGGTCAAAAGAATGCTTTCCTCCGCGTTCTGCCACATAGTACATATAGCCGGGCCCATAGTTATAGGCCTGAATGATGGTCTTTTTGTCGCATCCAAGGTCCTCGGCCCGATCTACCAGCCCCCTGAAATAATCGCAGGCCTGCGCGATCGAATCCTCCGGTCCCAACGTATTCGGTTCAAGGCCCGCCGATTCGCTCGACTGCATGACGTCGTCCCGCTCTCCCTTCGTTTCCGCTTCCATGATCGCAAGAAGCACGGGCACATATTCCTCGATACCCTCTTCCTCGGCATAGTATTCCACTAAATCCCGGTACTGAAGGACACTGTCCGACAGGAGTTCTTCTTCTTCCTCCTTAAGTTTCTCCTCAGCCCGCTTCTCTGCCGCTTTTTCAGCCGCCTCTTTTCGCTTTGCGATCCACGACCCGATCAAAAGGACCATAAAGAGCGCTCCGATGATCAGCAGCGTCCTCTGAAGCCGGATCTGCCGTTCCCGTTCCCTTCTCGCCCTGCTCCTGCGGCGTCGTCTCCTCGCGGCGCGAGCCCGCTCTTTTTCTGTCTCCTCCTTTTCGTCAGTTCCGTCTTTTTTTGTTGTATCCGCCTGCTCTCCGCTCCCGGTCATGACCGGGACTTCCGGCAGTTCTTCCGGCTTTTCCTTCTGCTGCCCGTCCGGCAGCCCATCCGGCAGGTCTTCGAGCCTTCTATCATCTCTGTCGTCCATCCTGTCCGCCTTCCCTCCGGCAAGCATACGCCTGTGCACGGATCCTGCACAAATAACGCAAACCTCTCGTTGCGTGTAACCTATGTGTTTATTATAATGTTTTTAAAGTGGTTTTTCACTGTTTTGACCTATTCTTATCCTATTCTTTACAATCCCAATACTTTTTCATTCAGAAAGGACGTATTATGGCCGCTATGTCTGAATACCTGGGACAATTTACTATCGTCTCGATCTTCCTCCGCCTCGCTCTGGCTGCCGCCTGCGGCGGCGTCGTGGGTCTTGGCCGCTCCCGTAAAAAGCAAAACGCCGGGCTGCGCACCTATATGCTGACTGCTTTGGGGGCATCGCTGGCGGTCCTTCTCACCTGTTATGAGTACGAGATGATGACCGGACAGTGGGCGCCTTTCGTGGAGATCGTCGGAATGAAATTCGATGCCTCCCGCTACGCGGCGCAGGTCATCAGCGGCATCGGTTTCCTCGCCGCAGGGACGATCCTGTCGGCCGGCCATCAGCAGGTTTCCGGTCTCACCACTGCTGCCGGCCTGTTCACCTCGGTCTGCATGGGCATGGCCGCAGGTGCGGGCCTTTACTCCTGCGTGATCATCGTCCTCGTTATCCTGATCGTTGTTCTCGACGTCATGTATCCGCTCGAAAACGCGTTTAAGCGGAGGCTCCGCAATATGACGCTCTATGTGGAGTTTGCTTCGATCGAAAATCTCGACGATATCACGGATAAGATCAAAGAGGAGCGCGCGACAGTCTATGACATCGATGTGGAGCGGACGAAGCGGGAAGGTAATAAGTATCCCGCCGCCGTGATCGTCATTAAGATGGGAAAGGGCAATGCGTCGCACTCCGGTATGCTCTCGACCATAGCGGAGATGTCCTGCGTGCATACCATCCATGAACTGATCGCGTAATACTATTGCGTAATAATAAGGAGGTTCCCCGTGCTCTCTGTTTTCAACGGCCTTAGAAATATCAACACTCTGACCATCCTATTCCGCATGGTCCTCGCCGTCGTGTGCGGCGGCCTGATCGGCATGGAGCGTTCCATGAAGAACCGTCCCGCCGGTTTCCGCACCCACATCCTGATCATAGTCGGCGCAACGACCGCATCGCTCCTGGGACACTACATCTACCTCGTAATGTCCCTGCCGACGGATATGAGCCGCCTCGGCGCCCAGGTTATCACCGGGCTGGGCTTCATCGGTGCCGGAACGATCATCAAGACAGGCCACACAACCGTCAAGGGACTGACCACCGCGGCAGGTCTTTGGGCGACCGGCATTGTCGGACTGTCCATCGGTGCCGGCTTCTACGAGGGAGCCATCGCCGGTACGCTTGCGATCCTGTTCTGCGAGTCGGTTATGAGCAAGGTCCGGATCAGGCGCTACAAGACGTTTAAATGCATCATCAACTACCTCAAAAAAGAAACCCTGGATCAAATCCTCCGGTACTGCAAAGACCGGAATATCATGATCAGAGGGCTCCAGATCGAGGGCGAGCGGGATGATACCGGCGCCAAAGTATACTCCGCATTTGTCTCTCTCAGGCCTTACGGCGAAGTCGACCACGCAGAGTTCATTCGAAAGATCGAGGCCTTCGACGGCGTGATCAACGCATTCATCCAGTGATTTAAATAAAGTGATCCACATAAAGTGATCCGTATAATATCTGTCAAACAGCCCCTGCGAAGGCATTCTCCGCAGGGGCTGTTTTATTCTCTATAGTATCTCATTCCCTGTATTATCGCTTTCCGGATAGTTTTCCGCGGGGAATCCCTTATCGACCGTACTATTCTCTGCAGAACCTGTGCCGTCCGCATCACCGGCAGTCCCATCGGCAGGCTCATTGCCTTCTTCCGTGCTGCCGCTTGTTGCAGTGCCTTCCCCGGGCAAGTTCTCTTCCTCTGTGTTTCCCTCTGTGCTGCCGCCTTCGCCGCCTCCGCCTTCCAAAAGTCCGCCAGGCTCTTCTGTGCTTCCGCCCGTCCCAGGTTCTTCTAAAGGCGCGCCTTCTTCTGCAGTGCTGCCGTCGTCTGCAGTGCTGCCGTCGTCCAACGTACTGCCGCTGTCCGGATCTTCTCCGCCCTCATTCGCGGTTGGGATGTCGGTTCCCATTCCGGCATTCTCATCCTCCTGCGCCGCTTCGGTCTCTACCGCCGCTGAGTTCTCTTCCGGCACATTCCCGAAAGACAGGAGTGCGCAGCCGTTCTCGAGCGTGTCAAAAATGTACTCAACGCCGTCGATCACCACTTTGCCGGTTGCAAGCGAACCATCTTCATACGCATAGTAAGTCTTACCGCCGACTTCAAAGAAACCGGTCTTCATCTTACCGTTTGTCCCAAAATAGTATAGTTTGCCGCCAATCGTCTTCCAGCCCCTCACCCTGTGGGGCGCGAAGTAATACGTCCTCCCGTATGCTGCGGTGAACGCCCTCTGTCTTCTGCCGTAGCAGTCAAAATAGTATACTTCTCCATTTTTGACGGCAAAGGTATTGATGGCATAGATCTTCCCTTTTTTGAGGTAATAGTGGTCTCCCCTCTTCTCCCACGATCCGGTGAAAGCCGAGCCATTCGCATTGAGCTGCCGGTTATAATACTTGTCCGGGTTCAGGACTTTGGCTGTAATGTGGACGTCGCAGGCCTTATTAAAGGTATACGCGGCCTTTCTTGTACTCCCGCTCGTCTTGTTGATCAGCCGCTGGTACATCTTGACCGTATTCCGCTCCGCCGTGACTTTGATCTCTCCGCCCTTACACGTATACCGGATCGTGCCATTGTATCTCGTGTCAAATACGTTCGCGATCTCCCCCATCCTGGATACGCTGTCATTGACATCGGACACCGAATTCTTGCCCGGCGAAGCCTGATAGCAGGTAAACCACGAATACGTCGGATCCACTGCCCGGAGAAAGCTCTAGGTATTTGATCTGTCGTAGCCATGATGGCTGAGCTTAAAGATATCTGCCTTGATATCGGTACCTTCGTTCAGGATCCTCTTTTCCGCCTGCGCCTGGATATCTCCGGCCATGAGGAGCTTCGATCCGCCGCCGCTGAACATAATGACAGCTGACTGGTTGTTGATAAACTGCACGGGATACCAGTTCTCCTTATACGGACTGCCGCAGCAGTACACCACCTTGCCTTTTACGGTACCGACGCTGATGGTCTGTCCCTTTTTGAGATAGACAATTTTTGTGCCGCGCTCTTTGGCCGCCTTCAGCACATCCTTCGCGTAAGTCTTCTCGTATGCGTAATAGCCCCTGTTTTCAGATTGGTCCAGATAGCTCGACCCGGGAATGTAGACCGTTCCGACTCTGTATTTACGGATGATCTCTGCCGTGTTGCCTGCATGATCATCATGCCAGTGCGTGACAAGGGTATCGAATTTCTTGTTCTTATATCCGTTTGCGTTCAACCAGTCAAAGATACTGTCATTATGGTTATCCCCGCTGTCCACGAGCAGCGATTTTCCGGACCCGTCGGAGATCATCGTCGCTTCTCCGGTATTGGCGCCGAGAAGGTCGATCGCGACGATCTTCATGGAGTCTGTCGCCGCCTCCGCGGGAAGAGGGACTGCCGCCAAAAACGTGACTGCTGCCAAGAGCATGGCCATGGTCAAAGCGAGAAGTTCTTTACCCGTTTCCTCTCTGTAGCTCTTCTTTTCGTCAAAATACAGCTTTTTCAAAGTATTACCCCCTGTTGTCTTTGCATATTTCAGACAAACCCGATTATAATACTCTGTCAGATCAGTATCCAAGAAAAGTTGCCGCAAACAGCCGGCTTGGGCCATTTGGGGAACAGAGCAGAAAAAATGCGCTCTTGTATAAAGAGCGCATTTCGCATTTTCCGTCTTTCAGCAATCCTTCTCAAGATGCCAGATCTCATCGTTGTACTGCGCGATGGTCCTGTCGGAGGAGAAATATCCGGCCTTTGCGATGTTCACTGCCATCTTCTTTGCCCAGCTCATCCTGTCTTCATACGCTTCCAGGATCCTGTCTTTTTCTTTGCAATAGCTTCTGAAATCAAGGAATGTCATGAACCAGTCCTTGCCCACAAGCTCGTCATACAGCTGTCCTAAAAGCTTCTTGTCGCCGGCTTCGCACATTTTGTCGCTGACGAGGAAGTTGACCGCCGCGCGGAGCTTCTCATCTTTGTTGAAGTACTCTCTGGCCACATAGTCCATCTTCTCGTAATGTCCGATGACCTCCCTGGAGGACTGCCCGAAAGTGAAAATACTGTCCTCACCAACAAGCTGCGCGATCTCCACGTTGGCGCCGTCCATCGTGCCGAGAGTCACCGCGCCGTTGAGCATGAACTTCATGTTTCCTGTACCGCTCGCCTCTTTGGACGCAAGAGATATCTGCTCAGAGATGTCTGATGCGGGGATCAGCTTCTCCGCCATAGTGACATTGTAGTTGCGGAGCATGACGACCTTGAGGAACGGACAAACGTCAGGATCGTTGTTCACGATCTGGCCGAACGAAAGGATCGCGTGAATGATATTCTTTGCAGTCACATATGCGGGAGCCGCCTTTGCGCCAAAGAATACTGTAATCGGCCTGCGGGGCCTGTAACCGCCCTTGATCAGCAGATACTGATCGATCGCCCACAGAAGGTTGAGCTGCTGTCTCTTGTACTCGTGGAGCCGCTTGATCTGAACGTCGTATACGGACTCGGGATCCACGCGGGCTCCCTGGTAGTGCTCGAGCCACTCGGCAAACTTGCGTTTTTCCGTATTCTTTCTGTTCAGGATGCACTGAAGGAAAGCCGGATCTTCCGCCCAGGGAAGAAGCTTTTCCAGCTGTACCGCATCGGTCTTCCACTCTTCGCCTATCTTTTCGCTGATCAGTTCCGTGAGCTCCGGATTGCACTCAACGACCCATCTGCGGAACGTAATGCCGTTGGTCTTGTTGTTAAACTTGTCCGGATATATCTGGTAGAACTTATTCAGCTCCTTCTTCTTGAGGATCTCCGTATGGAGCCACGCGACGCCGTTTACAGAATGGCTGTAGTGGATATCAAGGCGCGCCATGTGCACGGTGCCGTATCCATCAATGATCTGTAAGGACGGGTCACTGTATTTTGCCCCGATGGCATCGCTCATTCTCTTAATGATCGGCATCAGGTGCGGAACGGCGGCCTTAAAGAAGTGCTTAGGCCACTTCTCAAGCGCTTCGGCCATGATGGTATGATTTGTGTAGGCGCAAACGTCGGTCACGATCTGATACGCCTCTTTTTCCTCGATTCCCTTTTCGGTCAGAAGACGCACAAGCTCCGGAATGACCAGAGAGGGATGCGTGTCGTTGATCTGGATCGCCGCGTAGTCTGCGAGGTCGTGGAGATTGCTGCCGCGGGCTGTGCACTCTTCCAGGATCAGCTGCGCTGCGCAGCTCACCATAAAGTATTCCTGATAAACGCGGAGCATTCTGCCGGCATCGTCGCTGTCATCAGGGTACAGGAAGAGGGTGAGGTTCTTCGCGATCTCTTTTTTGTCAAAAGCGATACCGGAGCCGATCAGCCTTTCGTCTACGCTGTCGAGGTCGAACAGGCGCAGGCGTCCGCATTTGCTACCGTATCCGGTCACGTCGATCTCGTACATCGTAGAGGTGAGCTCGAGATCGCCGCACTGCACTTTGTAGTGCTTGTCAGTCCTGCGCATCCAGCTGGTCGTACCCCATTTGCGCCAGTAATCGGGGCGCGCGTGCTGTTTGTTGTCTTCAAAAGACTGTTTGAACAGACCGCAGTGATAGGCGAGGCCCACGCCGTCAGCAGGAAGGCCCAGTGTTGCGAGACTGTCAATGAAACAGGCGGCAAGCCTTCCGAGTCCGCCGTTTCCTAAGGAGGGCTCGTACTCGAACTCTTCGAGTTCCGTGATGTCCCTGCCGGCTGCCGCCAGTTCCGCCCTCACCTCATCATACAGGCCGAGGTTGATAAGGTTGTTGCTCAGGAGCTTTCCGATCAGGAATTCCGCAGAGATGTAGTAAAGTTTTTTCCTGCCGCTGTTGTAGCCCCTGTCTTTACATGCGTCCTGCGTCAGGGCAAGCGCCGCGTTGTAAAGTTCCAAAATCGTACATTCTGCGAGTTCTTTTCCGGTGAACTCCCTGAGTTTTCTGTTATACATAATGTCCTCCATGTAATGTCCTGCACTTAAAATCATGCATTTTAGGGCGCTTTGCGCTGTGTTGTCTTCTATCATTCTCAACAACATGTATTATAATGATTTTAATTGCATTTTTCATTCAAAATTACAGCAAAAAATGATACAATACTGATATATCGAGAAAACTATAGCGAATTCTGTTCCTTTTCGCGCTCGTTTGAGCCAAGTTGCAACGCTCTCCGAAAGGAATTACTTATGGATTTAGAAAAATATTCCCAATACAAAGAGACCCTGCTGCACGAGCAGCCGGGCTTCGCCTACAACACCTACCTGTGTACGATCCCGCAGGATTTTGACAGGGTTGACCCGCATTGGCACGATCAGATGGAGATCATCTATGTCAAAAAAGGGAGCGGCGTAGTGACCGCCGGCTCCAGGAAGTATCCCGTCCAGGCCGGTTCGATCATGCCGATCCTGCCCGGAGAACTCCATGCTATCGACGGCACCCCCAATGTTCGTATGGAATACGAGAACATTATCTTCTCTCTGAAGCTTCTGGACAACCAGGTCGATAATGACTGGGCAGAGCGCTATGTGCTCACCCCCCTTCGGAAGGGGACTCTGCGCTTCCCTCGCCCAATCCATACGGGCACCATATTCCATGACGAGGTCTCCGCCGCGCTTGACGCCGCGGACAAAGCCTGCGACAAAAAGCAGGACGGTTACTCCCTGATCGTCCGCAGCAACCTGTACCTGCTTCTTTACTCTCTCTACACTCACAGGAACAACAGGGAAAATCTTTCGCCCTCTCCTTACGAAGACGCCATCAAACAGGTACTCATCTATGTGAAGACCCATTTTGCAGAGCCGCTCACCGTCCGCAATGTGGCCAAGCGCATCGATTACAGCGACGCCCACTTCATGCGCATCTTTAAAAAGGAGCTCGGTGTGACGTTTGTCGAATATCTGACGGATTACCGCCTTCGCTATGCCTCCTATCTCTTAAAAGAAGACACGGATACCGTCAGTGAGATCGCTGCAAAGTGCGGCTTCGAGAGCGCTTCCTACTTTACGCGCTGCTTTAAGAGCAAATACGGCGTTTCTCCGAAAGTTTACCGGCAACGGAAGCAGGACTGATCGAACTTTGTATACATACTTACATGGGACACTTCCCACAAACCACATTTCGCTGTTTTAAAAGACCGCAAAAAAAGGTATACTAAGAATAGTAATCAGAATAGTAATCAGAATAGTAATCAGAATAGCAATCAGAATAGTAACCAGAATAGCAATCAGAGATCGACATGAACCGGTAATATCCACGACCCACCATGAGAACGCTGACAGGAGGCTGTATATTCATGAAAAAAACAACTGCTTATCTTGAGGAACTGCAGGGCGGTGCGCTTAACGCCCGCATGATTGAGATCTACGGATGCGACGAAAAGAAGGCGCAGGACTATGCGGATCGTTTTGCCAAAGTCATCCGCGGCTTTATTTCCACTTTCCCGGCAAACGCGGAGGCTGAGATCGGACTCTACTCGGCGCCCGGCCGCACCGAGATCGGCGGCAACCACACCGATCACCAGTACGGCTGTGTACTTGCAGCCAGCGTCAATCTTGACGCTATCGCAGCCGCCGCTCCCAACGGAACGGACAAGATCCGTTTCTATTCCGAGGGCTATGGTATGATCGAGGCGGATCTCTCCGTGCTCACGCCCGTAGAAGAAGAGAAAGAATCCACCCTCGCCCTGATCCGCGGCATGGCAGCTCTTGCCGTACAGAAAGGATATGCGGTAAAGGGTATTGACGTCTACTGCACGAGCAACGTCCTTGGCGGTTCGGGCCTCTCCTCCTCCGCGGCGTTTGAGACGCTCATGGGCGTGATCCTGAACGACCTGTTCTGCGGAAATGTCTTTGACGCGGTGGAGATCGCCAAGATGGGACAGATCACGGAGAATCAGTATTTTGGCAAGCCGAGCGGCCTGATGGACCAGTCCGCTTCCTCTGTCGGCGGCGTTGTCGCCATCGACTTCGGCGATCCCGAGAATCCGCTCGTTGAAAAGATCAACCTTGATCTGACAGGCGAGGGGTATGCGCTCTGCATCATCGATTCCAAGAGCAGCCATGCTGATCTGACGGACGCCTATGCGGGTATTCCGAAAGAAATGAAGGCTGTCGCCGCCACTTTTGGCAAGACACATCTTCGCGGCATCACAAAAGAACAGCTGATCGCGAACACAGCGGCGATCCGTAAAGCCTGCGGTGACCGCGCGTTCCTGCGCGCCATGCACTTCGTTCTGGACAACGAGCGCGCCCAGAAAGAGGCGGCCGTGCTCAAAGCGGGCGATTTTGACACCTTCCTCGGACTTGTGAAAGCTTCCGGCGAATCTTCCTATATGTATCTGCAGAACATTTCCGTGGAAGGCGCTGTCGCCAATCAGGCGGTCGGTGTAGCGCTCTCCCTCTGCGATGTCCTTTTGGACGGCCGCGGCGCATTCCGCGTCCACGGCGGCGGCTTTGCCGGCACCGTGCAGGCTTTCGTGCCGCTGGATATGCTGGATTCCTTTAAGGCGACCGTCGAAGGCGCGATCGCACCCGGCTGCTGCCACGTTCTGTCAATCCGCCCCATCGGCGGTGCGGTCGTGTAACGCGATCCCGGGCACGGCTCATAACTAATGCACAAAGAGAAACAGGGCTGCGCCTTTTGGCGTCATCCCTGTTTTTCTTTGTGTTCGATCATTCCATTGTCTCCTGATCGGTAACCGATCATAAAGTTGCCGGGTTTGTTTTCTTTGGATCCTTCTGTCTGAGGAGATCCGGCTCACCGGCCGCGGACACCAGGTCCAGATCCGCGTCGCCTAAGCGATGGAACCGGAGCACTTCGGTCTTGTTTTCAAAGAGTCTCTTTCTCAGGATATTCTTAAAATCTGTTTCCGCGCTGAAATCAGACTGTAGGATCATATCGGTAATGTTTTTTCCCATGGTGCTGTTCACACCCCCTTTGCTTGTATTTATCACTATATACGCAGGATGCCCGCGGCATCCATGAGGAAATTCAATGAATTCCTGACTATTTTTTGATCTGTTTTTGGGGCTGAATTTTACAATTTGCCCATATCTGTACTATAATACTAATATGCCTGATCAACAGGAAAACACCTGCTTTACACAGGAAGGCCTCCCCGGAGAGCGACTCAGCTCCTCTGTAAGCGCAACCGTCACAAGAAAGGAACCGCGTCATGGTTGACCGCAAGCTGACTGGTAATAATAGAGCGGCATTCCCGGTTACGATCACTTTGGATGCGATCCCGGCGAAATTCTCCGCCGCGCAGGAACAGATCCGCAAATATCTCAGCACATTCCCCTGCAGCATGAAAACGCTGCTGGAACTGGATATGATCGTAGAAGAGATCTTTATCAATATCGCCAAATATGCCTATGAAAAGAAAACAGGGCTCGTCCTGATCGATCTGTCTGTGGATGAGGAGAATAATACCGTCGAACTGACTTTCCGCGATACCGGCAAGCCGTACGACCCCCTCAAGAAATCGTCTCCTGATCTTTCCGCACCCGCTGAGGAACGCTCCATCGGCGGCCTCGGCATATTCCTTGTGCGGAAATACTCGGATTTTATGAGCTATAAATACCTCAATGGTGAAAACCGTCTTACCATCCGTAAGATTCTGGACTGAATAAGAATATAAAAACCTGCCGGGCCTTCACAGGACGACAGGTTTTTCTATGGCCTAAAGTATACGCCCGATCATGTAAAGTCAAGAAAATCTCCGCTTTCCTTTCCTGCTTCCATCGCGCGCAGCTTCGCCAGAAGACGTCTGTGCCTCTCACTGACCGCTTTCGCATTGATCCCCAGGATCTCCCCGATCTGCGGATTCTTCAGCTCCTGCACATAGATCATGTTGAGGAGCTCCCTCTCGTCTTCGGATAGAAACTGCAGAAGCCTGTAAACCTCTTTATTGACAGGGTTCTTTAAGATATCGTACTCGTCTGTCGCGGAAGGCTCCGGCGCATCGTCCAGATTCTCGGTCTTTCTCCGTCCGTTCTTGCGGTAATAGTCGATCAGGCAGTTTCTCGCGATAGTGCAGAGCCATGTCCGCACCGACGCTTTTGCGGGATCGAATCCGCTGTAATGCGCCATTGCCCTTATAAAGACGTCGCTCACAAGATCTTCCGTGTTCTCCCTGTGCATTACCTGCATGTAAACGTAGTTATATACATAGGAATACTCCTGCTCGTATACTTCCGCAAAATCAGGCTTTTCTCTTTTTACCGTCTCAAGTTCCATATCCGTTCTCCGCCACCTTTCTGTAATGCCGCCCATCAGTAAAGGAATTCTGTAAGAAACATCGTCATTTCTCAATTTTTATACGCAAGCAGCGCTTCGTCATAAACTGTTCCGAACGGAACCCCGTGCGCCAACGCCGCTTCCGCCACCTTGTCATACTCAGGATGGACGCGTCTGTGACTTCCTTCCCCGCTGACCTTGACAAGGATCTCACCGTATCTTGTATGAACAGGAACGCTCTCCCTTGTCAAAACACTGCGCTCCATCTTCTGCTTACGGATACCGATCGTTGTCGTCTCCGCAAAGATCACCTGCTCCATCTTCGCAAGGTGTGCTTCATCGCAGATCACGGTCAATTCCCAGCCCGGCCGGTTCTTCTTCATAAAGACCGGCGAATAGTGCGCCTCCCTGGCACCCTCCGCAAAGAGCCTCTCCAGGGCGTATCCCAGCTGTTCTCCGGTGCTGTCGTCAATATCACACTCGAGTCTCCAAACAGTATCTCTCTGCGTGGCTGTCTGATGTTCCTGCGTACGCTCCTCCAGGATCATCGCGCGCAGGACACTGGGGATCTCATATTCCCGCTTGCCCGCACCCAGGCCGCTCCGCTCGATCACAAACGTCTCCGGAAGCCTGTCCTCCGTCATCACGGCTGCTACGATCGCCGCGCCGGTGGGCGTGACAAGTTCTCCCTTTCTGGAGGTGAACTGCAGCGGAAGACTGTGCTTCTTCGCAATGGAAGTCACCGCAGGCACAGGAACCTGCAGGATCCCGTGCTGGCAGCGTACTGTTCCGCTTCCCTCTGTTACGTAAGGAACCGCAACACGCCTGATTCCAAGATCATCCAGACACACCGCCGCCGCTACGATATCCACAATGGAATCCAGCGCTCCGACTTCGTGGAAATGAACCTCGCTTACAGGCACGCCGTGCGCCTCGGATTCCGCTTCCGCAAGGATCCGGAAGATCTTCAGTGCCAGTTCCCTCGCTCCGTCCGTCATATCAAGGCCGCCGATGATCTGAGTGATCTCTGCCATCCCGGTATGATGATGGTGATGATGGTCGTGGTGATGATCAAGGTCATGCTCATGATGGTGGTCATGGTCATGGTGGTGATCATGCTCGTGATCGTGGTCGTGATCATGGTCATGATGGTGATCGTGGTCATGCTCATGATGGTGGTCATGATCGTGATGATGATCCTGCTCACCGTGCAGATGCCCGTACAGGTACTCCATGTCGTGGTCGTGCCCGTCGTGCTCCTCGTCCAGGATCACGTCAAAATCGCAGCAGTCGATGCCGGATTTCTTCACCCTGCTGATCTTTATCCGGAATCCGTTTCCGGGGATCCCCTCCAGGACGCGCAGGAGTTTCTCCCGGTCCGCGCCAAGGTCCAGCAGCGCGGCGACGGTCATATCTCCGCTGATTCCCGTCCCGCATTCAAAATACAGTATTTTTTCTCCGTTCATAGCTCCCGGTTCCTTCCACAGGCAAGGCGGTTGATCTGTGTCGCCATGTAGCCGGCGCCGTACCCGTTATCAATATTGACGACTGCGACTCCGTTCGCGCAGGAATTGATCATCGTCATCAGGGCTGACAGCCCTCCGAAATTGGCTCCGTAGCCCACTGACGTGGGCACGGCGATGACCGGATTACTCACAAGACCGCCCACCACACTGGCGAGCGCCCCTTCCATTCCCGCTATTGCGACAACGCAGTTCGCCTCCTGCAGTTTCTGTGTCTGCGCGAGCAGGCGATGGATCCCACTGACGCCGACATCGTAAATGCGCTCTACTCTCGCGCCAAAATACTCAGCCGTCTGCGCGGCTTCCTCCGCTACAGGGATATCCGCTGTTCCCCCGGTGACCACCGCGATCAGGCCAACCCTCTCTTTATCTTCTTTTTCCAGTTTCAGGATCCTTGAGACCGGGTCGTACTGTACTTCAGGGAGCACTTCCCGGATCAGTTTATACTGCTGCTCGCTGGCTCTTGTGCCAAAGGCCTGTCCCTCCTCCTCCACCATTCTCTGATAAATAGAGAGCAGGAACGCGTCCGGCTTCCCGCTGCAGAAGATCACTTCCGGAAATCCGGACCGGATCTCCCTGTGTCTGTCCAGTTTGGCAAACCCCAAATCCTCGAAGGGCTGCCTGCGGAAGCGGCCTTCCGCCTCTTCCACGCTCATAGCTCCGCTCTTTACGAGTTCGAGTATCTCTCTTGTTTCCATCTATAAACCTTTCAGCTATATAATAGCCTTTCCGTTTCAGAGAAACGGGATCATCTCTTTCACGGAATCAAAAACCAGATGCGGTCTCACATCCGAGAATGGGATGTCTTTCAGATTCGCCTCTCCGCTCAGTACAAGGATTCCTGTCAGGCCGTTGTTCACACCGGACTTGACGTCCGTGTAAAGGCGGTCCCCGATAACGCAGGTCTCTTCCTTTCGCGCTCCCAGCATTTCCAGCGCGTACTCAATGATCTCTGCTTCCGGCTTTCCGACCACCTGATCAGGCCTTCTGCCCGTGGAAGCTTCCACATAAGCGGAAAGGGATCCGATATCCGGGATAAAACCGGTCTTCGTAGGACAGTTGAAATCGGGGTGCGTCGCCACATAGGGCAGCCCCTCCCTCACGAGATCGCAGAGCCTGCAGAGGTCCCGGTAATGAAAACTTGTGCAGAAGCTTGTCACCACCACTTCCGGATTCTCCTCGTCGATGAGGATCCCCCTTTTCTCAAATTCCATCTTGACCATTGGGTTTCCGAACAGATACACCCTCTTTCCGGGAAACACCCGCTGAAGATATCTCACTGTCGCGTGTCCGGACGTGATCAGCTGCTTCTCAGGGTCGATCGTAAGTCCCATGTTCATCAGCTTTTCCACATAGATCCCGGCGCTCTTCGAGGAATTATTGGTCATGAAGCAGTATTTTCTGCCGGACGCGGTGAGCTTCGCAAGAAAGTCCGCTGCCCCGTCGATCCAGACAGAATCCAGGTAGACCGTTCCATCCATATCCAGGCAGAAATTCCGGATCCCCCGAAGGATCCCCTCCGGGTCCTGATTGACCCTATACCGTTCTCTCAAGTTCTCCGACATTCTCCGCCAGCTCCTTCTTTAAACCATTATACTAATCATAACGCATTATGCACAAATCTGTTTCTTAAATCTCGATGGTTTCTATGTAATTTTTGTGAACTGTACCGATCCAGCCGGGAATCTCTGCGCGGATCTCTATTTTGGCTTCTCTGAATGGGTGAAAAAAAGAGAGCCTGTAGGCATGGAGCCCCATCGGTTCCCTGTGCGGATCTCTGGCTGAAGTATTATGTATGTCTGTATCCGCGCTATCCCTCTCCGCTCCGGAGATACCGTACAGAGGATCTCCCGCCAGCGGATGGCCGATATGTGCCATGTGGACCCGGATCTGGTGCGTTCTTCCGTGTTCGATCCGGCAGGCCAGTATTGTACGTGGATTTCCGTCAGGTCCCTGTGTGCGGGCCAGCACGCGGTAGAATGTCTTTGCAGGCTTTCCGTCCTGCGCGCATACCATGTGATGAGATCCGGGCGCCCGCCGTCTGAGCGGGACGTCCACGACACCCTCGTCCGCTTCGAAAAACCCTTCTGCAAGCGCAAGGTAGATCTTGCGAAGGCGCCCGGCCGCACGCTGTCTTTGGATCATTGCCGCCGCTTCGGTATTTTTGGCAAACGTCACGATCCCTGATGTCTCCCGGTCCAGTCGTCCGGTCACGCGCATGTCCATCTCCGTTCCCGTGCCTCCCAGATAAGCCGCCGCCTGATTGGCCAGAGTGTCGCTGTAATGCCCCGGAGAGGGGTGGCAGACCATTCCGGCCGGTTTGTCCACGATCAGGAGATCCTCGTCCTCATAGAGAACTTTTAGGGGAAATGCGGCAAGTTCCGGCGCCGGCGCTTCCCAGATCCTGGCCGGCTTTCCGCCCTCCGTCTCTCTGCGGAGCACCTGTTCGGTGAGACCGACCGTCAGCACTTCTCCCTCTTTAAGGACATGGCTGACATACGCTTTCTCCCCGTCCACCCGGATCCCCTCCTCCTGAAACTTCAGGCGGCTGATCTGGTGCGCTGAAAAGGCCAGCTCCTCCTGCAGGAACTGGCGGATCGTCATTCCCGTCATCTCCTTCGAGATGTCAAAACACAGTCTGCGGCTCATTGCCGGTCCTCCCCCAACAGCACTTTCAGCGCGTGATAAAGAAGTTCCGCCGTGATGCCCCAGATCACGCCGCCTTCGCTCTCATAGAAATAAAAGCGGCGCGGGATACTGCGCCACGGGTAGTTCCGTCCGCCGGGCAGAAGCTCGTACGGAAAATCTTCCGCGGTCCGGACCGCCATTTCGCCGGAACTCATCCTCGGCGGATGCGCGGCAAACCAGCTGAGGGGAACCGTGAAGACATGATCCACCTCTTCCTTCGAAAAAGTACCCTGATACCCGTTCAGAATACCAAGGCAGGAGCTGATCCTCGCTCCGCCCGGACCTGACATACTGTGCATCGGCGCGATCACTTCGATGTTTTCCTGCGGGAGCAGCAGTTCTTCCGCAGTCTCTCTCGCCGCGGCTTCCAGTGCGTTTTCCCCTTCCTCGATCATTCCTCCAGGAAAGCAGATCTCCCCGCCTTGCCTGATCCCGGTCTGCCGGACTTCGAAGAGGATAGCCGGTTCTCCTCCCTCCTCTATAAGGGGGATCAGCACCGCGTTGCTGCGTGTGACCGGTCGGATCTCCTCAAATCTTCTCCCGGCTGCTGTCTCGCGTATTTTCTCTAATTTCGTCATGCCTCCTCTGCTCCGGATTCCTCTTCCGCGATCGGTTCCTGTTCGCTCTGCCCAGTGGTGCTCTTCTCTTCGATGCTCTGTTCAATGGCTTTCTGCTCCAGTGAGTCCTCTTTCTTATCGATCGCGTCGCCTTTCTTTGCCGCCCACCTTCTGATAAAATCGGGTATGTTCCTGTCAATGTTCTCGAGCTGCTCGTAGAAAGTCCTCTCGCCGGTCCTGAAAAGCTCGCTAAAGGCCTGTGTTATCTCTTTTTTGTCCTCTTTGGGCAGGTTCTTCGCGGATTGGAACATCTCCAAAAATCCCCGCAGGTCCGAGGACTTCACTTCTTTGATGGTATCTGCTCCCGTCGCAAACAGTATGCCGAAGATCTGATCTACGATCGCCCTTTCGTCATTCACTTTGTCGAGCCATTCCGTTATGACCTTTTCGAAGAAGATGCTGTTTTCCGAGCGCTCTGTCCTTACAAACCGGTTTCCCATGACCTGCCAGGTCATCGCGTCGTGCTGCATGATGCCGAAAGCAGAGCTCTTTACGACACAGGGTGTAAAATTGGAGTCCAAAAGACACCCGATCACCGATTCTCCGGGGATGATGCTGATCACTTTCGAGAGGATCCTGTGGTATTCTTCCGTCTTGGTAATCTCTTCCTGGAATCCCGGCCCATCGTTGGTATACACCTCAAAGATCTGCCGCTCGACTTCCGGCCCCGCAAAGGCGGATGCATAAACGGCAAAATTGCCGCCCTTGGAGTGTCCTCCCACCCTGAGACGGAGGTCCGTGTTCAGGAAATGATTCCTCAAATATTCCACAGCGAGCCGATGCCCTTCTGTCCTGGACATGAAGCTCAGGTTAAAGTCTTCCTTCCAGCCGATCAGCGTCTCGTCCGTTCCGCGAAACGCCACATAGATCGTGCCGTCTTCCAGCTCGAACCGGATCGCTGACATCTGTGCCTGCGCGTCCTTATTGATGTTGTTGACGTAGCCGGAAAGCTTGGTGCCGCGGAATCTTCTGCTCTCCGCAACAGGCTCCAGGAGGAAGGGCGCCAGCTTGACAAAACTCTCCCTGCTCCTTATCTCCTCCTCCGTGTGCATCAGCCAGTAGAGCCGGCATGCCTCGCCGATCTCTATTTTGTTCTCGCCGTCCTCGGGGACGATCCCGTCAAAATCCACATATGACAACTGTGCGAGGATGAGGTTGTCCACCTCGTTAAAGGGATCCGCCGCAAATGTGAGGTCTCCTCTCCAGCTCAGGTATTCATACATTGTATTGTTCGCAGGCATAGCGCTTTCCTTTCCGGTCACGTCCCTCCGCATCAGGTCATTCTTTCTGTCATTTCGTCTTCCGGGCGCCGGTGTCTGTTATTTGATAATGCGCACTCTGTAAACGCCGGGCACCCCTGCGATCTTATCCGCGAGCTCCTTCGTAGCTTCCGTATCGAGGTCAAACATCGTGTATTCCACGTCACCTTTAGATTTACTGGCCATCTCCGAGATGTTCATCCCACTTCCTCCGATGAGCGTCGTCAGCTGGTTGATCATGTTGACTTTGTTCTCGTGGAAGATGGCAATGCGGCTCGTGGTCTTGCAGACGCCCATGCTGCAGGCGGGATAATTGACGCTGTTCCTGATATTTCCGTTCTCAAGATAATCCATCAGCTCCTCAACCGCCATCACCGCGCAGTTATCCTCCGACTCCTCTGTTGAGGCGCCAAGATGCGGCGTCGTGATGCAGCCCCGTCTTCCTGCTACGGTGGGATTGGGGAAATCAGACACATATCGGCGGACCTTGCCGGCTTCGATCGCTTCGATGACCGCTTCCTCGTCGACAAGCACGTCCCTCGCCATGTTGATAAGGATCACGCCCTTTTTCATCTTCTTGACCGCTTCCCTGCTGATCATACCCTTTGTGGAGGGCAGCGCAGGCACATGGATCGTGATGAAATCGCAGCGGTCGTAGATCTCGTTAAGGTCGAAAACATGCGTGATCTTCCTGTTCAGGTGCCATGCCGCGTCCACGGACACATACGGGTCGTAGCCAAAAACGTCCATGCCCAGTTCAACCGCCATATTCGCTACGCGAACGCCGATCGCGCCAAGGCCGATGATGCCAAGACGCTTTCCGGCGAGCTCCGTGCCCGCGAATTTCTTCTTCTCTTTCTCCGCTGTCTTGGCGATGTCCTTGTTGTTCCAGTTGGAGCGGACCCAGTCAACGCCTTCAACGATATCTCTGGAGGCAAGGAGCATCCCCGCCAGGACCATTTCCTTTACGCCGTTCGCGTTCGCGCCGGGCGTATTAAAGACGACGATCCCTTCTCTCGCGCAGCGGTCAACCGGAATATTGTTGACACCGGCGCCGGCTCTTGCGATCGCAAGGAGCGAAGGGGAAAAGGTCATGTCGTGCATGGCAGCACTGCGCACCAGGACTCCCTGTGCTTCCGCAATGTCATCAGTCTTTTCATAAGCGGGCGTAAAATTCTCCAGGCCTTTTTCGGATATATTGTTAAGGCATGCGTATTTAAACATCGTATCCTCCATTTTGAATCGCATCTACTGTTTGCGTCGTATATTTTTTTATCGCACGTATCGTGCTGACATCGAAATATTCTACAACGAAATACCGCCCCGCACAAGAGCGAACCGGCAGACTGACTTATTGGCATAGTTTAAGACCGGCTATATGCCCGGCGGGAGCTCCCTATACTCTGGTGCTCTCCGCCGGGTATACAGCCGGTCTCTTCTATCATTACCTGTCTCTCTCCGGATCAGTCTCGCGAGAGCCGCGCGGCCAGTGCCGCGAGGATTTCCCGCGCACGGCAGGGCGGAAGCTGATCCAGGGCTTCGAACGCCGCCTCCGCATACCGTTCTAAATCTCGCCGCGCCTCTGCGATGCCGCCGGAATCGCGGACGAGCCTTCCCAACTCCCCGCTGTCATCCTCCGTAAAAATCCCTTGCCTGGCCTTTTCAAGCAGGGACCGGATCCCCTCCCCTGCCGCCTCTGTCTTTAGCGCGTAAAGAACGGGCAGCGTCAGGATGCCGCTCTTAAAATCCATCATGACCGGTTTTCCTTCTGAACAGGCATCCGATACATAGTCAAGCAGATCGTCGTGGATCTGGAACAGTCTGCCGAAATTCTCTCCGAAAGCGACCAGGTGCGCTGCCGTCTCCTGTGACGCGCCGCTTTCAAGCGCGCCCGCGCTGCAGGCGAGCCTGCACAGCGCCGCTGTTTTGCCGTCCACATTCCGCAGGTAGCGTTCGACCTCCACATCCGCATCAAAAAGACATTCCATCTGCCCGAGCTCTCCGAGACACATCTCCTCCACAGCCCGTCCAAACAGTTCTCCCACCCGGTAAAAACGCTCTTTGAAAAGCTGCTTTACGATGCGGCTCAGAAGAAGATCTCCGGCATAGACAGCCCTGTCTTTTCCGTACTTGGACTGAATAGAGCTCCTGCCTCTGCGCGTCGGGGAGTCGTCCACGATATCGTCATGGACCAGGGAAGCCGCGTGAACCATCTCAACAAGCGCAGCAAGGCAGCACAGCCTCTCTTTTTTTTCTTCATACTGCGGCCCGAACTGCGCCGCAAGAAGAAGGAGCTGCGGACGAAGCCTCTTTCCGCCGGAGAGCGCTATATCCTGCAGGATATCGCGGATCTGGGAGACGCTCCCTTCCGCGCCCAGAAACTCCTGCAGATATTTCTCCACGATCTTCAGTTCTTCCGCTAATCCGATGTCAAATCTGTGCATCGCACCATCCTTTATAAATGCATGGCTTTTCTGTGAGTTCTTTTTTTGTGAGACAATGAGCCATGCTGACAATTTCACTGCCGGCTTGTCGAAGCATGGCTCATTGCTTCACGCAAAGAGTCCCACCAGACATCTGCATGCCTGCGCGTTATTGCACGCCTCCAAGCAGTGCCTGATGGGACTTTGTCAAGTCAGTTTGTACCGCAGATTAAAGTACCGCGGTCATGCTGCTTCCGGACATACCGTCATTTAGGTATAGGGCAGCGCCTGAGGGTTCGCGCCCATCATGATCGCGATCGCCATGACCAGCATAACGATGATGCAGAAGCATGCGCAAGGAATGACGTTGGTCTTGATGATCTTACCTTCGTTGCCGTTGGTACCTGTCGTAGCGCAGGCGGAGACGACGTTGTTGACGCAGATCATGTTGCCGATCGCGCCGCCGTTATTCTGCAGGGCAACAACAAGGACGTAAGGAAGTCCGACCAGACCTGCGGTCGTGAACTGCAGGGAAGCAAACAGTGTGTTCGAAACCGTGTTGGATCCGGACATGTAAGCACCGAGCACGCCGATGAACGGAGCGATCACAAGGTATGCGCCGCCGGCGACATCAGCCAGGCCCTTCGCCATGGAGTAAAGCATGGAGTAGGATACGCCTTCCGCCACGCCTGCGGGAATCCTGTCTGCCGGCATGGAGGTGAAACGGAAGATATTGACCATCGCAACACCGAACAGCAGCGCGATCGCCGCGCCTTTGACCTGGTTCAGAGCGCCCTTCCAAGCGGTCTTAACGTTCTCATTGCTCATGCCGTGAAGAGGGATCGTGATCAGAGCGACAATGATGAACACAATGCCGGGGTTCCAGAGGATTGCCCAGTTCCAGTTGCCGCCCAGGATGATTCCGCTGGAGCCGGTACCGATCGTGAAGCTCTTCATCTTGTCAAAAATACCAACACCGAATTTCTGTGCCACACGGGTCAGAACCAGGAGGCCTGCGATGATGAAATAAGGCGTCCACGCCTTAACGAGTGCCATGTCACTGATCTTGGGTTCCGGAACTTTTGTTGTTGCAAGCCAGGTCTTGTCCCAGTTGTCCTTCTTGTCGAATGTCCACACTTCCTTAGGAACAAGGAAACCATTCTTTGTGGTAACCAGAGTGATCAGCAGGGTGATGATCGCGGCGAGCAGGGACACCAGCTCGGGACCGATGAATGCAGCGATCAGGAGATAGAAGATATCGAATGTGATCGTAACGAACAGGATGTACGGAATTACAGGGAACACATCGCTGAACTTCTTGTCCTTGCCGTAGAATTTGCAGACGAAGCCGACGCCAATGAACAGAATGACTGCGCAGCCGATCGCCAGAGGAAGAGCGGACCAGAATGTCAGCGCCATCTTCCACGCGTCAAGGTCGCCGCCAAGAGCACCAACTGCGTCTTTCACTGTCGTGAAAGCCATGTTGGTAGGTGTTCCAACTGCGCCGAAGCAAACAGGCACGGAGTTGTAGATCAGAGCCACCATTGCCGCGCAAAGAGGCGGGAAACCGACAGAGATCAGGAGCGGTGCAGCCAGCGCCGCCGGTGTTCCGAATCCTGCCGCGCCTTCGATGAACGCGCCGAAGATGAAGCCGATGATGATGGCCTGCAGTCTCGCGTCAGGAGTGATACCTTTGAACATGCCGTTGATCGCCGCCATAGCGCCCGACTGGGACAGCGTGTTCATGATCAGGATCGCGCCGAAGATGATGACCAGGGTCTCAAAGGCGCTTAAGAAGCCGAGGATCGTCTGTCCTACCGCGCTCTTGCCATCCGTACTGATGATGGGCATACTCCAAAGCGCAACACCGATCACAACGGCTACGATCCATGCCAGCGGCAGTGCTCTCTTTGCCGGCCAGTTGAAGCCGACCATCAGAACGATGGTGAGAATAATGGGTACAAAAGCTATCAGTGCATACATTACATTTACCTCCCTATAAAATAAATTGTAACTATCTCAACCCTTTCGGGGCAGAGTCGAAAAACATTTCCGGAGCAGGCCCCCCTCCCGCTCCGGAAGTTCCGTATGAAGAGATCTGTTTACCCGGATCTGCTGCAGCATTTCGTCCCGATAAAAGATCTTTTCTGCAGCGCGGCTTAGCCCTGCATATAGGTCACGCCGGCGCCGCCATAAGGGTGATTCCATGTTTTGACAACTTTGCCGCCGGAAACGACGCGGCAGGTGCCGCATTCCAGGCATCCCTCATGGTTAAATGTGAGTTCTCCGTTTTCATACTTATACAGTTCCGCCGGGCAGGCGAGAACTACTTTTCTGATCTCCGCTTCATCCTTGAAATCTTCGTTGATCTCGATGTGGGCATAGCTCTCGTCGGTATTAAACCTGTTGTAACCGAGCTTATCATCTACTGGTACTTTCTTAGCCATTTTTTACCTCCATGTCGAAGCACTTGTGCTTACTACCTTCAACTGCGGGTACCTGCCGCTCTTTACAGAGCGTCCAGCGCCACCATTACAAGTTCAAGAAGCTTCTGCGCAGAGGTCCTCTTCGCGATCTCGTCGATCGCGAACATAGGAAGTGACACAGGCTTTTCTCCGTCCACGCGGAACAGCTTATCAAAGAGAACATCGGCGATCTGAGGCACGTCGTTGAAGATCTCATGACGCTCTAAGAGCTTCGGGAAGTTCCTGTACTGCTTCATATCCCTGAAAATGCAGCTGTCTTCCAAAAGCGTCTGATAGTAGGACATATTGGCCGCCGAATAATCGCCGCCCAGATCCCTTGCGCGGATGATGGTCTCAGCCGCAAGACGACCGGACTCAATCGCGTAATCCATGCCGCGCACTGTATAGCCGAGGTTGACGACGAATGCCGCCGCATCGCCGACAACGAGGACATTGTCCGTATACAGCTGCGGGATCATGTCAAATCCGCCTTCGGGAACCAGATGTGCCGAATACTCCAGCGGGATGCCGCCCTCGATCAGAGGTTCCACCGCAGGGTGGTTCTTAAATCTCTCCAGCATATCGGGAACGGAAACGTCCACTCTTCCGATATCGCTGCAGGTCGTGACGATACCGACCGAGACAGAGTCTTTGTTGGTGTAGATCAGGCCGCCGCCGATATTGCCGACAGTGGGATCTCCGGCGACCAGCATTGCCACGCCTTCACCGCTCTTTAAATTAAAGCGCTGGTTGATCACGTCTTCACCGAGCTGGATGACTTCCTTACATCCTACAGCCACCTGGGAAGGATCCAGTTCCTTCTTCAGGCCGAGCTGCTGAGCAAGGAGCGAGTTGACGCCGTCCGCCAGCACGACCACATCGGCGTACATCGCTTCGCCGCCCGCGTCGATCCCGACGACCTTACCGTCCTCAACGATACAGGAATCCACACGGATCCCGGGAACCATCATGACGCCGGCTTCTTCCGCTTTGTCGCCGAACCATTTATCGAATTTTCCGCGGAGCACCGTGTAGGAAGCTGACTTCGCATCATCTTCCCTGCCGGACGCATACTCGATATTGACCGCACCCTTTTCCGTCATCAGCGCGATTCTCTCTTTTGTTACCTTACGCTCTACAGGTGCTTCCTCCGCAAATCCGGGAATGACCTTTTCCAGCGTATGCGCGTACAGCCTGCCGCCGGTCACATTCTTGGCGCCGCAGAAATCACCTCTCTCGATCAGAAGGACTTCCATCTCTGCCTGCGCGAGCAGGTCGACTATGGCATCAAATTTTTCTTCACTCATAATATTTCCAAACCTCCTATAACGTGGTTCGCAGCTTTAGTTCAGGCCTTTTGGGTTTCCAGCAGCACACAGGCCCCCAGCATCCGCCGGGAAATGACAGGTTTTGCAAGTCCGCATTCCTGCATGATCTGTGCGAGTTCCTCCGGCGTACAGAACCCTTCTGTGGATTCTGAGAGCCAGACGTACTCTTTCCTGTGTGTTCCTCCGCCGCCGAGAAGCGGCATCAGAAACCGGAAATATATTCTGTAGAAGGGCCTTACGGCTTTATTTGACGGAACGAAGGAATCCATGCACAAAAGCACCCCCTCCGGTTTCAATACCCTGGCGATCTCCCGGAGCACCGTGCCGGTATCGGCACAATTCCTGAGCCCGAATGAGATCGTTACCGCCTCAAAAGCCCCGTCCGGATGCGGGATCGCCATCGCGTCCCCCTGTTCCCAACGGATATTGCGGCATCGGTATTTTGCCCCTTTCTCCATGGCTCTTTCGAGCATGGCCGGTGAAAAATCCAGTCCGATGACTTTCCACTCCGGTCTTCTGCGCGCGGCAGCGATCGCTATGTCTCCCGTGCCGGTGCACAGGTCCAGGATCAGGGGGGCTTTCGCGGACATAGAACCTACGTCCTTCACAAGCCGGTCCGCCAGCATTTTCTTCCACAACCGCTGCATCCCGAGACTGATCCGCACGTTAGCACTGTCGTACCTTCCGGCGATCTGCTCGAAAATGCGATAAACTTTTTCCTGCTTGCCGTAGCCTGCGCGTTCTTCCATACGCGATACCTTTGTCTTTTTAAAGGAATTCCTGTCTTGTCCGCTTACAGCCTCCCGGTCACCGCCACGGCTGCCAGGATCACCAGGCAGATCGCGGAGCCGGTAAGGTTCGCTTTCAGGATCCCTTTCATCTGCGCAATACGTGTCTGAGGGATCAAAGGCGACTGCATGAGGTACCGGAACGCGAACAGGTATCCCGGTATCAGCATGAGTGCCCCGAAAGCACCGGCGAGCGGGTGAAGGGACAACGCGTACAGGAAGATCGACACAATCCATACGAGAACGAGGCTTCTGTAAAGGCGTACCGAGTGCGGTCTTCCGATCGTGTCCGGAAGCGTCATGCGGCCTGCCCGAAGGTCCTTCTCGATATCACAGGTGTTATTCGTCATCATGATCAGGCCGATCCCCACCATAAACGGAATGCTGTATATAAGGACCTCCGGATGGATCTCGCCCGTTACCGCTGCGGTGATCCCGAGCGGGATAAGACCTCCCATCGTAAAGCCCGATACCAGTTCTCCTACCGGCAGGTGGGAAACAGGCAGGGGTCCCGCGGAATACAGGACCACTACCGTGGCTCCGATGACGCCTATGACAAGCGGTGCCGGGCCGCGCCGGATCACGAAATAGCTTCCGATCAGAAGCGCGATCGCTAAAAAGGAGCAGCCCAGAGCAAGTGCCCTCCACGGTGCAAGGTCGGAAAAGACCAGAATGGAATCCGACTTCTCCACATTGTCCTCCGCGGAATCCGCCCCGCTTATAAAGTCCATGTAATCATTGATCGTATTGACTGATGCCTGCATAAGGACACAAGCCGCAAAAAGCATGACCGCCTCATAGATCCTTATGGGAAAGTGTCTGTAAACACAGTACAGGATCCCGAACAGGGCCGGGCAGACGGATGCCGCAAACGTATGCGGCGCCGCAAGGCCTACGGCCATGCGGACAGTAAGTTTTCCGTCGCGTTTTTGTAAAGGTGTCTCCTCATACATGCCGGAAACAGTACTCACGGCTCACATCAGTCCTCTCTTTTCCGCAATGATCACTGCGGTGTGTTTCACGTCCACGTCAAGGCCTCTTGCATCAAGTCCGCCGCTGATCTGCATCATGCAGCCGGGGCAGTCAACCGCCACCGTATCGGCGCCGGTCTCTTTGATGTGCTCGATCTTCTTGGCAAGGATCGGAGTTGCTACCTCCGGGAATTTGATGCTGTATGTGCCGCCGAAGCCGCAGCAGACATCGCTTTCCTTCATCTCGGTCAGGTGGACTCCCTTTGTATGTGTAAGGAGTTCTCTCTGCTCCTCATACACGCCCATACTCCTCTTGAGGTGGCAGGAATCGTGATAGGTGATGTTCATCTCCTTGCCGTCGCCCTCATCGGAAAGTCCGCCGAGCATATGGAAGAGTTTGCAGAAATCGTATGCCTTCTCTCCCAGAGCCTTCGCCTTCTCGTAGTACTCAGGATCATCCTTAAGGAACTCCTGGTACTCGCGCAGCTGATGAGTGCAGGTCGGGCATGCGGAAACAATGTAATCGTAGTTCTCTGCCGACATGGCATCCACGTTCAGCTTCGCAGTAACAGTCGCGTTCTTCCTGTCGCCCATATAGGTAGCAGGCGCGCCGCAGCAGGACTGGCCCATGGGCATATCCACCACATAGCCGATGGAGTTGAGATCCTTGATGATCGCCGTCGCCGTATCCACATAGACGAAGTCTAACAGGCATCCTGTAAAGATCGCGATCTTACCCTTCGGATTCTCTACGTTCTGCGGGATCGTCGGGAAAATATCCCTGAACGGCACCTGTGCGATCTTGGGAAGGCTTCTTCCTTCAGAAAGACCTGACAGGAACATCGGCAAATGGCGCATCATCGGCTGGCCCGGCTTCATGAACGCGGGCTGTGCGATGGACGCGATCCTGAGCATGGAGTGGAACAGTTTCCTGTCACTTACAGCATCGAGGGCAAACTTGTAGGTAGGATTCTGATGCTTCTCTGTGCTCCTCTCACGCAGCTTCATGATCATCTCCGGAATATGGAGACCGCCGCCGCAGACTTCCTTGCATCGGCCGCACTGCAGGCAGATATTCTGGATCTGCTCCGCGCGCTCCTCGGATACGAGGAAATGGGACAGGATGGTTCCGATACCGCCTGTATATACTTTACTTCCGTAGACATGGCCGCCAAGGAGCGCAAACGCGGGACATACGTCAAGGCACGCGCCGCAGCGGATGCAGTCGTAGACTTCGCGGAAATCTTCGTCCGCGAGGATCTCGCGCCTTCCGGGATCATCGAGGATCACGCAGTAGAACTCCTTCGGTCCCTTCTCGTCTGTATCTTTGTCAAGACACACTTCGGTGGCGCCTGTGTACAGGGAGAGATACGTCGTCAGTCTCTGGCCCGTGCCGTTTCTCGGAAGGGCTTTAAAGATATAGCGTGCGTCAGACAGGCTGTTGACGAATTTCTCGATACCGAACACATACAGATGGATCTTCGGCAGCGTACCGACCATGCGGCCGTTGCCCTCGTTGGTCATCGTAAAGACTGTACCTGTCTCCGCGACTGCAACGTTGGCGCCTGATACGCCCATATCGGCATGGGTGAATTTCTCTCTCATCACTTTACGGGCGGTCTTGACCTCTTCCGCAATGATGGGTTCATTCTTTTCTTTGGTATAATCCGTGAACAGATCCGCGACCTGCTCCTTGTTCAGATGCAGCGCGGGCATGACCATGTGCACGGGCGTATTTCCCTCGAGCGCGATGATAAACTCGCCGAGGTCCGTCTCCTGCACGAGGACGCCGTCGTCCCCGAGGACCTTGTTCATGTGCAGCTCTTCCGACGCCATCGACTTGGACTTGACGATCGTCTTTACGCCCTTTTCCCTGACCAGATTACGAACATATTCCATTGCCTCTTCCGTGCTGGTGGCATGGAAAACGTGACCGCCGCGCGCGGTGCAGTTCTTCGTAAACTTTTCGATCATCTCGTCGATATGCTCTGCGGCATATCCCTTAACTTCCCGGATGCTGTCTCTTGTTTCCTCAAAATTAACGCCTGCATAGGATTTAAGGCGTTTCTCGGGATAGGTTTCGCAGAATTTTCCAAGCGTCCTGCTGAGTGTCGTATTGCGCAGAGCAGACTGGATTTCCTGCTTTAAAGCTTCATTCGCCATTACTTCCGCCTCCCTTCTGCTCTCATCAGACATCTGCGACCACAAGGATCGAGAGTTTGAGTGGTCCGTGCACGCCCACCGTGCTTACGCACTCAATGTCCGCAGTGCGGCTCGGTCCCGTGATAAATCCGACAAACGTAGGCAGTTCTTCCATAGCGCAAAGCTGGTCAAACATTGCGTCGTAGTCATCTACGATCGTTGACAGCCTCACGATGCCAATATAGTACTCGGACATTCCGGCGACCAGACGTGCGTCCACATCGTCACCCAGCTGAAGAACACTGCCGAGGTCGGCAATTCCGCACTGGGTCTCACAGATTCCGCCCTTAGCGGTCTCGGAATGCAGGCGGATATGGTCTGTATAGACAGTGATTCCTGCATCCTCCAGTGCTTTCTTCAACCCCATTTCCTTAAGGAGCGGCGTTTCGCACAGACATGTGTCCGGGATTCCGTTCTCCTTGAAAGCATTTACGATTATGTCTGCGGCTTCCGGTACTGTAGCAAGCCAACTGTTCCCGTTGACCGCCTGCAGATTCTTATCGAACCGCTCATACATAACATCTGCAGCTCCCATTATGCACTCCTTTCATTCTACGGACTGCCGTTAATGTTACATAATTATTCTAGTGCGTTTTATACATAAAAACAACTGGTTCTACCTCGACATTGTACTAATTTCTGCACAATCTTGTCCTTTTTTTGATTTTTATTTAATGAATCCGCTATTTTTTATCGTGAAGATAGTTATTTTTTTGTCTATTTATGCCAAAAAAAGACAGGGGCTCTTTTTGGGGCAGAGCGCCTGTCTTTTTGTGTCATTTTAACCAACTTTAGTACTAATAAATACTGTCTGTAAATACTGTCCGGATCTAGTAGGTAAATCCGATCCGCAGCACATTTCCGTCTGTTTCCCACCCCGCCAGGGTACGGTTTGCTACCTTGTCCGGCAGGTGCATCCGCCTGGTCTCGTTCCTGACAGTCAGAATCAGGTCCCCCTCCTCCTTGCGGACGCCGATCTCGCTGCTGTCCGCCCCGGGCAGGCGGATCAGAAGATACCAGGTGCCGTCGCCGAGATCCCTCTCCATGGTATACGCTTCCTCCTCGCAGAAGATAGCGGCGGGATCTTCGCCGGCTGCGGGGTCCTCCCCGTAAAGTGCGCCCGCGATCCTCTCCAGCATCATAAGGCCTCTGATCTCCTCGCTCTGCAGGTGCAGGAAGAACTTTTTCTGGTGCGGAAATTTCCCCTCGATGTCAAGAAGACGCTCCTCCTGAACTTCCCTCCACGGCGCGAAACTGCCTGTCAGCGCCTCGTCAGGCCAGATGCGGTTGACAAAGACCGCGTCCACGCCAAAGTCAAACGCGCAGAGCCACATATAGCTGCGCGCCGCCTCGTCGATCACGATCCGCTCCGGCGTCATAACGATCCGAAGGCTCGTTTTCTTCCTGTCGCACAGGATCGTCCTGAGAACGCACAATCTTTTGACCAGCAGGTCCAGTTCCGTGAAGACAGCGTCTCTGGGTTTTGGCACCGTTGTCGCCCTGCTGATCAGGTTTCCGAACGCGCTTGTGATGCTTCGCAGCATCGGAAGGACTTTGTCTGTCAAAACAGCGAGCTGCTCCGGGTACCGCAGAAGTGACAGAGTCTCCCCTGTCGGCGCACAGTCTACGACCAGAACATCATAGTTGTCCTCCTCGCAGAGCTCGAGGATCCTCAGGAGCGAAGACAGCTCCTCAAGTCCCGGAAAGAGCAGCGCTTCCTCCGCCGCGATCCCTCCCTGTGCTTTTTCAGAGATGATCTGGCGAAGGTACTCCTTAAGTTTTCCGTAGTGCCTTAGGCTTTCTCTGGCCATGTCCACTTCAAGTGCGTCGAGGCCCGGCGCAACAGCCGTGATCTCCCCGTTGAGCGGTCTCTCGAAACAGTCCGCGAGTGAATGCGCCTGGTCCGTGCTCATGACCAGCGTGCGGTACCCTAAAGCCGCTGCACGGACAGCCGTCGCGGCCGCGATGCAGGTCTTTCCGACGCCGCCTTTTCCTGTATAGAGTATGATCCTCATTCCCGGCCGCCTCCCTCCGTCTCTCCTGTCTCCGCGCCTTTAGGAAGAAAGAGTACTTCCAATCCGTCCTCCTTACGGCTGACCTCCCGGACCTCCATTGCGGACAGCGTCTGAGGCAGGGGGATCCTTCGCAGACAGTTGCCCGCGGCAACATCAAGGTCCAGCCCGTAGCGGCTGACTTTAGCGTCCGCCGTACCGGGAAGAAACAGATGGAGGCGCCAGCCTTCTCCTTCCGGCTCATAGTTTTCACCGCTGGTCGCGGGGACCGGGGCAAACAGCTCCTCATAGGGCGGCAGGTCCTGCCTGAGACGTTCAAGCGAATCGATCCCGCGGATCTCCGTCTCGTACCACCGGATCTTTGTGACCGGGATCTGCCAGAAAACGCGCTCCAGTTCTTCCATATAGCCCTGCTGGATCTCTCTCCAGTACCGGGTAAAGGCGTTCTCACTTTGTTCTCCGAGAACCCTGTTGATAAAGAGCCTGTCGACGTGATAGCCGTAGAGATTCAGGTACATGTATGTGCGCTTTGTCTCTTCGACGACCATCTTCTCCGGAAGGGCTACCAGACGGACATCTGTGATCGAGGGGTCTTTCAGGAGATCCTGCAGTTCGACCAGTTCCCCGTGCAGGCGCAGGAACTCGTCCATCGAACCGCTGTCCGGCAGCTGTACTTTAAAGAGGCCTCCCGAGACGGGCCGCAGGACTCTTGTGATGAGTTTCCCCACAGGGAAGAACTTCTCTATATACCATGAGAGAAGCTCCGGGAGCTTTAAAAGGGACAGCGTCTCGCCGGACGGCGCGCAGTCCACAAAGATACGGCGGTACTCCCCGCTCTCGTACAGCTTCTTGATCTTGAGCAGGGTGAACAGATTCTCAAACCCGGGGACCATGAACCGGCCCGCTTCTTCCGGTACGGTCTTCTTTCCTGAGAGCATCCCGAGGATCGCCTTGTTGACCTGCGGAAACTCCTCCTGCATGATCTTCACCGGGTCCGGCTCGAGCAGGAACAGGTCTTTCTGCGCTTCCACGACAGCCCCTCCCGTCCGGATCTCAAAGATATCTCCGAGGTTATGCGCCATGTCCGCGCTCACAAGGATCGTCTTTTCACCTTTCCGGGCGCAGAGAACCGCATGCGCAGCTATGGCGCTCGTCTTGCCGACACCGCCCTTTCCCGTAAAGACCGTGATCCTGGTGCCGCTCCCCGTTTCATTTCCGGATTCCTTTCCTGTTTCATCTATTGTAAAGGCTGCTTCTTCAGCCGCTTTTCCGACCCTTGTTTCTTCCAAAACCCGCTCCTTCTGTGCCCTGCGCTGCCGCCTGTTTACCATTTAAACTATACCACGCACGGCACTGTTCATTCAAATTTCACTTTTCTTCCGGAAATTCTGCGTTATAATGGATTCACCATAAAAGAAAGGAGATATTCATTATGGATGAATTCAGCAAAGAATATAAACTGGAACGCATGCACAGCTACGCTGGCACACAGGTGACGGAGCGCGGCTACAATATGACCATCGGCCTGACCCTTCTGTGGGGCGTCATGATCAACGCTGTGATGGCTGCCTTTTTCACATACCAGATCCTGCGCATCAACTACGTTCTGATCCTGGTACTCTATTTCGTGGGCACGATCGGCTGCTCGATCCTCATCCACAAATCCGACAACCCGGCTGTGAGCTTCGCGGGATTTACTGGGATGGCGGTCTCCATGGGACTTCTGCTGACCTTCTACGTTACAGCATTTACCGGGCATTCCGTTGCCTACGCGTTCATTGCGACCGCGCTGGTGACCGTCATCATGGTACTTTTATCCATGCTGTATCCCGGATTTTTCATGAACCTTGGAAGAACGCTCATTATATCCCTTCTGGCCTGCATCATCATCGAGGTCGCCGGCGCGTTCATATTCGGGCTTCCGATGACCATCATCGATTACGCCGTGGCGCTCCTCTTCTGCGGCTATATCGGGCTGGACTGGAGCAGGGCGCAGCAGTATCCCAAGACGCTTGACAACGCGATCGACAGCGCGGCGGACATCTACCTGGATGTTGTCAACCTGTTCGTCCGTATCCTCGCGATCACGGGAAAGAGAAGGAAATGAGCTACTGCTTTCTCCCCTGACAACACGTTTTAAAACTAAATCCCAGTAAAAGACCGGCTTTGCAGCCGGCCTTTTTATTATCTTATGAAATTACGGGAAAATCACAGACATCCGAACTCGACCATTGCTTTTCTGAGGACGGCTTTGTGTTCCGGTTCCATCTCTGTGAGCGGAAGCCTGGGATTGCCCACCGCAAATCCCTGCATCTGCAGCGCCGCCTTTACGGGAATCGGGTTCACTTCACAGAACAGCGCGTTCACGAGGTCGAGCGCTTTATGCTGCAGCTGTCTCGCCTTGTCATAGCGGTTCATGAGGCAATACTGTACGATATTGTGGGTGTCCAGCGGCGCCACATTGGAGAGCACGGAGATCACACCAATGCCGCCGAGCGAGCAGATCGGGACGATCTGGTCATCGTTCCCCGAATAGATATCGATCGCGCCCTCTGCGAGCGCGGCGAGTTTGCCCACCTGGCTGATATTGCCGGAAGCTTCTTTGATCGCTACGATGTTCTCCACCTCTTTCCCAAGACGGACCGCGGTCTCGGGAAGGATGTTGGAGCCTGTCCTTGAGGGGACGTTGTAGAGGATACAGGGGATATCGATCGCGCCGGCGATCGCCGAAAAGTGCTTGAACAGTCCGTTCTGCGTTGCCTTGTTATAATACGGCGCAACTAAAAGGACGCCGTCCGCGCCTATCTTCTGCGCCTCCTTGGACATCATGATCGCATGCGCCGTGTTGTTGGAGCCCGTTCCCGCGATGACAGGGATCCTGCCCGCAGTCTTGTCCACTGTATAGCGGATCGCCTCCAGATGCTCGTCGTCTTCCAGCGTGGGCGCTTCTCCTGTCGTCCCGCAGATGATGATCGCGTCCGTGTGTCCCTTGATCTGATCCTCGATCAGGTCGCCCAGCACCTTGTAATTGATCTCACCGTTTTCCTTCATGGGCGTGACCATCGCGACGCCCGCTCCTTTGAAGATTGCCATTTTTTCCTCCTGATTTATGTCACATTATGCCTGTCGCTGTTTTGGTACATATCACATTCCGTTCCCCAATACGACGAGATAGAACAGATAGTAAAGTCCCGAGAGCAGATGAAGGGCCAGGACCAGCGTCGCAAGAACAAATCCAACGCCCCTCTTGTTCCCTGTCATCTGTTCGCTGAAATAGAGTTTTAAATAGCTCCTGACTGCTGTGAACCACACAAGATAGGCTGCGAGCATGAATCCCCAGGAGAAATTCCCGTGATACGTCCGCTCACCTTTCTCTACGAGAAGAAGCCTGAAGACCAACCCCCAGAGCAGCATGATCCACACAAAAACATCGCTCCAGCTCACGCTCTTTCTGATCGCCGCAAGGATCAGCATCAGAAGAGGGAATGCCAAAAGAAGCAGCAGAGAGATCGGGATCGAACGCGTCCTCGCACCGGCTACGACAAAAGGCGCAATCGTAACGCCGCCGGAACCCTTGTTCCCGCTGTAAAAAGCGATCATGAACTGCAGGATCATGACGATCAGAGAAGGTACGCAGACCGCAAGAAGCTGCAGTCCCAGCTTCAGGTTCTTCCCCTTGAACAGGATCAGCCAGATCACCATCAGCGTGAAGATCGCCGGATAGAAGACCTGTACGAAACTGGGCTTTGCAAAGCACGAGAGAACCAGCAGAAACCCTGTCAGGATCGCCCTGCCGACAGGGATCCCGTTCTCAAACTCCTCTTCCCGCGCTTTCATGACTATGGAAGAGACCAGAAGAAAGACCAGGAGCGCGATCGGCCGTACCGTGATCGTCGTGGGGTTGTGCCAGATATTCGGAGAGCCCTGCCCCAGATACGGTGTCTTGTTAAAGAACGGCACGAAGATCGCGCACGTCAGATGGAGCACCAGATCAAGGCCCGCGGCTTCGTGGGACTCGATTCCCGGCACTGTCTTGCGGATGGCAAAAAAGGCGATAAGATAGGTGGCTACAATCAATAAGCCGGATACAATGCCTGCCGCGATCTCCACCCTGCAGCGGAAAACATTGGCCACAAAGTACGTCAGAAGATGCCAAAGCGGCTCCGGATGCGCCTTAAACAGACCGATCGGATCTGCCGGCGTAAGGCTCATCGCAGTTTGCTCGTGCGGCTGATAGTCAATGCCGACGAGCGCGGTAAGAAAACCGCAGGTAAATAGTATTGCCACGGATGCGGCGATCGCTATCCAGCCGGTGCCGCTGATCCGTCGGTTTTTCATTTCATTTAAGGTATCGCTCATATACTCTCTCCCTCTGCTTTTTCGTGCGCCGCCCCTTTGATACTGCTTTGGGAAACCGACGCTTCTGGTATCATTATACGCTTTTTTTCTGTTTCCGTTAGAGGGTCAGCAGAATTTCTTTGTTTTGTCCCGAAAATTGCGCTTCCGTCTTTGTTCCCGCCGCTTACTTCCGGTTGCCCCCTGCCGCTGCTGATGTATAATAAAAGCAGTTATCAATATCTTTTTTTTGAATCTGATACTCCGTACGGAGGTATCGCCATAATGTCTTTTCATTCATCCAGCAATTACGGCTCCCGCTGTTTTGCAAGCCGTGTACAGATTGCCGATGTGCTGTTCCGGCTCCTTATCCTTCTCACGCCTCTCATCAGCGCGGCGCTCCTGCAGCTTCTGACCGGGACATCCGCCCTAAGGCTTGACGCATGGAATACGGCCTGGAACGACGAAGTCGGGTACGACCGCGTGATCAGCCTTCTGCGGCATGAGTTCTATCCGAAGGGGATGTATTGCTTCAACGAGGATGCGCCGGCACACCTTGCGTACGGGCCTTACAATATTTCACATACCTGCCCTATTCCGCGCTGTCTTTCGTGACAGGGATCACCTCCCACAACTATATCTACTACAGTAATGTGATCCTGGCTGTTCTCGCATGCCTCTTCTATGTCTTTTGGTGAAACCGAAGGCGATGGAGGGGTTCCTTACAGCGCTGTTCTTCATGATCCTGATCGTCTTTTTCAGGAACACAATGCGGCCTTTCTACTTCCCTCTGCGCGGAGAAAAATACCGCGTCGTATGGGAGTATCAGACTAGGGATTGAGAATCCGTTGATCTGCACGTATAATCAGTTTATGAAGAGTCCCGTGCAAGCTGTCGCCTTATCCGGGAAAGGTTAGTCGAAAGGTCAGTCAATCGCGCCATGAAATTCAATAAGAATCTGCTCAATACCCCTTGGGTCGCTTATACGATCGCTACCTGCTCTGCGGTGATCCTCTATGTGTTCCTCACGCATCTTGGCGTGATCGGCCGCGGTCTGCGCGGTCTGGGCACCTTTGTCTCTCCGATCGTGCTGGCGGCGATCATCGCGTATATCCTGAACCCGCTGGTGGGCGTGTTTGAAAAGTATATCTTTTATAAGATCCGGCCACAGAGGATCCGCCATGACGTGTCGACAGCTGTCGCTCTCATCTCCTTCTTCCTGATCGTCACTGTCCTGTTAGTTGCCCTGATCCCGCAAGTCATCGGCGGTCTTATGACCTTCGCCGGAAACTTTGAGATCTACGCGCGGTCAATGCAAAGGCTCCTCAACCGCCTCAACACGGCGGCCGCCAACATGAACATCGATATTTCCGCCCTGATCAACTCGGGCGGCGATCTCCTCAACACGATCCGCGCCTGGCTCCCGAAGAACGTCAACAGCATCGTCAACACCTCCATCAACCTGACCATGGGCTTTTTCGAATCCGTGATCGCCTTCATTCTGGCTATCTATTTCCTCACTTCGAAGGATAGTATCAAGGCGGGATTTAAGTTCCTGCTGCAGGCGATCCTGTCCGTCAATGTCTATCCGACGGTCATCGATTTTCTGAGAAAGTGCCATGTCATCCTGCTCCGCTATATCGTCTACTCTCTTGTGGACGCTGTGATCATCGCCATTTCCAACTGGATCTTTATGAAGGTCACGGGACTGCCATACGCAGTACTGCTTTCCGTAGTAGTCGGCGTTGCCAACCTCGTTCCCACTTTCGGTCCCTTTGTGGGCGGCGCGGTCGGCGCGTTCATCCTGGTCCTCGTCAATCCATGGTTCGCCCTCTGGTTCCTTCTCTTTACAATGGTCATTCAGACGATCGACGGATATATATTAAAACCCCGTCTGTTCGGCGACTCCCTCGGCGTGCCCGCAGTCTGGGTCCTGATCGCCATTATCTTCTTCGGAAGGATCTTCGGTATCCTCGGCGTAGTCGTTTCGATCCCGCTCGCTGCGATCCTTACCTACATGTACCGCTCCTGGATCGTCAAGAAGCTTGAGAAAAGACGCGAGAGCAATGAATTACAGCGGAGTATCAACCAGGCAAAAAGCGGTGGAAAGTCAATGTTGTAAACAATAAGGCTATAAAAAGACCGGTAGTAATGCCGGTCTTTGTTATGTTCTTTATTCCTCTTCCTCCCCGTCCAGTCCGTACATCCGCAGGTACGCCGGCGAATCCAGAAGGAACCGAAGGATATTGCGCGCCGCCCTCTGCAGCTCGCCGCGCGTGATCCTTCCCTCTGAGAGGCCCTGCGCGGTATCGTCGCCGTTTGCGTTCTTCTCCGCGCTCTTCGTCACCATGTAAAGATCATTCTGCGCGCGGATCATCGCAGAAGTCTGCTGCATACTGCCCGGCCCGTTCTCTTCGCTTCCGTACGCGTCCCAGTCCGTCATCACGATCCCTCCGAACCCGAACTGTCCGCGCAGGATCGTTGTCAGAAGGTCATACTGCGACGCCGTGTAGGCGCCATTCACGGAGCCATAGGTCGTCATGACCGAAGTTGCTGCCCCCTCCCGGACCGCGAGCTCAAAACCGCGCAGATAGATCTCGCGAAGCGCCCTCTCGGAGATGACGGAATCCGTATTTCTGCGGCGGTACTCCTGATTGTTCGCACAGAAATGCTTGACTGTTCCCACGACAGCGCTCTCTCTAAGCCCCCGCAGCTCGACGACAGCCATTTTCCCTGTCAGGAAGGGATCTTCGGAGAAATACTCAAAGTTCCTTCCGTTCAGCGGGTGCCGGTGGATGTTCATGCCGGGGCCAAGGAGCGAGTCGATCTGATTGCTCCTCAGCTCCGTGCCGAGCCAGTCAAACAGTTCCTTGACCAGAACGATGTTCCAGGTGCAGGCGAGGCAGGTCCCCGACGGAATGGAAAATGCCTTCGTGCCGTCATCCATGCGGATCCCGCTGGGACCATCCGAACAGCATGCGATCGGAATCCCGAAATGCAGCAGCCGGTCTGTCACGCCTCCGAAGGCCGCAGCCGTTCCGGGCGTCACTTTGGGCGACCACATGCCCTCTCCGCGGGTCATGCAGATCAGGTCCTCGTCCGTAAGCTGCGCGAGGAAGTCCTCCATATTCACTCTGCCGCTTCCGACATCCACAAGGCGGTACCCCCGGTCTCCTGTATAGGGCGTCTCCGCGGGCATTCTCCGCGCTCTTTTTTTGAGAGGTTCCGCCGTGCGAAGCGGCGCAGGCTCAAAGCTTACGGCATAAGGAGAAAGCTCCGCCTCTGCCTTCAGTAACGGCTTCATCCTCTCAAACGGCCGGATCGGCGCAAGCGCTTCTTCTTCCTGTTCGATCACGGCTGTGCCGCTCAGCGTGAAGCTTCCGCACTGCTTCGTCGCTCTGACGCTGTTGCCGATATAGAAAGTGTAGGTTCCGGCTTCGAGCACCCATGATGACTTATATCCGGTCACACCGCTGTCGTCATAGGAAGCGATCGCCCTTACGGGCACCTTGAATTTCAGGTCCTGGGGCTGGCCGGGATCGAGAGGGATCGTCTTTCTGAAGGCGCACAGAATGCGGGCTGGCTTTCCGAGTTTTCCCTGCGGTGCCTCGCAATAGATCTGGACCACTTCCTTGCCCTTCACAGCGCCGGTGTTCACAACGCGTGCGCGAAAGACGATCTTGTCGTCCCCGACGCTCTCCATTCCCTGTCCCCGGATCTCAAAGTTCGAATAGGAGAGCCCGTATCCAAAGGGGTACAGCACCTTCTCCTTCGCGAAAGTTTCAAAATAGCGATACCCTACGTAAATATCCTCCGCGTAGACGTTTCTGTCCGCATCGCCAAAGTTTTCGTCGGAGGGATAGTCACTGACTTTCTGTGCGATCGTATCCGCGAGCTTACCGCTGGGAGACACCTCTCCCGTCAGGACATCGAGAACACCGTTTCCGCCCTCCTGTCCGCCCTGCCAGATGAAAAGGACTGCCGCCGGGCGGTATTTTGCCACCCACGTCATGTCGATGATATTTCCGGTATTGAGAAGCACGATCGTCCTCCGGAAAGCCGCGCAGACTCTCTCCAGCATCGTCTCCTCCTGCTCTGTCAGATACCAGCTGCCCCTCTCCGGGACATTGTCATGTTCTTCTCCTGCCGTTCTTCCGATGAGCACGATCGCGGCGTCCGCTTCCTGCGCGGCGCGTTCAACCAGCTCCTGCGAGGGCGTCATCTCCTCCTGGAACCACGGCTCCGTGGCCCATCCGTCCCCTTCTTCATAGGGATGGTCCGGCAACCACTCCGCGTAGGCCTTTTCGAGAGACGGGGCGAGTACATATGCCTGCCGCTGCAGGATCGCTTCGCGCACTCCCGTCACATAGTCCGTATTGACCATTCCGCCCGACCCGGTGCCGCTCTTATAGTAATGAAACTGGCTGCGGCCGAACAGGGCCACGCGGCTTCCTGCAGGCAATGGCAGCGCGTTGTCCCTGTTTTCGAGAAGGACCGCGCCTTCCGCCTGCGCCTTGCGGGCGACTTCCGCGTAGAGCTCCTTATTGATGATCCATTTCTTCATATTTACCGTCCTTCTATTTCTACCGTCCTTTTTTCTGCCGTCTGTTACTCTCTGTCGCCTTTTTTTGTCCTTCTGCACTCACTCTTCGATCATCGACAGCGATATCCTCTTCCTGCCGGCGTCCACGCCGAGCACGGTGACTTCCACGACATCTCCCACGCGCACCGCTTCGAGCGGGTGTTTAATAAACTTTTTGCTCATCTTGGAGATGTGGACCAATCCGTCCTGATGTACGCCGATATCAACAAACGCGCCGAAGTCGACGATATTGCGGACTGTTCCCTTCAGCTTCATGCCGGGTGTAAGGTCCTCCATGGAAAGCACGTCGCTGCGGAGAACAGGCGCGGGCATATCTTCCCTGGGATCCCTCGCAGGCTTCTCCAGCTCTGCCAAAATATCGCGCAGCGTGGGCTCGCCGACCCCCAGTTCCGCCGCTTTTTTCGCCGGATCAGTGACCAGTTTCACCGCCTCCCGGAACGCGGACCGGTTCATGGGAAGACCCAGCCCTTTCAGGAGCTCTCCGACTGCCGAATAGCTCTCGGGATGGACAGAGGTTGCATCCAGGGGCTGCGTGCCGCCGCGGATCCGGAGAAAGCCCGCGCACTGCTGGAACGCTTTGGGGCCGAGCCCCGGCACTTTGAGAAGTTCCCTTCTGTTTGTGAACGCGCCGTTCTCTTCCCTGTAGGAGACGATGTTTTTTGCCACCGTCTTACTGATGCCCGAAATATAGGCCAAAAGAGAGAACGATGCCGTATTCAGGTCCACACCGACCCTGTTGACGCACTTTTCCACGACGCCGGTCAGGGCGCCATCCAGTTTTTTCTGGTTCATGTCGTGCTGGTACTGCCCGACGCCGATCGCCTTGGGATCGATCTTGACCAGTTCCGCCAGCGGATCCTGAAGCCTTCTTGCAATGGACGCCGCGCTCCTCTGTCCCACGTCGAACTGCGGAAACTCCTCCGTTGCCAGTTTACTGGCGCTGTAGACCGACGCGCCCGCCTCGTTGACGATCACATACTGGAGCGGTTTTTTATACCCGCTTCTCATCATTTCTTTAATGAACTCCGTGATCACCTGCTCCGATTCACGGGAAGCCGTCCCGTTTCCGACACTGATCACGGATACGCCGAACTTTTGCACGATCTTCGAGAGCTCCTGCTTGGCCTCCCGGATCTTGTTCTGCGGCGCAGTGGGATAGATGACCTTCGTATCCAGGATCCTTCCGGTGGGATCCGCCACTGCCAGCTTGCAGCCTGTTCTAAACGCGGGATCCCATCCAAGTACCACTTTACCCGCGATCGGCTGCTGCATCAGGAGCTGTTCAAGGTTCGATGCAAAAACTCTGATCGCGCCGTCCTCCGCTTCTTCTGTCAGCTCATTCCTGAGCTCCCTCTCGATGGCGGGGGCGATCAGGCGGCTGTAGCTGTCTCTGATCGCCGTCTGAAGATACGGAAAAGTCCCCTGTTCCGGCACTTTCGCGCCCTTTGTCACCTGTTTCTCCAGATACGTGAGGATATCCTCTTCCGGAGCCACTATTTTTACAGTCAGAAAATTCTCCTTCTCGCCGCGGTTGAGCGCGAGTACCCTGTGCCCCGGTATCTTCCGGATCGCTTCTTCATAGGAGAAATACATCTCATAGATGTCCCTGCGCTCCGCCTTCCTGGCCGGTATCTTTTCCTCTTTGGCCGTCTTCGGGACTGCCTTCTCTTCTTCCCCTTTTCCGGCTGCTGTGTCGGTTTTCGCTTTTTTGGCCACCTTTTCCGAGGACACGATACTGCCCCGGTCCCGGGTCTTTCCGCGGATAAAAGCGCGGTAGCGCGCTTCATCGGAGATCTGCTCCGCCACGATATCCATCGCGCCGGCTACCGCCGTCTCCGTATCCGGCACCTCCTTCGCCGCGTCTGTATATTTTTCCGCCTCTTTCTTAACGTCGCTTCCCGGCTTCTGCGCGAGGATGTAGTCCGCAAGGCCCTGCAGGCCCCTCTCTTTCGCGATTCCGGCGCGTGTTCTCCTCTTGGGGCGGAAAGGGAGATACAGATCCTCCACTTCCACCAGCGTCTGCGCCTCCTCGATGCGGCCCAAAAGCTCCTTCGTGAGCTTTCCCTGCTCCCGGATGCTCTCCGTGACCACGGCTTTTCGCTCCTCCAGATTTCTGAGATAGGCCAGCGACTCTCCCAGCTCTCGAAGCTGTTCATCCGTGAGAGTTCCTGTCGCTTCTTTTCTGTATCTGGCAATGAAGGGGATCGTATTTCCCTCGTCGATCAGCTTAACAGCCGCCTCCACCTGCCAGTTCTTTACGCCCAGTTTCCGGGCGATGGTCTCTGTGATCTGCATTGATGCCTCTCCTTTCTGATACTCCCTCCATCATATCACATTTCTTGTTCTTTTATGGAATGTTCTATGGTAAGATACGCCTAGGAATGCCCGGCCTTACGGGGGCTCCGGAATGGAGAGGGAGAAAAGATGAACACAAAGACACCGAATAAAAATACACGCTTCTATATCCGCTTTACGTTGCTCTTTTTAGTCACGGCACTTGTCATATACGCCCCGTTCCTGGTCCTCAAAAAGAGTTTTGTGTGGGAGCACGATTCCTACACGCAGCATATAAAGGCGATGATCTTCATCTCCCGCTGGTACCGCCAGTCGTTCAAGGCACTGCTGACCGGGAACTGGAAGGCGATTTCCACCTATTCGTTCTCGCTCGGCTACGGTTCCGACGCCCTGACAACGCTCGCGTACTATGGCGTGGGAGACCCCTTCTATCTGTTCAGCGCCCTTGTTCCGGCAAAATATATCTACCTGTTCTACTGTGCCCTGATCCCTGTCAAGAATTACTTCTCGGGGATCGCTTTTGCCGCGCTCTGCCGCTTCCGCTGGCCGTCAGCGGAACACGAGGACGGGTGCCTTGCGGGTTCTTTGATCTTTACATTCTGCGGCTTCGCTCTCATCACCTGTATCGGCCAGCCCATTTTCCTGAACGCTCTCATCATCTTCCCCCTTGTCCTCCTCGGGATCGAGAAGGTGCGCGAGGGACAAAAGCCCTGGCTCTTTATCTTTTCTGTCTGCCTTGCGACAGTGGCCAACTTCTATTTCATCGTGAGCATCGTGCTCATGGCAGTCCTGTACGCGCTGTTCCGGTATTTCCCTATCGCCAAAGGGGAGATCGGCAGGCGTTTTAAAGAGATCGGGGTCATGTTCGCCGCAGGTACTGTCGGCGTCGCCATGGGCGGCGTCATCCTTCTTCCGATGGCCCTTACCGTCCTCTCCAACAAGCGCGTAGGCATGAAGCCGGCGATCGATCTGTTCTACGAAATCCGTACTTGCCGTATGCTGCCGGTGGATTTTCTTGCCTGCAACGAAGTGGAATACGGTGCTCTCTGCTACGCGGGCACTGCTCTCCTTTGCGTCTTCCTTCTGTTCAGCACCAAGGGATACCTCAAGCTGCGCCTGCAGTTCCTTCTGTATTCCGCGCTGCTCTTTATCCCGGCTTTTGGCTATGTGACGAACGGCTTCTCCTACCCGATCGACCGCTGGTGCTGGGCCTATTCCGCGCTGGTCGGCATGCTGGTCGCCGAGATGTGGCCGGGCCTCTTTACGCTGAACGAACATCAGAAGCGCGTGATGACAACCGGACTGACGGTCTATTTTGTCGTATGCTGCTTCCTCGCGTACGAACTTGACTTTACGTTCCTCGGGCCTGCCTCGTTCACATTCCTCACGCTCCTTCACCTGCTCCGTTCCCAGAAGGAGCTGTTTGAGGCGGCTGTTCCCGGGAGAGAGGGAACGGAGGCAACTGCAATTAAGGCATCTGCAGTCGGGGCAGCCGGAACGGAAGTAACAGGAACCGGGGCAACCGAAACGGAAGAAGCGGCAGCAGAGATAGCCGCGGAGGAAACGGCCGGTGCAAAGAAAGCAGCCCGCAAAGCCGCTCGCAGACCAAACGGCTTCCGGCGCGCCCAGAGATGGGTCCTGGTCCTCACGATCGTCAGTGTCTGCATCAACGGCATCTCCAAGAACTATCCGGATTTCCAGAACCGTATCAAGACCTACAAGGACATGGACAGTCTGGCTGCTTTCAGGACCGGCATGGGCGCTTCTCCCGCCAATGACCGGAACATGTGGCTCAACGATACTTCCCAGATCGCGTCGGCCATCGGACACGACACAACGAAATTCGTACGTGTCTCCAACACGGAACCCGGCTATTGGTACCAGAATACCTCCATCCTAAACGGGCTTTCGACAACGCAGTCCTTCTGGAGCGTCAACAACCCCTATATCCTGGAGTATCTGGAAGCTCTCGGTGTTTCCGACGTCAACAACAACGCCTGGCAGTTCACGTTCCTCGACAACCGCGCGATCCTGAACGAGCTTGCCTCTGTGAGTTACCTGTACTGCCTGCATCCCGAGAAACTCCCTGCGGGCTACAGCGAAACTTCACTGGACCAAAACACTGCTAACGCCGTTTACGCTAACCTGAATCCGCTCTCTCTAGGATACACCTATGATAAGACGGTCAGCAGGGAGAAGTTCGACCAGCTTACGCCCGCACAGCGGCAGGAGCTCCTTCTCTCCTATGCGGTGACCGAGAGCAACAACGTCCTTGCGACCGCAGGATCCGCAGAGGAGCTCGCCGGCAAGCTTGAGTGCCGGAATGTTCCGTTCCGGGTTTCCTGCCTGAGCGCGGAGATCGTACAGACCGACGCCAACACTTTTGTCGTCACTAAAGGCGGTGCCAAAGCGGAGCTGTCTTTTGACCCCGTCGGCGAAGGAGAGTGCTATCTCTTTATGAAGAACATACAGTTCCGTGAGACCGGCGATCTCGAGCTCTACTCCGATGACCTGTCCTATGATCCGGACAACCTTTACACGCAGGAGATGCTGGACAAAAAGTCAAACTATGAAAAATACTGGCTCTTCAAGGATGTTCTGGAGTCCTCTCCCCTGACGAACATCAAGATCAAAGCTGCCTTTATGAGCAGCGGCAAAAAAGTCACGGAGAACGGGGTCAACTACATTCTGCCGGGCGACGAGCAGTTCTATTCCGGACGGCAGGACTTCCTCCTGAACTCCTACACGATCACAAAGGAGCTGACTTCCATCGTTGTCACATTCCCTGCGGCGGGCATCTATCACTTCGACGAGTTCTCCGTGATCAGCGAGCCTCTCGCTTCCTATAAGAGCAAGGTGGCGGCTCTGTCAGCGGAATCCCTCGAAAAGGTGGAGATCTCCCAGAACGCGAGCAGTTTTGTCTCCCCGCGTGTCACAGGCGAGATCACCGTCTCCGGGAATAAACTCCTGTGTCTCACGATTCCCTACTCGGAGGGCTGGAAAGCCTATGTGGACGGAACGCCGGTCACTCTCGAAAAGGTCAACATCATGTTTTCCGGCTTGTGGCTGACGTCCGGACAACACACGATCGAGCTGCGTTACGAAACGCCGGGCCTTTTCTACGGCTGGTGCCTGACGGCTGCCGGCATCCTGCTGTTCCTGCTCTGGGTCGTCCTTGCGCACCGGGCCGGGAAGCCGAAAATGACGGAGGTATAAAAGCTCTGCGGATCGTTTGAAAAATTCAGACCATACGAAAAGACCGGCTATAGAGCCGGTCTTTTTAATGCCATTTCTTGAACGGAACACCGTTCCCTGTCAGTCTTCAATGATCCTTGTCGCCCAGACGGCGTTTCTCTCACTCAGTTCCTTGGTGATGATACCGTAGCCGCTGCTGTACGCTTCGACGGTCTTTCCATCACCCGCGTACATCGCCACGTGGTAGACATATCCATTTCTGGCAAAGAAGATCAGGTCTCCGGGCGCCGCATCGCTGACGGGGATCTGCGTCCCCACTCTGGACTGTGCCGCTGCCACTCTGGGAAGACGGTATCCGAAACGGGAATACAGTGTCTGCACAAAGCCCGAACAGTCTGCTCCGTGCGTAAGGCTGGTCCCGCCCCACACATACGGATTTCCGACACAGGAGAGCGCAAGATCAAGGATCTTCTCCCTCACTTCATTGTATTTCGCGCCTTCCTTGATCGATGTGATCGTATAGTACGTCGCCTTGTTCTCGTCCGGTTTGATCTCTTCCAAAGCTGTAGAAAGTGAGTCTTCTCCGGACTCTCCGATCTTCTTTTGCACTGCCGCGCCTTGGTCAAGCGCTGTCTTTTTCACAAAGCCCCGGACATCTCCGGATTCCACAAACAACCAGCCGCCGCCCGCATCTGCGATCACATATAACAGATCGCCTTCCCTGAGTTTGCCGGCTTCCCGTGCGTCCTCTCCTGTGCCTTCTAAGATCCCGGTCTCCGCTTTCGCGAGAGCCGCCTGCTTCTCGATCACCGTATCCTGCGTCGTGATGCGCCGGAACGCATAAGCGCTGTTCTCATAATAAGGCACTGTCTGCTGGGCCGTGAAGCAATACGCCTCCTTGGACAAACCTGTCGGAAGCATAGCCGAGATCCTCTCCGCGCGCTTTTGCAGATACGCGTACATCTGCTCCGCTTCTTCGCCCCTGAAAAGATCTTCCGCATGGACGAATCCGCGCACTTCGCCGGACTCCACATAGAGCCATCCGCCGTCTTCCTCTTCGAGCTCATAGAGGACACCGTTCCTTGCGATCGTTCCGACAACCTCTGCGCTGTCCGACCTCTCCTCCAGAATATCCATCTCCTCTTTGCTGAACGCCAAAACCTTATCGACGGTTGTGAACCGGAAATCCTTGCGGATCACAGGAAGGTCCGTCACGATATGCTGCTGGGCGATCAGGTCCTCGTTGGAGCCGTCATAATTGTCAGCCTCCTGATAGCCTTCCGGTTCTTCCGTCACTTCTGTCACTTCCAAAAGGCTCGGGTCCAAGATCTCAGGAGCCGTCTCGCTTGTGGCTCCGGTCATAGCCGCCGTACTTCCTTCCTCCGCCGGCGCGTATTCTGTCCAACCGGTCGTCGTACCTTCTTCCGTGCTGCCGTAAGAGGTTCCCCCTGTGCCGGATCCGCCGGATTCCCCTCCGTCTTCCTGCGTAGAGCCGCTGCCGCTGCCGGTTCCTGCGTTCTCACCGCTTCCGCCGTCGTCTCCGCTTCCGCCGTCGTCTCCGCTTCCGCCGTCATCTCCGCTTCCGCCGTCGTCTCCGCTTCCGCCGTCGTCTCCGCTTCCGCCATTGTCTCCGCTTCCGCCGTCGTCTCCGCTTCCGCCGTCGTCTCCGCTTCCGCCGTCATCTCCGCTTCCGCCGTTGTCTCCGCTTCCGCCGTCGTCTCCGCTTCCGCCATTGTCTCCGCTTCCGCCATTATCTCCGCTTCCGCCGTCGTCTCCGCTTCCGCCGTCGTCTCCGCTTCCTCCGTCATCTCCGCTTCCGCCGTCATCACTGCTTCCGCCGTCATCGACGTTCCCTTCGCCGGCTTCATCGGCGAGCGCCATAAGGGAAGGCGCGGCAGCAGTGCTTGTCATTACCATCGCTGACAGGAGGAGGATTCCTAACTTCTTTATTAACTTTTCAAATAAGGTTCTGTTTCTCACTGTGCCTCCGAAAACCCGGATCGGAGAATGATTCCCGCGCCGGGTTACAATTCGTTCACAAACGTAACGCTATAACAATATTTTGTCATACAGACTTCATAATTATAGCACCTGCTCTTTTCTTTGCCAAGTAGCAGCGGCGCGGTCCACTTGGTGTTCCGCCTGTTTTTTGACCACTCTTATGCGATGGCAAAGCGTAGGATCATTGTATATTCTCCGTCGGATTCCTCCGTATGATACTCTCCGTCCATCTCTTCCATCAGACGTTTTACGATCCTTTCTCCGAATCCTGTACTCTCCGGCTTCTCTCCTTCAAAAACGCGCACCCGGTTCGTGATGCGGACTTCCACATGCGACTCCGTCTCCCTTGCGAAGAGCAGCACTTCTTCGTCCTTTGTGGCGTATTTCGTCACATTGGACGCCAGGTTGGCAAAAACCCGCTCGAGCGCATCTCTCTGAATCAGTATGCTTCTGTGCCCGTAAATAACATCCACCCGGACAAGAAATCCTTCCGCCTCAAGATAGTTCATCAGGTCTCTGAGATAGGTGCTCAGGACCGCATATGCCTGCACAGCCTGTTTTTTTATAACAAAAAAGTCCGGCAGCGTAGAATAGTTAAAGTTTTCATCAATAAGGACCTTGAGCCGCACGGATCTCTCCCTCGCTTTGGTCATGTACATGCTCGCCTGCGGTTCCTTTCCTTCCAACTCGCCGAGCGCAAAATCCAGATACATGATCAGTGATGTCAGGGGGGTCCGCAGATCGTGTGCGATCTCCGCGGTCATCAGGCGGTTATTCTTTTCGAGCTGCTCGATCGTAGCCAGCTGATCCTTCATGCTCTTTCTGAATTCGTCAATGCTCTCTGCCAGCATTGCCAGCTCATCGTTCCCCCGGATCGTGATCTCCCTGCTCAGGTCCCCCCCCTCAAGTGCGTGGATCTCTTCGTTGAGGATCCTGATATAGTCCGTACCTCTCTTGATCCCGGCTATGAGGATCACGAAAAACAGGATGGTCCCCGCAGACGCTCCGAATGCCACTGCCCGGCTGTACAGACCGAGAGATTCACTCACATTGTAAATAACAAAAAAGAAGCCCACCGCTGCCGCAAGCGCAAGCAGCATGATCACGCTGAGCTTCTTCATGATCGTCCATCTATTCACTGACAAAACGATAACCCCTTCCCCATTCTGTGCGGATGTAGACCGGATGCCTGGGATCGTCCTCGATCGCCATGCGGAGCCTCCGGATGTGCACCATAACGGTATTGTTGGCGTCGTAATAATACGGTTTATCCCAGACGCTCTCATAAATATTGCGGATGGAGAAGATCTTGTTGTGATACTGCATGAGGAGTTTGAGTATCTTGTACTCAATGTCCGTCATGACGATCACTTCTCCGTTCTTTGTCACCTCGTTGAACTCCTTGCTGACGCGGAAGCAGCCAACTTCGATATACTGTTCAACGGGATCCTCCTGTTCCTTCCCGCGATACTCCTCATACCGCCGCAGAAGCGCCTTGATCCTTGCCAGAAGTTCCTCCTGGAAAAAAGGCTTTACCAGATAATCATCCCCTCCGGCTTCCAGGCCTTCCGTCTTCTCGTGAAGCCCGCCTTTCGCTGTCAGGAAGAGAACCGGCGCTACGGAAATCTTACGGATCCTCCGGCACACCTCATAGCCGTCCAGATCAGGCAGCATGACGTCCAATATGATCAGATCCGGCTTCTTGTGCACCTTTTCGAGCGCTTTCTGACCGTTCTCCGCCTGCAGCGTGCTGTACCCTTCTCTCCGAAGTAAAATAGTAATAACTTCTCTGATGTCCTGATCGTCTTCCACGATCATTACCGTACCCTTCATTGGTGCCCCTTAAGACTCTTCTGAATGCCTATGCCAAAACCCTGTTGCCGCTACAGTAGACATTATACCCTATCCATTTTCCGAATTCCACCATAGGAAAAGGGGCGTCGAAACCGCTGTCCGACACCCCTTATGCTGTATTCCGTCCGATAAACCTATGTCATGATTACTATATCATGGATCTATGGTCAGTGTCTGTATTATGATTCCGTTCTATTGCCGTGTTATCTCTTGTTGCTGCGTCTCCAGATATTCATCTTCTCCGCTTCCGCGATAAGCTGGTCCCTGAACTGAGGATGCGCGATGTTGATCAGATCTTCCGCTCTCTGCCATGCGCTGCGTCCCTTCATCATCGCAATGCCGTACTCTGTCACGACATACATGGTGTTCGCGCGCGTATCCGTCACGATACTGCCGTTTGCCAGCGTCGGACGGATGCGGCTGACGAGGTTGCCTTGCTTGTCCTTAAACGTGGAGGACATGCAGATGAAGGACTTGCCGCCCTTGGAAGCATATGCGCCGAGGACGAAGTCGAGCTGTCCGCCTGCGCCGGAAATGTTCTTGGGACCCGCGCTCTCCGCGTTGATCTGGCCGAACAGGTCACAGTCGACCGCGTTATTGATGGAGATAAAGTTATCCTGCTGGCTGATCTGCTTAACGTTGTTGACATAGTCGACAGACGCGCTCTTGCATTCCGGGTTCCCGTCCAGATAATCATACATCTTCTTTGTGCCCGCGCCGAAAGCATAGACCTGCAGACCTTTGTCGATGCCCTTGTGCCTGCCGGTTATCTTGCCTGCCTCCGCGATATCCACAAACGCGTCAACGTACATCTCTGTGTGGACGCCAAGGTCCTTAAGATCGGACTCCGCGATCATCTTGCCGATGGTGTTGGGCATACCGCCGATACCAAGCTGCAGGCATGCTCCGTCCGGGATCCTCGCCACTACGAGTTCCGCCACAGCCTTGTCAACGTCCGTGCCGGGTTTTGACGGGGGCATCGCATCGATCGGTGCGTTGTCGCCCTCAACGATCATGTCGACATCGCTGATATGAACATACGCGGTCCTGTCGCCAAGGCAGATCGGCATGCTCTCATTGACTTCTACAATGACCTTCTTCGCCATCTGCACCACAGCGTACGTATGGCTGGCGCTGGGACCAAGGTTGAAGTATCCGTGTCTGTCCATGGGACCAACCTGCATGATCGCCACATCCAGAGGATCCTGCCTGTCGAGATAATATCTGGGAAGCTCAGAATATTTGATCGGAGCATAGAAAGCAAGACCCGTGGCAGAAGCTTTTCTTTCGATACCGCTCATATGCCAGCTGTTCCATGTGAAATGCTCCTGGGGATTCTCAATCTTGAAGATCTCCGGAACATGCATCAGAATGCCGCCGTAAATATTCACATCATGCATCTGGGGCATTCTCTTGGCAAGCGCTTTGTCAACCGCAACGCAGGTAGTGGCCGTCCAGCCGTAATCCACCCAGTCGCCGTCCTGAATAACTGCCGCAGCCTGATCGGCTGTCACCAGTTTCTGTTTATATTCCTCTGCATAACCCATTTTATACTCCTCCGCCATCTCCCAAAATACTGTATAATGATAAATAGTAACCGCTCAGGATCCGTACCACCGTACTGACATGTCTTCGGATACTGATCAGTTCTATTATACACTAAGCTTCTTGTAAAATCATCCTATTCCTTGTTGACAAATCCAATTCGATTGCGTAAAATTAATTTGTAAACAACCAATAGTAAGTCGCAACCGGTATGACCGGCAATGCAATATAAAACCAATACAGTTTCGATACTGATGAAAGAAAGGAGTTATCTCAATGGTTAACAAGTTTAATGTGAGCAATTTCGAAGCAGAAGTCCTTCAGAGCGACATTCCCGTATTTGTCGATTTCTACGCAGACTGGTGCGGTCCCTGCAAGATGATGAGCCCCGTCATCGACAAGCTGGCAGAGGAATACGCAGGCCGCATCAAGGTCGGCAAGGTCAACGTCGATGATGACAGCGAGCTCGCGGTCAGATACGGAATCATGAGCATTCCCAACATGGTCTTCTTTAAGAACGGCGAAGTCGTTGACCGCGTTGTAGGCGCCATCCCGAAGCCTCAGATGCAGGCGAAATTTGAGAAGAACCTGTAATTCGTTCAGCCCCCGAATGCGGATCGTTTGGGACGCGGAGAGCTGAGCAGCATCGCTATAACAAGGAGTAAAACTATGTACGACCTCATTATCATCGGCGCAGGCCCGGCAGGCCTCGCTGCCGGGATTTATGCCGCAAGGGCAAGGCTGAACGCCGTGATCATCGAACAGAACTTTGTAAACGGCGGACAGATCATCGACACTTACGAGATCGACAATTATCCCGGGCTGCCCGGCATATCCGGAATGGAACTCGCTTCGAAAATGGCGGAGCACGCTGAGAAGCTGGGCGTTACGACTGTCTACGGCTTTGTCCAGAGCCTTGACCTGACAGGGCCTGTCAAAAAGGTCGTGACGGACGAGGACACATATGAAGCAAAGGCTGTCATTATCGCTTCCGGAGCCACTCACATGAAGCTCGGCGCGGAAGGCGAGGAAAAGTACACCGGTATGGGCGTCTCTTATTGCGCGACCTGCGACGGCGCTTTCTACCGGGACAAGGACGTCCTGGTTGTCGGTGGCGGCGATGTAGCTGCGGAAGATGCCATTTTCCTTGCGCGCGGCTGCAATAAAGTCTATGTTGTCCACCGCAGGGACGAGCTTCGCGCTGCCAAGATACTGCAGGAGAATCTCCTCTCCCTTCCCAACGTGGAAATGGTCTGGAATTCCAATCTGAAGTCCATCACAGGCGGTATGAAAGTTGAAAACGCGACCGTTGTCAATAAGTTTGACAAGAGCGAGCGGACCATCCCCGTCTCCGGCGTCTTTATCGCTGTCGGTATCATGCCGCGCAGTGAATTTGCCCGCAACCATGTCGAAATGGACGAGAAGGGCTACATCCTCGCGGATGAGACCGGTGCCACAAGCGTGCCCGGCGTCTTTGCTGCAGGAGATGTTCGCTCCAAACAGCTGCGTCAGGTCGTTACTGCTGTCGCAGACGGCGCAAATGCTGTCACCAGTGCCGAGAAGTATCTGCTGACATTATAAAAGTCAAAAAAGTGAGTCAAAGGATCTGTTCCTTTGACTCACTTTTTTTGCCCTGTTATAATCCTTTCTCCGCGCGGAAGCCTTCGAGGATCTGCATGCCCGCCGAGCATCCGATGCGCGACGCACCGGCTTCGATCATCGCTTTGCAGGTCTTCCAGTCGCGAATGCCGCCTGCCGCCTTGACCTCGACCTCATCGCCTACGGTCTGTTTCATGAGTGCCACATCTTCGACGGTGGCTCCGCCCGTTCCGAAGCCGGTAGATGTCTTGATAAAGTCAGGCTTTGCGCGCAGCGCTATTTTGGCCAGTTTCTCGATCTCGGATTTCTCGAGGTAGCAGTTCTCAAAGATGACCTTCGTGAGTACGCCTGCCGCTCTGCAGATGTCCGCTATGGTCCGCATCTCACGCTCCACATAGTCCCAGCGGCCGTCCTTGACTGCGGTGATGTTCGTCACATAGTCGACTTCATCCGCGCCCTGAGAGATAGCAAGAAGCGTCTCTGTGCACTTTTCCTCGATCGTATTCTGCCCCAGAGGGAAGCTGAGACAGGGACCTACGTGCACGTCCGTGCCCCTCAGCAGTTCTCTGCAGAGAGCGGTGTGAAGAGGATTGATCGCGACCATCCTGAATCCGTACTGTACTGCCTCGTCGCAAAGCTGCATAATGTCCGCCGTGGAAGCGTATGCCTTGAGATTTGTGTGATCGAACATGAAGCACAGGTCTTTTTGTGTCAGTTTGCTGATATCTATCATAGCTTATTCCTTTCGTCCGCCCTTTTTTCAGGTGGTCCGCCTCCTGCGCCGCTTTGCCGCATCGGCAGGCCCCTTCCCAATTTCCGGGTTCTGTGAGATGATTCTATTATACAGTTAGGAGGTTTTTTATGGCTAAATTTGACAAAAAAGTGCTCGACTGCTTTTTAAAGGACCAACTGCAGCTTTTCCCTGAGGAAGTGGCATCGACTCCGGAAGAAGCCGACGAGTTTCTTGAGGAAATGTTTGCAGTGGTCGTAAAGGGAAAGCGCGGCGTCCGCAGGTATTTTGAAGAAACCGGCGTCGACATCTCTGACGGAAACATCCTGGAAGCTTCAGAGGTCTTCGATGTGGGAGACGGACGGTTTCTGATCGTGGAGGGATGAACCGGGGGCTATCTCCCGGTTCCTATTTCTTCCCAAATACCTCTTCCGCATAATGGACCGTCGCCATGGCGTCCTTCGCGTATCGGTCCGCGTGGATCGCGTCGGCGTATTCCTGCGTCATCACTGCGCCGCCTACGACAGTCTTCGTGTCAGGTTTCTTTTCGTGAAGGAGTTTGATCGTCTGCTCCATGCTCACCACTGTCGTGGTCATGAGGGCGCTGAGGCCGACAAGTCTGATGTTCTCCCTAAGCGCTGTATCGACGATCGTCTCGGGCGCTACGTCCTTTCCGAGGTCGAGGACTTCGTATCCGTAATTCTCCAGCATGACTTTGACGATATTTTTGCCGATGTCGTGGATGTCCCCTTTGACCGTTGCCAGGATGATCCTGCCTTTCACTTCCTGCGTCTGTCCCTGCAGGGATTCTTTGACCACATCAAATGCCGCTTTCGCAGCTTCCGCGCTCATCAGGAGCTGGGGAAGGAAGACCGTCCCCGCTTCAAATCCTTTTCCCACTTTATCAAGCGCCGGGATCAGTTCCCGATCGATCAGTTCCAGCGGACTGGTCGTTGTAAGCGCCACCCGCGCTGCCGCTGCCGCGCTCTCCGCCATCCCGCGCTCCACGCTCTGGGCGAGTCCCATCGCCGATGTGCCGCCTGATGCTGCTGCAGCCGGGCTCCCCGCTGCCGGAGGTGTTCCCAAAGCCTGGGAAGCCGATGCTGCAGGCTTTCTGTCCTGTGTCCCCGCATATGCCTCAATAAAGCGCATACACTGCGGATCCAGGTTCGCGAGCGCACAATAGGCGCGGTAAGCCTCCATCATCTCCTCATTGCCCGGATTCATGATCGCTGCCGACAATCCGCTCTGCAGCGCCATCGCAAGGAAATACGAGTTGATTACCGCCCTTCTGGGGAGACCGAAGGAGATGTTCGATACTCCGAGGATCGTGTGGCCGTGCAGTTCATCCCGCACTCTGCGCAGCGTCTCCAGTGTGACCAGCGCCGACCTGGTGTCGGAGGAAATGGTCATCGCAAGGCCGTCAATAAGAATGTCTTCCCTCGGAACGCCGTACCTGTCCGCCGCCTCGTAGATCCTGCGCGCGATCCGAATCCTTCCATCCGCGTCTGAAGGAATCCCTTCTTCATCTAGGACTAAAGCCACCAGAACACCGCCGTACTTGCGCACCAGCGGGAAAACCGTCTCGATGCTCTCTTTTTTGCCGTTGACGGAATTCACTATAGGTTTTCCGTTATAAAGACGCATGCCGCGTTCCAAAGCCGCCGGATCGCTAGTGTCGATCTGCAAAGGAAGCGCGAGGACGCTTTGGAGCTTTGTTACGACGGCAGCCATCATGGCCGGCTCATCGATCTCGGGCAGCCCCACGTTCACATCGAGAATGTGCGCGCCGCTGTCCTCCTGGCGAAGGCCCTCCTGCAGGATATATTCGATATCGTTGTCACGAAGCGCCTGCTTGAACTTCTTTTTTCCGGTAGGGTTGATGCGCTCCCCGATGATCACCGGTGTACCGCCGATCTCTACGCACTGTGAGAAGGATGTGACCACTGTCCGGCACTTTTTTACCGGCTCCTTAAAAGGCAGTTTTTTCACGCGCTCCGCTGTCATGCGGATATGCTCCGGCGTTGTCCCGCAGCAGCCGCCGACCACGTGCACTCCCATCGCGGCAATCTCTTCCATGCGGAGGGAAAACTCTTCCGGCCCAACATTGAAGACGGTCCTTCCGCCCTCTGTCCGCGGCAGTCCCGCGTTCGGATTGACGATGATCGGTACGCTGCAGACCTCCGTCAGGCGCTTTACGATTGGGATCATCTGGTCAGGGCCGAGCCCGCAGTTCACGCCCAAGGCGTCGACGTGCAGGCCTTCCAGAAGAGCGACTGTGGAATCCACGCTCCCTCCTGTCAGGAGCTTTCCTTTTTCATCGAACGTGACCGTGATGCACACGGGAAGATCGCAGTTCTCTTTTGCTGCCAGGACCGCTGCCTTTGCCTCATAGCTGTCCGACATCGTCTCGATCAGCACAAGGTCCGCGCCTGCTGCGCTTCCATAGCGCACCACTTCCCCAAACAGCTCCACCGCCTTCTCGAACGGAAGATCCCCCAGTGGCTCCAGCAGCTTTCCGGTGGGTCCGAGATCCAGCGCGATATAGGCGTCTTCGCGATTCGCCCTGCGTCTCGCCTCCTGCGCCAGGCGGACAGCCGCCATGACGATCTCCTGAAGGTTTTCCGGGAACTTGAGCGCGTTTGCGCCAAACGTGTTCGTGTTGAAAATATCGCACCCCGCGCGCAGATACCCGCAGTGGAGGTCAATGATATCCTCCGGTCTCTTCAGGTTCCAGGTCTCCGGCAACTCACCACCTTTAAGGCCCCTCGACTGCAGGATCGTCCCTGTTCCTCCGTCGCACAAAAGCCACTCTTTGCCTAGCCGCTCCATCAAATCTCTTTTCATAGATCAAATTCCTTTGCTAATTCTATGCCTCTGACAGATCCGCATACATACAGTCCGCAGAGGACGCGCATTCCGCGCACCTTTTTATTATACAGTTTCCGGGGCGGTCACTGACACCGATCAGCGCCGTCACCGATTTGCTCGGCGTCATCAGCAGTGTGTCCGTCAGACTCACGCCAATCTCCTTCGGCATGTTCAGGATCCTGCTGAACTCCTTTTGCAGCGAGAGCGGCAGGTCCCCGTAGCCCGGAGAATATCTGGGCCGCGTATACAATCCGTCCCGTTCCGCTTCCTTCCGGATCCTCTCGTTCACGATATCGCACCAGGTCTCCGTCATCGCCGCAGCAGCTGCCTGTAAGACCACCGCCCGGCTCATCCTGCCAATACTGGCCCGCCGCACCAAAAGATCCGGCCCGGGTCCCAGCGTCACCGCCATCAGGTACACACCGGTGCAGCCCTGCAGGTTGACCGAAAGGTCCCTGCTGCAGACTTCAATTCCGGCAAAACAGAGACGTTCCTTCCCTTTTTCCGTTTCCTCCAAAGTCAGGTCGAACTTCTCGTAGACAAAGCGAGGGGTGACAACAGCGTTCAGTTCGCCGACACTAAGATCGATCTCCTTTAGCATCTCCCGGTCCGGCGTGACGCCCCTGTATCCAAGATACCTTATGATCTCTTTCCGGTCTGGCCTTAGTTCCATTCCCACTGCTCCCGTATTCAGTCTTTCTTTAATTCTTCTTTTTCAGATCTTTTTTGATCGCTTTTATATTAACCAATCCGAAGGGACAGTGCAACCTTCGGTCTCCTTCCCTCCGGGCTTTCTCTGTTTTGGCACAGAGACGGCGCACGGAGATTTCACGTCGCAGGAATTGACACCTGCCTCGCAAAAGAAGTATAGTAGAAATCTGCAAAGATGACCAGAGAAGGGAGGTGACGCTTATGTCAGAAACCAAACTGCCGGAGGCAAAAAAGAGTCAAGGGCCGTCCGCTCCCCCTCCGAAGAGGCCCCGCAAAAAGCATACAGTAAGGAACGTCCTGCTGCTGCTTCTCTTTCTTTTCGCCGCGGCAACTGTCTTCGCATTCGGCATCAACAAGTGGCGGATCGACATCTCGCTTACAGGAGACTCTTCCGTGACATACGAGTGCGGCACTCCGTACAGGGACCCGGGCGCCTCTGCGGAAGTCACCGGATCGATCCTGAAATTTGTCCATCATCCGGTCGAAGTTGAGACTTTTACTGAGGGCGTGAACATCCATGAGCCGGGGACCTACCGCGTCAAATTCACAGCGAAATTCCTGTGGCTCGATGCAGTTGCTTCACGTACTGTCGTGATCGTTGACACTACGCCCCCCGTGATCGAGCTGAAACATATTGATGATTACTATACGCTCCCTCATCACGAGTACAAGGAAGAGGGCTTCACCGCCACGGACAATCACGACGGCGATATCACAGAACTGGTCGAACGGGAAGAGAGAGACGGCATCGTCTATTATTCCGTTACCGACGAAGCGGGAAACACCGCGACGGCAGAACGCGAGATCTTCTACGACGACAGAAATGCGCCGGTCTTTTCTTTTCCTTCCGGAGAAGAAGTTTTTATCTATAAAGGGGAGCCCTATAAAGACGAAGTGAAAGCGGAAGACGACGCGGACGGAGATGTTACGGCCCGGATCAAAAAGAGCGGCAAAGTCAATACAGAGAAAATCGGCACCTATACGATGACCTACACTGTCTCTGACGAGTGGGGAAACGTCGCCACGACCAGCCGATACGTGACAGTCAAAAGGAAGCTTACGCTTCCCACAGTGAAAGATCCGGACAAAGTCATCTATCTGACTTTTGATGACGGCCCCGGAAAGTATACCGAAGAACTGCTGGCGATCCTGAAAAAGCACAAAGTGAAGGCGACTTTCTTTATCACGCTGGCCTACGAGGATTACCAGAACCTGATCAAGGAGGAGTACCGGGCCGGCCACACGGTCGCCGTCCACTCCGCCACGCACGAGTACTCAGAGATCTACGCGAGCAGCGAGGCTTACTGGAAAGACTTTAACAAAGTGCAGGACATCATTCAGAAAGAAACCCGGTGCAGATCGCAGCTGTTCCGCTTCCCCGGCGGGAGTTCCAATACGATCAGCGCTAACTACTGTGAAGGGATCATGACGAAGCTCGCGCAGGAGTCCGCTGACAAAGGCTACACCTATGTGGACTGGAACGTCACGAGCGGCGATGCCGGGGATACTACTGACGGTGAGGTCATGTACGAGAACATGATGAACGGGATCCATACATACAAGAATTCCTTCATCCTCTGCCATGATATCAAGGAATATACCGTAAAGATGATGGACAAGTTCATCACCGACGCGCTGAAGGAAGGTTACACATTCCTTCCGATCACAGCGGAATCCCCCTCCTGCAAGCACGGGATCAATAACTGATATAAAAAAAGGACCTCCCGCGAGGTCCTTTTTACTGTTTTTAAGCTTATACTGTATTTCTTCTTTACTGTATTTCTCTTTACTGTTTTTTCAGCGCCTCAAGCATCTCTTCCGCGCCGATTGTCTCGATTGTCGATACGTCGATCGCCTTCTGACGGTTATAAGCAAATCCGAGCGCATCCTGATAGCCCGCTTCCGTTACGAAGGAGCCCTCCCACGTGTACGAATACTCCGGTTTGCCATCCGCCGTAAACGCAGTCACCGCCGAATCCATCGTGCCGTAGATGCCTCTGAGATAGACGTTAAGTCCGCCTCCGGCGTAGACATACAGTGCTTCCTCAAAGAGATTATTTGTTCCGCTCTTGCTAAACAGAAGGTTTTCCTTGCTCAGATAGGAGAAAACTCTGCTGATCTTATAGTCCGTGAGTACACCGTTATTATAGAAAACGATCTTTGCGCCTTTGTCCGGCGTAGTTCCCATTTCCAAAAGCTCCGGATCCCGGTCGTCATTAATATAGATCAGGGCGAACCGGTCGTAAGCATCTTTGTCGATCTCTCCGATCTCTGCCGCGAACGCCTCCTCGCGGCTCTTAAAGATCTCTCTGTCCTCACCTGTCTTTATGAACTGCGCGATGCCGGAGAGCGAAAGGACCTGCATCTTCTCGTTGATCCTGCTGCTCAGCTCCTCGTCAAGTTCCGGCGTCCCGTCCTCTGTGAACCGGTAGATCCGTGCCTCAAGTCCGTCCATCCTGCCGTTTGCCTTTCGGGAGAACTTATATCTGCAGACTGTCAGGATCTCTTTCTTTCCGTCGCCGTCATAATCTCCTGTATCCACAAATGCCACGTCCTCAAAGGTCATGTTCGGCCTCAGGTTCTGTTCGTTCAAGCCCGGAAGGACCGCTTTCACCTCTCCTTCAGAAATGATTTCAAAGGTGACATCCGCTTCGGCGATGTCCGGATCGGGTTCATAGGCGCACAGCTCCACTTCTCCGAAAGTTTCCAGTTCCACGCGGCAATACGGGCGAAGGAGAAGATCCTTCTCGATCCAGAGCCTGTTCGCGCAGAACCGGTAGCTGTCTCCGTTCTTCTTTAGTATCACTTCAAAGATGGGAACATGCCATCCGTCCGGTTCTTTCAGATCGCTCTTTTTTCTGTAGTGTACTCTGTAATAATCTCCCTGGACAGCCGCATCGGTCACTTCAAAGCTGCATAGGCTCGTCTCTTCTTTTACCTGCGGCAGATAATACGCGTCGTAGTCTTCCAGGTAGATCCAGTCAGGCTCTTTGGTGAGATTCCCTAAAGAGACACCGGCCCTGTACTGCAGAAAATCCGAGACCTGCTGCGACCCGAGCCGCAAGAGATCCGGAGCTTCCTCCTCCCCGGTTTTTTCCAGATAGGCTTCCACTTCTTCTTCCGTCACCTCGGTCACAGGCAATCCCGCCCCGATCAGAAAGACCTGTTCCGCGTCCAGATCCTCAGGACGTTCATAGACAGATAAAAGAAAACCGATACTTCCGACGTCTCCCAGGAACTTCTCTATCTGCACACATTCTTCTTCCGTCAGTTTTTTGGCCTGCTCTACCGCAGCATCCTCTCCCGATTCTGTCAGGATCTCGGACACCTCGGAGGTCGCGTTCGGCATATCTTCTGTGATCGTTGCGCTCTGTTCAGCGGTCTGTGCCGTTCCATTTTCATGTTCAGACAAAAACAAGGCATCGGCGACGTCAGTGACGCCTCCCGAAGCCTCTTCCTGCGCGCACCCCGCCAAAGCTATCGTAGCCGACAATATGAAAGGGACAAGGATCTTCCATCCTTTTGAATACCGCATAAGCATATGTCCTTCCCCATTCCCCCCGGAACTTCTCATACCTTTATTATAGCAGACAGTTCTTCCTCTGTCAGCCTTCTATATGCTCCAATCGGCAAACCCGCGTCGATCGAGAGCGGTCCCATGGACAGCCTCTGAAGGTAGACCACCTCTCTTCCGACCGCCGCGAACATCCTCTTGATCTGGTGGTATTTTCCCTCCCTGATCGTTATTTTTACCTCATTAGCGGGCTCCAGGATCTCCAGTACCGCCGGCATTGCTGTCAGCGACTCATCCACGCGCAGGCCTTCGGCAAACAGCTTCCGCTCGGTCTCTCCCACGGGGCCGTCAAGTCTGGCATAATAGACCTTGTCCACATGTTTCTTCGGAGATAACAGGCGGTGCGCAAGCTCACCATCGTTCGTGATCAGGAGCAGCCCTTCCGTGTCCTTGTCGAGCCTGCCCACGGGAAACAGGCCTTTGCGCTGCTGCCCGTCGATCAGGTCCAGGACAGTCCGCTCCCTCGCGTCGTCCGTGGCGGAGATCACCCCTGCCGGCTTGTTCATCAGATAGTAGACAAAATTCTCGTAGGCGATCCTTTTCCCGTCCAGGCAGACTTCTGCTTCCTTCTCCACGTGCACCGAGCCGTCTTTCACCTTTTCACCGTCCACGGTGACACGGCCTGCCCGAATCGCTTTTTTGACTTCACTGCGCGTTCCCGCGCCCATTTCTGAAAGGTATTTGTCAAGTCTCACAACTGTTTTTCCGCCTTCTCCCTGTATTTTCCGTATGCGGGATTATCTGTGCTTAGTTCCGTCCAGATTTCATACGCTCTTAGCAAAAGTGCCTTGTCATTGCTGAACACCGCTGTGTTGTAACAGACAGTCGCCAGCGCGTGCGCGGCAGAAACGGTTTTTCCCTCTTCATACAGCTGCTCCCGCAGCGCGACCGCTTCCCGATAGAGCCGGTCGGCCTCCTTTGTCTTTCCCAGCTTTTTAAGTGCGCTGGCGTACTTCTCCGTGCCGCCTGCCTCGTGGTCCTTAAAGATCCTGGAATCTGTCTTCTCCGTATTCTTCTTAAAGATTCCGCAGGCCTTTCTGTAGCAGTGCGCCGCTTCCGGGAGCTTTCCCTCCGCTTTTTGGACATCGCCGATCTTAGTCAGGCTGACGCCGTAGTCATCCCACGCCTGCGGAGACCGGATCTCCCCGGCAAGGACCTGATCGATAGCGAGCGCCTCGCCGTAATACTTTCCGGCTTCGGCAAACTCTTTTCTGGACTTCCGGACATTGCCAAGCTTTGTAAGAACGGAAGAGAGGTCCCTTCTGGCTCCTGCGCTCAGTGTTTCCGACAACAGCTTTTCCCGGAGCGCTTTCGCCTTCTGATAATACGATTCCGCGCTGTCCAGGTCTTTCTTCTTTCTGCAAAGGTCGCCCAGCCTCTCATAGCCGATGGAGAGGTCCCTTCTCGCCCGCTGCGTTCCAATCTCACCGGCCTGTTTTTCATAGATCCGGCCCGCTTTCACAAAGCAGTCTTCCGCGGCCGCTTCTTTCCCGGTCTCCAGATACAGGCTGCCCAGACGGTTCAGGATGAGCGCCTTGTCCCGCTCCTGTTCCCGGACACCGACCTCCCGCTCCAGTTCCGCGCAGAAATTGAGCGCCCTCCCGGCCGCCTCAATCGCTTCCCGTGTCTTTCCCGCGTCTTTGTAAATATCGGACAATTTCCGGAGCGCTTTGAAATAGGCTGTGCCATATCCCTTATGTTCGTCCGGATCATGGTTTTTGTCATATGCCGCTTTATACTGCTCCGCGAGAAGCCCCTGCCAGCAGACCGCCCTTTCAAGGTTGACATTAACACCCTCTCCGTTCAGGTACATGTCCGCAAGCTTTGCTGTCGCCTCCATACAGGGATCCTTGTCCAGCGCGGCGTGGACAAAGAGGGAGAGCGCCTTTCTTTTGTTGACTTCCACATCGATGCCGCACAGATACGCGAGGCCGATAAAGAACTTGTGTACAGCAGAGCCGTTGTTCTCTTTTTTGGCGATCCTCGAGAGCGCGTCGATCAGCGTCTTATCTAGTTCCTGACGGCGGTGCTCATCCTGAAGGTCCGGCAGATCAGTGAATTGGAATCCCTGCTCTTTTACTTTGGCAAGGTCGATCCGCCAGTCTTTCCCGTCCTTTGCGTCCTCCTTCTCATACATTTCTACAGGAACGATCTCAAAGTCCTCTGTCTTTTCTTTCTCACCTTTGCTTTTTCTTTTCCTTGCCATGGGATACTCTTCCTTCATGACAAAGTTTCCCGGTTCCTCCAGATGCGGTGTGACCGCCATAGCAAAAAGAGAACTCTTTTGAAACGCGTCCTCAATGCCTTTGTGGAAGTCCTCCCCAGGGATCAGGTACTCGTCGTACCAGATCGCGATATCCCGGAACTGCTTGTTCTGATGAATCAGGCGCATCAGGCGCTGCGCGTGCTTCCGGTCCTTTTTCCGGTAGCTCAAAAAGACATAGGCGTCAAACGCGTCTCGCACTCTCGAAGCCAGTTTCTCGCCTACGATCACAGAATCCAGATACGTCTGCAGCACGTCTTCATACGGAGTTGCCGTAGGATCCGTCACATATTTCGAGACGAGCTGTATTTTCGGACCGTCTTTACTTACTTTCTCGCTAAATATATTGCCAAGGCCGTTCTCCAGCGCTATGGGAAGTACGGGGACCCGTTTTCTAAGGGCGGCCGGAAGTTCCACATCCTTCGCCCTGCTCTTCCCGTAGATGAACCTGGAAGTGATGGCAAAGACGACCAGCTGCATGTCCTTCAGGATCCATTCCAGCTCCTCTTCCATCTCCGTTTCTCCCTTACCGGCAGTAAGTTCCGCGTCGTACCAGATGGCGCAGTTCACATGATCGAGGATGTCCTTTGTGAGCAAGGGGAATGCCGTGTCAAAATCCTCCGGGTGGCAGGCAAAATACACCTTCGGCTTGCCTCTCGGGTCACTCATTTCCCTTGTGATATATTTGAGGTCCATTCTGCTCTCCTTTCAGAGCTGCTCCCCGTGACGCCGGCGCGTTCAATTCAGCGAATAGATCCGGATCCCGTCAAACTTTTTGAGAAGCTTCAGCAAACTGTTAAACGGCTTCCAGTCCTTGTCCTGCTCATCCTCCGGCAGTGCCAGGTAGTGGTCGAGAATATCGTTCTCGTTGACCATACCGTCCATAGCAAGCTTGTGACAGCGCATCTGCTCCCGGATCGTTTTCCGCAGTGCCTGACCGGCGGTCGAGGAGGGATCCACTCCCTCAGGCAGCGGAACATTCTCATAATCCTTTCCGTATGTCCAGCCCATCATCTGGTGTTCCCTGATCCACCGTTCATGCTCCATCGGCGCGAAGATCGCGGCATGCTCCGGTTTAAACTCTGTCACCATCTCATAATCCACCGGCTTGTCCGTGTAGAAGCAGTGAATGGCGTCAAGATATCTGCTGAAATTTTTCGCTCTGCCAAGTGTGGAAAGCTGGTATTCCAGAGAGAGCGCCTCAAACTGTTTCTCCAGTTCCTCCGTGGGCGTATCCTCGCTTTTGTTCCTCCCGTGAAGGGCAACGGCAAAATCATATAAATGTAGAAAGTTGCTTGTCGACAGGAAGATATGCTTGTTCTTGTGGTCGTGCCTCTTTGTGTCCGTAATAATGTGGAGCGGGATGTCTGACGTATCCACGGTCTTCTCGATATCCGCCGTGAACCGCTGTTCCTTCTCCTCCATATCGCTGTACGCCTTAAGGCGCGGGGCCTCTCCCTTTTCTCCGCCTACCTCCCAGGACCTGTAAGCTTTCTTGAACCGGTCGATCTTGTCCTGCTCCGCGCTGTCGTAGTAATAGCAGGCATGCACGGCATTACCGTCAAAATCAAAATCCACCGCCATGGGATGGAGCTCTGACCTGGAGTTTCGTCCGTATGCTGTCCTGTCCCAGCACTGCAGCTCATCGCAAAGCATCAGCAGATAAGCGAGAGGATGGTCTTCCATCCGCAGCGGAGCCTTGCGCTTCTCTTCGTCCTTATAAAACGAGATCGAAAACTTGAAAAGACTGTTGTGAAGCATGATAGCGGTAAGGGCATCCACGTGCATTTCTTCGAATGCAGCAGCACCGAGCGAATCCTCGACTTCCCTGTAAAGCCTGCAGGCGCTGAAGAACGCATGGTCCATGTAGTAACCAAACTCGTTCGGCGCGACAGGCTTTCTTTTAAGGATGTCAAGTATTTCCTTTTCCGTAAAACCATACCGCTTTCCAAGCTTTGCGGCTATATCGTGTGCGAGGATCTCCGTCACACTTTCGAACCCGACTCCATAGATCTCTGCAAACCGTTTCTTTGCTTCTTCACCAAGATTTACCAAAACATCGATGTCCCGATACGCGATGTACAGGCTTCCCTCACCGCGCGATTGTTTGTTCACCTCAAAATAGGACATCACCTGTTCAAAGGGAAGTTCAAACGGATATCCGATGTCGTGGAAGAGCGAGGTCATTCCCCAGAACTCCAGAAACAGGTTCGCGGCTTTTCTCGCCTCCTTCAGATTGTTCTCATCCGGATCGATCCCGTAGAATTCCTTAAATTTCTTTCTGTAATGGATATTGGTCTCGTAGACCGCAAGCCCGAACGCAAAAACATAGACGGAATGTGAGTAGTGGTCCCGGTGCTTCATGAGGAGAGAACTGCCGTTGGCTTCAAACTCGGAAAGCAGCTCGACCATCTTCTTGGACTTTCCGTAATGCCCGAAAAAGATCTCAAGATAGCAGTAGTACACGTCATACGCATCCTCTGCAACACCGGAATCGATGAAGCGTTCCAGCGCTTTTTCCAGGCAGAGACGGTTGATGTCCATCTGCATGTTGTAGGGGATCTGGTTCGGTTTTAAGCTGGTACCCTGCAGCTCACCGGTCTTTGCTTCTTTCTTTTCGATCTCCGCATTGAACTTAAGCTCCTCACAGCGGGTGTGCAGAAAGCGCAGGGCTGCCGATTTCAAGTCGGTCCTTTCCAGTCCCCCTCCGACGAGCATCGGCTGGCATGGTCCGACGTCCCTTCCATATTTCTCCCGGTTCTCTCTTCTCATTTTTTCCAGTGCTGTATATGACATTGCAAGGCCCTCCCGGTGAAGCAAAGCAGCCCCGCGGCGGATCTCTCGCTGCGGGGCTGTCGGTCATTTAGATCTTAAAGCGATATCCGACACCCCAGATCGTCTCAATATACTGCGGCTTCGAAGTGTTATACTCGATCTTTTCCCTGATCTTTTTGATATGGACTGTGACCGTTGCGATATCGCCGACGCTCTCCATGTTCCATATTTTGGCAAAGAGTTCTTCTTTGCTGAATACATGGTTCGGATTCTCGGCGAGGAATGTAAGCAGGTCGAATTCCTTGGTTGTAAAATTCTTCTCCACACCATCGATCCAGACCCGTCTCGCTGTCTTATCGATCTTCAGGTTCCTGATCTCAATAATATCGTTCGTCTTCTGACCTGCTCCGACGAGCCTCTCGTAGCGGGCCATATGCGCCTTCACACGCGCCACCAGTTCACTGGGGCTGAAAGGCTTTGTGATATAGTCGTCTGCGCCAAGGCCAAGTCCGCGGATCTTATCTATATCGTCCTTCTTGGCGGAGACCATTAGGACCGGAACATTGCTGTTTTCACGGATCTTTCTGCATACCTCGAAACCGTCCATGCCGGGCAGCATCAGGTCCAGGATCACAAGGTCAAACTCCTCCTTGAGGGCTGTCTGCAGTCCCTTGTCTCCGCGGTTCTCAATCTTGACTTCAAAGCCGCTCAGTTCCAGATAGTCCTTCTCCAGATCGGCAATCGCCACCTCGTCTTCAATGATCAGTATTTTGCTCATCCGTTACCTCCACTGTCTCTTCAGTTTCTGACGGCAGCTCAGATTTCCTCTACATAGTCGTCCAAATCCGCCGTTTCCTGATATTTGCGGATCACGAAATGTACGCATGTCCCTTCGCCTTCCCGGCTGGTAGCCCACACATATCCTCCGTGATCTTCGATCACCTTTCTCACGATCGAGAGCCCGATCCCGCTGCCGCCCTGCTCACTGTTGCGGGAAGAATCCGTCCGGTAGAACCTGTCGAAGATATTGGGCAGGTCCTTCGTCGCGATGCCTTTGCCGTTGTCCTCGATCTCTACCCGGACAGAGTCCTCCTCGTCCAGGATCCGGATCTCGATCCAACCGTCGGGCTTATCCATATATTTTACACTATTTCCGACAATATTGTTAATGACTCTCTTCATCTGTTCGGGATCCGCGATGATCCGCGTATCGGGAGCGACCATATTCGAATAGTTGAGCGTAATCCCCCTCGATTCCATATCCATCCCGATCTCTTCGACGCAATCGCCGAAATAGTCCGCCACATTGATCCTGTGGTAGTTGTAAGGGATCTTGTCATTGTCGATCCGCGAATACAGCGTCAGCTCATTGATCAGCGTATTCATGTCATTGGCCTTGTTGTAGATCGTACGGATATATTTTTCCTGTTTCTCGGGCGTGTTCGCGACGCCGTCCATGAGACCTTCCACATAGCCCTTGATGGACGTGATCGGCGTCTTCAGGTCATGGGAGATATTTGTGATCAGTTCCCTGTTCTGTCTCTCCCTCTCAAGCTTCTCTTCCGCGGACTCTTTGAGCCTTAGCCGCATCTCCTCATAGTTTCTATACAGGTTGCCGATCTCTCCTTTTTCAGAGGTCTGCAGGCGGTAATCCAGGTTTCCGTCCCGAATATTGTTCATCGCGATATTGAGTTTGCCCATCGGGTCAAAAAAATTCCACTCGAGCCATCTCGTCAGAAGGAGCGCCGTGAACAAAAGGATCGCTGCCATGGCAATGAACATACCCGCCAGGAACTGCCGCGAGATCAGGGAAACGACTCTCGTAATGATGAAGATGCTGCCCTCCGAGCCGTCGGCAAAGCTGAAATCCAGCTGTTTGACCATCTTGGCCATGCTGTCGATGTAGAATCCCGTCCCCTCGTTCTGCTGCGCAAGGCTGTATCTGGGAAGCACCGTAAAATCCTGGGCAGCGGCAGTCTCATTCCCCGTATAGTAGAGATCCGTCCCCTTTCTCACCAGGATATAAGAATTGCTGACACTGACTCGCTCCGAAAGGGACTGCAGGTAACCGGGATCCTCAATGATCGCCGGATCCGCGTCCAGATCCTCACGGATCTTCTCGTAGGTGCTGTCCAAAAGCTCGCTGTACTGGTGATAGTCCTCTGTCAGGGACTTGTAGTCCAGATACTGCGCGGGATGCTTGGTGTCCTCCCCGCGTGTCATGGCATTTCCGATCACGATAAAGGAGATCACGAACAGAAGCATCGGGATCACGATGACCATTGTAAACGCGATGATAAGCCTCTGCCTGAAAGTCATAAAAACCTCCTTCCCCAAACACAGCGCTCCGGAACACGTATCCGGAGTAAACCCCAGAATGATTTATCTAAAATGATTTTATCATATGCTCGATGATGGACGCGCAGTGCTCAGCAGCCTCCGCCTGAAAAACATCGTAGGAGACGTGCACGCTCTCGTCCGCCTTGTCGGAGATCGCTCTCACGATGACAAACGGGATCCCGTTGACATAGGCTGCCTGCGCGATCGCTGCGCCTTCCATCTCCGTACAGAGACCGCCGAAGGCCTGCGCGATGCTTTCTTTTTTTGCCTTGTCGCAGATGAACTGGTCGCCGCTGACAACGCGTCCCTCGAAGACGCCGATCTCCGGCGCTGCTTTCCTGCACGCTTTTACGGCTGCCTCCCGCAGCATCGGATCCGCGACAAAAGACAACGTTCCGATCAGCGGTACCTGGCCAGGTGGAAATCCCAGCACGCTCACATCCATGTCATGGTACATCGCATCGATCGAAACGACCACATCGCCGATATTGATCTCGTCATACAGAGAGCCTGCAATGCCCGTGTTGATCACATGGGTGACCCCAAAAAGGTCGCAGAGGATCTGAACACAGAGCCCTGCATTGACTTTCCCGATTCCGCATCGTACGACGACCACTTCCTCTCCGCCGATCCGGCCCTCGCAGAAGTTCATTCCTGCCTTTTGTACCTCGCGTTCTTTCGTCATCTCGCTTTTCAGTCTCGCGACCTCCACATCCATCGCTCCGATGATTCCTATCTTCACCCTGTTATCCTCTCTTCCTGTTCTTTACGATACGTTTTTTGCAAAACGGGTCCTTCCATAGCAGCGCTCCCGATAAGACAACGCCAATAAACGTCATACCCGCACCTGCCGCCGTCCCCGGCGTCCTATACTGCATTGTAATATGATTTTCCCCCGGCACAAGCGGAATCTGCATAAGACAGTCCTCAAAAGCTTCGCACTCTGTCTTTTGTCCGTTGACACGGACTGTCCAGCCGGGCGATGCCGGCACGCTCAATATCAGCTTCTGCCTCTGTGCGGCTTCCGCGGTACAAGAGATCTTTCCATTCATGACGGAGAATTCCTTTACCCGCGACGATGTCTGCCGGATCTGTTTGGTGACTTCCGCCAGCCTTTCAAGATCCAGCGCGTAAAACTGTTCCTTTACCAGCGGCGGCTCACCGGGCGTCTGAAGTGTCACGCGGACCGCCTCCGCTGATGCAGTAACAGGGATAAAGAACACCGAAGGCGAAAGCCAATCGCCATAACCGTATCCCATCCCTTCACTGACCATGAGCCGCCCCTCCATCGTCTCCTTCCAGGGGAGATTTCCGTAGAGACAATCATTCCCTTCCGGGACTATGAGCGTCCAGGTCGTCATGCCGTGCTCGTACTGCTTCTTTGATGTGACCGGAACAAAGAGCTCTGTCTCCTGACCAGAGAGCTCTCCATAAACGCGGTTTACAAATGCGAAGGGATCTTCCTCAGGCAGGTCTCCACGCAGGTCCTTTTCTTCGAGGAGCATCACAGCCGGCAGCACATACGGGTTTTTATAGACGGCTTTCCCGTTGTGCTCTCCCAATTCTCTTATTTCTGTAAGGCCCGGGACCGCGTAGGACGACAGAATATATCGGACGCCAAGCATCGAATCCGCAGGAAGGAACGACGTGTTCACGATATTAAAACTCTCGTATTCCTTCCGGTATCCCATTTTGTCCAGAAATTCCAGCTGGATATTTTCAGGGCAGGAAGTGTAGCCGCTTATGGAGGCGTACCCATAGGCCATCGCATCCAGATAGGCCGCTGTCAGCCCGTCCTTGTTTCCGATCCGGGTCGATGTCTGGTTCACGCGGTAAAACCCGTCTGTGTCAAAAGACAGCAGCTCCCTGATCTGTTCCTGTTCCTTCCGGCTGTAAGCAGCGTACTCCCCGGCTGTGTCCGTGTGGTAGATTCCCAGCATCGCGCGCGTCTGAAGAAACATCTCAAAGATACAGAGCCCCGCAAGGACAATGCCCGCCGCTCTCCTGCGCTTTGTTTCCGGCAGCAGAAGGGTGAAAAAAAGTGCTGTGATGCAGGCCAGAAGAAGTACCGCGATCCTGGTGCTCCCCATTCCTCCTGACGGCCAGGCCGCCTGGGACAGGACCACCAGCAGCATGCTTGCGGCCCCAGCCTTAAGAACATCGTGTCTTAGCCTGTCCCCCGCAGCAGCGGCCGGCAAAGGTTCCGCCGGAAGAGAGCCGGCCCAGTAAGCCGCAAGGTACAGCAGGACAAAACTGCCCAGGTACCCGTACCGGTACCAATAGCTGTTGGAATACTGCAGCAGGGAAAAGAGGACGAATAGCGGCTGCCAGAAACAGGACATCACCGTGAAGAGAAGGAGCCCCGCTCCTGCAGCCTTATCCCGTCTGCCGATCCTGCCGGAACAGAAAAAGGCCGCCGTCCCAAAAAGCGCCAAAGAGCCGCAGAAGAAGGAAGCTTTACCGCTGTCGCTGATCTCGCCAATCCTGTAGTTTCTGAGCACCGAAAACGGATTCCCGCGAAAACCCACAGACCAGAATCCTTCCGCAGGTATCCCAAATGCCGCACCCTTTCCGAGGCGGAGCAAAAACACATTGGGAACGAACAGGAACGATGACAACAGCAGCCCCAGCCCCAGCCCCGCCAGGTATTTCCCAAAAGCTCCTGAGTGCTTCCGCTTCCCGCGCGCGGTTTCATATACCAGCCATACGAAACTGAACAGGTAATTGATCCCGCCGGTATACCAGTTCGTGATCACCGTAAGTGCTGCGGGAACAGCAAGCTGCAGTATTGAGAATCGCCCTTCTTTTCTCCCGTGTACGGTCCGGTAAACGCCAAGGACAAGAAAAGGAAGCAATATGACGCCATCCAGCCACATCACATTGCTCCCCTGTGCCAGCGTATACTGCATCAGACCGTAGCTGACTGAAAGGACATACGCGGTCTCCCTGCGGACCCTGTCCCGAAACCGATGACCGATATACCAGGCAAACGAGGCGGAAGCGGCACTGAGTTTCGCAGTGATCAGCACCTCCAGAAACAGGTTCATCTGCTCTTTCGGGAACAGCAGTACCAGCAGGTTAAATGGGGAAGCGAGGTAATACGCCCAGATTGCTACTGCGCTTCCCCCTAGCGTGTTTGAAAAGGTATAGCTTAAACTGTTCTGTCCGGTCAGGACGTCCCTATAATAAGCAAAAAGGTCGAGATACTGAAGTTTTGCATCCGTCACGGCCGGTGTATTGGTCCCGAAAGGCACGAATCCTTCCTGATAGAAGACGAGCCAAAGGAGCACAGCAGTTACAACTGCTGCCGCCAGCGGGTTACTACAGTTCCGGATGCAGTTCCTGCTGTTCTTTCGCTTTGTCTTCGTCCACCAAAGTCTGCCCAAGTTTCCTCATCTCCTCATTATCCTCAAAGACCAGGATCGTATAATCGCCATACGTCAGCTTTTTCGGGTTCAGACTGTACAGCTCTTTACAGATATCCTCCGGCGGCGTATCGTCCACCCACGGATTATCCGGATCCTCACCGTACTTTTCGATCCATTCCAGCTGTTCCTCTTCATCCTTTTCCTGATAATTCTTAAGGAGTACAAAGCACTTGCCCGGATGCGCGGCGGGATCATACCAGTTCTTATTGTTGAGCCACCATCTGTAGTCAGAAGGGTTGTAAGGTGTTCTCTCTGTTCCATTCGCAGCGTAATCCCAAAGCGGAAGAATCTCCACCTCGCCGTTAGAAAGCACAGTATTAATGCCGGCGTTCCAGAAAGAAGCGTATCCGTAATGAAGATCATTTTCTTCGAGGTAACTGATCAGTCCCGCATTGGGATCCACCCCGATCTTGTCCCTGTAATGTCCCCAGAAATACAGATGGCAGACACAGCAATACCCCAGGATGACCAGTCCCGCCAGTATGGCTGTCAGCCGTTCTCTCTTCTTTACGTACTCAGAAAACAGCACCGCGAACAGAAGGATATCGTCCAGATAGATCGTAAGCAGGTACCTGGGTGCCCACTGGTTGCATGCAATGAACACTCCCGCCACCACAACGTTGCTGATCCATGTGTAGAGGATCAGGAAGCGGGTGAAACGGTTCTCATGCTTCTTATAGCGGATGAGTGCCGCTAAAGGAATGAGATAGACCAGCACCAGCGCGTAAAAATAGTTGATAAACTTTGTGAGCCCCGGGAAGGATAAAAATACAGCCCCCTCCACATTTCCGAAGATCATCGTCAGGTTGTTGACGAACTGGCCGATGGAATACCAGAGACCGGAATACTTGTCCATCTTCAGGTAACTTCCCTTGCTGTCGCTCCAATACGTCATTCCCAGCCAGCGATAGCATAGGAAACCGGCTGCCACCACAGCAGCGATCAGTACGACCATCGCAATACAGCGCCTGCTGCGCAGCACCTCGGATACTCTCTGATCATTCTCCACAAAATAGAAGACCAGGATCGCTGCCACGAGCGGAAGTGTGAGGATCATGTCTATGCGGATGCTTCCCAGCAGCGGGAAGAACAAAACGAGTGCCAAAAGCACCATAAGAATGACCTTGCGCGATGCCTTGTCACTACGTTCCAGCAGAATGATCCGGTGAACGATCGCCAGCGCAATGACCACATCAAAAAAGATCGTGATATAGGCGCCCTGGAAAAACAGCATATCCGTCGTTTCGTTGGCGACATCCAGCGTCTGGTACGGGTTCATCAAAAGCATGCAGGCAATGACCGCAGCCACGGGGTTCCTGTCCCTTTTCGTAAGAAACAGACAGAATACGGATGCGATCAGGATCACCCACATCTCTATGACCATAATCTCCCTTGCGAGCATCCAGTCTTTGATCACCGCAAGAAGAGGGATCAGGAGCAGGTTCGGTGTGCGCACAAATAAAGCCGTGCTATAACACATGCCGGGCGGAAACAGCTTTCCGCTCTTCATCTGTTCCACCGCAAGCTGTACGAAATATGCGCTGTCGGAATGGAAAAATGCCTTCGTGAACAGGAAAATGATCCCGCAGACGCTCCCGAACAGTGCCGCCATACCGGCCAGCATCAGGAAGCCTCCCGGATTTCCGAGGCCGGTCCTCTCCCTGCGCACCGTTTTCTCTGTCTTTTTCTCTATCTTTTTCTCTGCCATCTTCTCTGTCTTCTTAGCTGATGAACCCATACTCATCTTTCCCTGTCTTTATTGTAAAGCTGCGGCAGTTCTCTTCGTACTTTCCGAAACGCCTGGCTCTGCCGATCAGTGCAGCTGTAGTTATAGCTTCACATTATACAATAACAGTTTCAGGAGCGAGAAACAATGGCAGGTTATAATCAGGCTATAATTATGACGCCCTCTTTGCTTTATGGGTCTCTATGCTTTTTCAGCTGATCGAGACCCATTTGGAAGCCGGTGTCTCTCCGCGCGAGAGGCTGTCCAGCAGCATGTTCACCCTGCGCCCTTTCTGCCTTCTGTCGCGCCGCTTCGCGATCTCGTAATATTTCTTTTCCTTCCGCGTGTTCTGCGGCAGTTTGCGGTAATCGTCCGCGATGATCTTCATCGCCTCATCGTGCTTTAAAATGTACCGGATCAGCTGATTCGGGGAGCTGGACGGCCTCACGTCATTCTGGCGGTGGAACGTACTGTGGATCATCCTCTCTGTCGTAAGAGACGGATCGAAGTGGTTGAGATGGTACAAGCTGTACTTCATCTCCCCGCTGTTGAAAATCTTCCAAAAGCCGACATCTGTCCGCATATACAGCGTATCTGTATCCTTGACAAGCGTAAACTCCACTCCGCTCTTTCTCCTTACCCCGTCCAAATACCACTCCTGAATGTGATGATAAGCGCGCATCGTCCCGCAATACCTACAGGAGCGATACCCCATATGCACCGCCTCATTGCGGCTGATTTCCTCCCGGTTGGCATAGCGGATCCGCCTCTCGTAAGGACAGCCCGCCAGGTGAAATACCATCTTTCTTGATTGTGTGCTCAGCGAAACGTTCATCAAACAGCCTCCTTTCCGCTCGGCCCTGTCTTGTCTGTACAGACAGACCCTATCTTTCTGTACAATAAGTATTCCACTTTTCCTGTCCCAAAAAACGCCCTCATTTTATCATCTGCCGGATTTTAGTATGCTATACTTATCTTGGCGGAATCAAAAAGAGCAGACACAGCAGAAAGGAGCGGGCCCGTGCGCAAAGGAGAGAACCAGAAACTGAAACTTCTTTACCTGGCAAAGATCTTTTCCGAGGAGACCGACGAGCGGCACGCGCTGACGATGCCCCGGATCATCGAGAGACTGGAGAGCTGCGGCGTGAACGCCGACCGCAAGACACTCTATCAGGACTTTGAGGAACTGCGGCATTTCGGCATGGACATCATCGCGGAGCGGACCGGGCACAGCTGGGGCTACTATCTCGGAAGCCGCGATTTCGAACTTCCGGAGCTGAAACTCCTTGTCGACTCGGTGCAGTCCGCCAAGTTTATCACTGACCGGAAATCCGGCCAGCTGATCAAAAAACTGGAATCCCTGGTCTCCCGGTACGAGGGAAAGCAGCTCCAGCGGCAGGTCGTCATCTCTGGGCGCGTAAAGACCATGAACGAGAGCATCTACTACAACGTGGACAAGCTTCACGACGCGATCGGCGCCGGCTGCCAGATCCGGTTCAAGTACTATCAGTGGAATGTCAGGAAAGAGATGGAGCTGCGCAAAGGCGGCGCCTGGTATCAGGTCAGCCCTTGGGTCCTTATGTGGGACAACGAAAACTATTACCTCGTAGCTTTTGACAGTGAGGACGAAAAGATCAAGCACTACCGCGTGGACAAGATGCTGAAGATCTCCGTAACGGACGAAAAAAGACAGGGTCAGGAGGCTTTTGAGAGCTTTGACACAGCGCGCTACAGCCGGAGCCTTTTTGGAATGTTTGGCGGAGAAGAAGTGAAGGTCACGCTCGAAGCGCGCAACGGCCTGGCCGGCGTCATGCTCGACCGGTTCGGAAAAGAGATCCTCCTGATGCCGGTCGATGAAGAACACTTCCGGACAGTCATCACCGTGGCGGTCAGCCGCCAGTTTCTCGGCTGGCTCGTCGCGCTTGGTGACGGCGTCAGGGTAACCGCTCCGGACACGGTCGTTGACCAGATGAAAGCCGAAGCTGCAAGGCTGGCAAGGCAATATTCATAAGTGCACAGGCAGGCACATGCGGATCATTAAAAAAGAGACAAAAAAGAGAGCCGGATTGATTGTCCACCCGGCTCTCTTTTTTGATGTCTTATCTGTTATGATCCCTCTGTTTTAAAACAGTCTTCTCCTTCTGTTTACAAGGACGGTAATCCCTGCTGCCGCGGCTGCCACGATTGCTCCCCAGAGCGCGGGATCCGCAGCGTCTCCGACCTTCGGGTTTTCCGGCGGGTTATACTTGTTAGTAAACCTTGCCTTGCCGTCGCGCAGGCCATCGACGGAAGCAGTAAGTTTTCCTTCAGAATCCTTCGATACAGTGACCGTCACATCGTATTCTGTGGAATCATATCTCCAGTTCTTTTCGCTGCCTTTTTCCTCCGTGATCTTATAGGTATAGGTGCCTTCCCGGTCATAGGTGATCTCATCAAATGTGAAATCTCCGCTTCCCTTAACTTCCGCTTCGTCCTTGTAGTCCGCGCCTTTTGTCGTCTCTTCCAGAACGAAATGGAAGACCAAATCGGTACTGTCGGTCCCTTCTATCGTCTTATGTCCTCCAAGAACGACACCGGTCTGGGATCTCTCTTCATAGGTATTGGTGATGATCAGGAAGTCCTCCCCGTCATACGTGACCTCGTCATCGAGATTGCCCTCATCGTCTTTCTTGATCGTAATGACGACTTTGTGCGGCTCGGTGTCATAGGTGATATTTTCCACGCCATCGTCGATCTCCGTGATCGTGTACTCGTACGTTCCGGGTTTTGTGAACGTCATCAGGCCCCACTGCGCGGTCTTATTTTCAAGCGTTGCTTCCGCAATGTCTTCCTTGGGCATCGGTGTGCCGTCAGCGGAAGCGCTGAGTATGAAGCGAAAACGCTCCGCTTTCGCCCAGTCATTGAAGTTCTTGGTCGCCTCAAGAATGACAGAAACCTTTCCGGGCTCGTTCGGAATGTTCCTGAGCCTGAGAGAAGCCACATCTTCATACGTGACGACGATCTCACCCTTGTCATCGCGCGTTTCGACCTTGACGGGGAGGACCACATACATCGGCCTGATCGGCGCGTGGATCTTGTCATTGGGCTCCTCGACAAGGAGATAGACGCCCTTGTCCAGCTTGATGTTGGCATATCCGGTCTCATCCGTCGTGACAGTACCGGCCAGATTGCCGTCCACCGCGTACTTGGCGATCTCTTCGTCAGTAGGGATATCGTCCGCCGTCTTCTTATCCGCCACGCGATAGATCGAGAATGTAATGTCTTCTATAGGAAGGTCTGTCTCCGCCTCCGTCTTGTAGATACGGATACCCGCGTCGATCTCCCTGTCGAAGGTAAAGGACTTCTCCGCCTTGACTCTTGTCTCGCCCTGGGCGACGCCGACCATAGCCTGGGATTCCTCAATTCCCTCTTCGGGTTCGTAGAAATAGACGCCCTTGGCAAGGACCTGTGTTCCTTCTACCGTGACTTTGACAGTATCTCCGTCATTCGCCGTGATATCCAGGTCATAGGTGGTCTCGCTTCCTGTCGGGATCGTCTTTGTATCTGTCACGTTGCCGTCGGCATCCGTAGTCGTCACGGTGATCGTTACATTGTCGCCGCTGTTGCTTCCGTGATTAAGGAAAATATTGAGTCCGAGAGTATAAGTGTTATCCTGTCCGGGAACCAGATCCGTCCTTGCGATCTTGACATCGGAGATGACGATCTGGTCGTCCTCAGGCTGTACGCCGGGAAGTGCCGCAAGATAATCGGTCAGCGCATTGACTTTCTCCGCGGCGCCTTCATCGTAATGAGTCTTCCTGTAGCTTGACTCCCACCAGTCCCAAAGCTCGTTTCTGTAATCGTGCAGGCGAGTGAAGAAATTGACCGCATGTGCATTGTACGTTCCGCCGTAAGTCGTGCGCGATATGATATCACCGTCGGGGTGCTCTTCGTTCGAGTAACGCCAGATCGCGAACTGGACTGCCGCGATCACATCGCTGCGCGTGAGTTCATCTGCATAGCTGAAACCGGCCTCTTTCAGGTCCGC
>CACXMK010000008.1 GCA_902768735.1 uncultured Lachnospiraceae bacterium | reverse complement strand
TCGGCATCAAAAGCCAGTAAAATCAAAGAAAAACCATGGTTTTGGACACAAAAGAGGGTGTTGCCCCTGCTGTTTATTCAGCAAGATGCAACACCCCCTTAACAAATATCAAATCTTATCAAATATCAAATCTGTACTGACGCCTCCGTCAGCCACTTGTGCCGCTCAGGGTCTGGGCTGTCCGCACTCGCCGCAGAACTTGCCCTTGTTGCCTTCATGTCCGCATGCAGGGCATGTCCATGCGCCGTCATCGACCGGCTTGGGAGATCCGCACTCGCTGCAGAACTTGCCTTTGTTTTCCGTACCGCACTTAGGGCACTTCCAGACTTCGGGATCTGCCGGCTTGGGTGTTCCGCACTCGCCGCAGAACTTGCCGGTATTGCCTTCCTTGCCGCACTTAGGGCACTTCCAGCCCGCTGCCGCCTGCATCTTTGCCGCCTGCTGCGCTTTCTGCTGCTCTGCCATTGCGAACAGCGTCGCCGCATCGGTTCCGCCGCCTGCTGCCTGCTGCGCCATACCCATTCCGATGAAGCCCATTGCCGCGCCGTTGGGATTCTTGGCAGCATCCATCATCGCCTGCGCCTCTGCGTTGACCTTCATAGCGCCCGCCATGCCCGCGTTCTGGAAAACAGCGGTCTTCTGAAGTTCCTTGATCATCTTCTCGTCTTCCTCAGAAGCCTTGAGGCTGCTGATTCCGAACGCGGAGATCACGATGCCGTACTTGGCGCCCCAGCTGTCGGAGAGGACTTCGTTGAGAGCGTTTGCCATATCGGTCGTGTGGTTGACCACTGCGCTGTAGCGGATGCCCATCTCGGAGATCTTGCCGAACGCAGGCTGCAGAGCGGTCAGAAGCTCTGTACGCAGCTGGTTCTCGATGCGGTCCTTCGTGTAATCGGTATTTACGTTGCCGCAGATGTTCTTGTAGAACAGGATGGGATCGCTGAGTCTGTAGGAATACTCGCCGAAGCAGCGGATCGCGATATCGACGTCAAGGCCGATGTTCTTATCCACAACGCGGAAAGGAACCGGGTTGGCCGTTCCGTACTTGTTGCCGATGATATCCTTGGTGTTAAAATAGTAAATGCGCTGGTCATGCGCTGTCACGCCGCCGTAGGAAACACGCGCCTTGAACTGTTCAAAGCTCTTCTTGATCCCTGCGCCGAGTCCGTCCGTGAAGATACTGGGCTCTGAGGAGGCATCATAGGTATACGCGCCGGCCTGTGCGCAGATATCTACGATCGCGCCCTGATCCACGATGATCATGCACTGACCCTCGTTGACAACGATCGTGGAGCCGTTTGTGATCACGTTTTCGCTTCCGCCCTTGTTAAGAAGTCCGGATTTTCCGTGATTGCGCTGTCCCTTACGGACCAGTACGTTATTGCCCATCTCTGAGCAGTAAAAATACTCCTTCCACTGATCTCCCAGGATCGATGACAGAGAAGCACCAGCCGCAGCAATAAGTCCCATAATTTACCTCCTTTTGCTTTACCATTTACCTGCGTGTATGCCGCAGTTATCTTTCTTTTTCTTTCCTCTTTTTCCTTCTTGCTTTCCCCTGTAAAACGAAGAAAGCGCGTTACCATGACTATTTTAGCATAATTTGCGGATTGGCAATGGAAAATCGTCAAAAATCACAGATTTTTTACAATTTCGTTACCGTGAGATCATTGCCGTGCGATCGCTCCCGCTCTCTCTATTTTGACCGAGAAGCCATCTCCTCTTTCATGACCTCGACCGCCTTGTCGAGCTGGGTATCCGTCCCGTCCTCGAGGTACGCTTCGCTGTCCAGTCCGATCTCGACATCCGGCTCGATCCCCTTGAGGTTGATGTCGTTGCCGCCTCTCGTGTAGTAATTGGCGACCGTAATCTTGATGGCGGAGCCGTCCTCAAACGGGATCAGATTCTGCACGACGCCCTTACCATACGTCTTTTTACCGACGAGCTTTCCGATGCCGGCATCTTTCACCGCGCCGGAGAAGATCTCGGAGGCGCTGGCGCTGTACTCATTGACGAGCACGACGAGAGGCAGATCCCAGTTGGCTCCCTTGCAGGTATACTCGGTCCGGGTCCCATTCTTGTCCTCCATGTAGAAGATAAGGCCTTCCGGCAGGAACTGCTCAGCGATCGCGCACACGGTCGTCACGTTTCCGCCGGGATTTCCCCGCAGGTCGATGATCAGTCCTTCAAGTCCCTGCGTCTTGAGCGAAGCGAGATTGTCGCTGAACTGCTTCGTCGTCACGTCATCGAACTGTGTGATCTGCAGATAGCCGATGCCGCCTTCAAGCATCTCGGAATCCACAGTGGGAGCGCTCACCTTCGCTCTGGTCAGTTCCACGACGATTTCTTCCCCGTTCCGGATCAGGGTGACCTTGACTTTCGACCCTTCCTCGCCCTTGATGTGAGCGACCACTTCCTCCAGCTCCATGCCGGCCATATCTTTGCCGTCCACCTTGTAGATGATATCGCCTTCCATCAGTCCGCCGGCTTCCGCGGGCGTCCCCTTGATCACGCCGGAGATGACGCACATGCCGCTCTCCACGTCCTTGCTCACGTAGGCGCCGATCCCGTAATAGATGCCCTCGGTCTGCTGCTTGATGCTCTGGTACTCCTCAGGCGTGAAATAGCAGGTGTAGACGTCGTCAAGGGAGTTCAAAAGCCCCTTGTACATTCCGTTTTCCAGCTGCTCGTCCGTCACTTCAGAGGATTTGTAGAAATAGTAATCGATATACTGTTCCAGCACCTTGAGCTTTTGAACCGTTGCGTCGTCGACCGCCAAGCCGTCCGTTGACGTGCCGGCTCCGATCATCGGCATGCTGCTCCCGCCTCTGAGCGCAAAAAGAATCCCGACAGCTATGACCGCTATCAGGATACCGACAAGTACGCCGGGGAGAAAGCCGCTTCCGCCTCTCCTTCTCCCGCCGGTACTCACATATCGTCTCTGTCCGCTGCCGCGGATCTCGTTCTGTTCTTCCATTCCGATAAATCCTTCACTGTAATCAGCACACAAGTCCCAAATGCTTCGCATTTGCGACTTAAGGCGTCCATAAGCGCTTCGCGCTCTGTACGCCCTGCGAACATATGGAAAGCTGATCTGGTGAGCAAGCTCCCCATCTCAGCTTCCTATTTGTTCCCGAAGTGCCGGATTAATTAATATTCAAACTGCTTCATATACTTCATATACTTGACCACCATCAGCGCGATCTTGAACGTGATGGCGTCTTCAAACACACGAAGATCCAGGCCGGTGCTCTTCTGAAGCTTGTCCAGACGGTAGACCAGCGTGTTTCTGTGGATGAACAGCTGCCTGGATGTCTCGGAGACATTGAGGCTGTTCTCAAAGAATTTGTTGATCGTCGCAAGCGTCTCCTGATCGAACTCCTCGGGGTTCTTTCCCTTGAAGATCTCACGGATGAACATCTTGCAGAGAGGAATGGGCAGCTGATAGATCAGCCTGCCGATCCCGAGCTCATTGTAAGCGATCACGGTCCTGTCCTCAAAGAAGATCCTGCTGACGTCCAGCGCCATCTTGGCTTCCTTGTAGGAACGGCTCACTTCCTTGATCTCATTCACGACCGTGCCGTACGCGACGCGGATCCCGCCGATGCCCATCTTGCGCAGATGAGCGTCGATCCCGTTCGCCGTCTTTTCGATGTCCCTGATCTTGCTTCCGTCCGTCAGGTCCTTGACCACCACGACATTGTTCTCGTCGACCGCAGTGACGAAGTCCATTGTCGTTGTCCCGATGAATTCCTGGACGACCTCGAGCACGTTCCTGTCGCGCTCCGAGCCTGTCTCGACGATCAGGACGACTCTCTGCGCGTCGGATGCGATATGCAGTTTCTTGGCCCGGCTGTAGATGTCCACGAGGAGAAGGTTATCAAGAAGCAGGTTCTTCATGAAGCTGTCCTTGTCATAGCGCTCCTTGAAGGCGCTCATCAGCCCCTTGAGCTGGAAAGCCGCCATCCGGCCGACCAGGAGCGAGCTGTCCGTCTCTCCGTAGACCACGATGACATATTCGAGCTGCTGCTCGTCCATAACCTTAAAGAACTGATAAGGCCCCGCCGATTGTGAATCAGCAGGAGAAGCAGCAAAATCCGGGATCGCGCTGACAATGTCGGCAAACACCGGCGCGGTCACAGCCACTTCTCTTCCGTCCGCGTCCATCACCCCAAGCTCGAGATGCGAGATCTCTTTAATTCCTTCGATTGTATTCTGTAATACCTGATTTGAAACCATGTCCCCCCTCACGCTTTCTTATCAAATTTTTCATTTTGTCTTCTGACCTGATGGACCTTAGAATAAATACAACTTTTTTCTTCAAAAAATATGCCATCAGTTTTATTTTAGCCCATATTCGTACAAAAATCCATAAAAAAACAAGAAAAATTTGTGGATTTTTCATAAGAACAGACAAAAAAGGCGGGCTGTGTGTTCAGTGGAGAGCATGCGGGTATCCCGGACCCCCACCGTACACATAGCCGGCCATGACTGTTATCCGATATTTCTTATAACATTATTTGATTCTGCATTATTTGATTCTGATATCGTTCGCGCCGATCTCGATCTTGCCGAGCTTTAAAAGATGCCCGACCGCTCTCTTGAACTCGTTCTTGCTCATCTGCATCTCTACGCGAATGATCTCGGGGGCCACCCTGTCATTGAACGGAAGGCGCCCGTTGTTTGCCTGCATTCTGTTGAGGATCCGGTCCATATCGCGGTCCATCTGCAGCGGTGCTTTCTCGCGGATGCTCAGATCGAGCTTGCCGTCCGGTTTAACCGCTGTCACTCTCGCGGAGATCACGTCGCCGACGCGCAGGTCCCTGACCAGCTCTCTCTTGGGGATCAGCGCCGAATACTTGCTGTCTACGGCAACAAATGCACCGAAATTGCGGCTCGTCTCATAGATGATGCCGGTCACCTGGTCGCCGGTCCTATAAGGGCTCTCCTTGCTGAGGTACGGATAGACGTTCATCGTCGCGCAGAGCCTCTGGCTCTTATCGAGGTAGACAGCGACCAGAACTTCCTGTCCCTCTTTGACCCTCTCCCTCGGCTGCTCATGGAACGGCAGAAGGAGATCCTTATCAAGTCCCCAGTCCAAAAAAGCGCCGATCCGGCCGACCTGCAGCACTGTCAGGTATCCCACTTCGTGCAGCATGAGTTTGGGCTTTTTGCGGGTCGCGATCATTCTGTCCTCAGAATCTTTATAGAGAAAGACTTCCAGCTCATCTCCCTCGGAGGTTCCCTCCGGCACCTGGGATCGCGGCAGGAGGACGCGTCCTTCCTGCGGATCGTCTCCGATCAGATATACGCCGAACGGCACTGTTTTTTCCACTTTCAGGGTCTGCAGCTGTCCAAGTTTCATGGCTCACCTCATTTCCTGTGATCTGTCTGTAATCTATTTCGATAATCTGTTTCGATACTCTGTTTTGATACTCTGTTTTGACAATCTATTTCGAAAGGCTGATCTCCACTACCGCGTACGCCTTTCCGTCTGTTCCGTTCATGGATACCAGCAGGCATCCATCCGTGCGGTAAAGAACCGGCGTGATACGGTCCCCGAGCATTGCCTGCTTCCTGTATTCGACACGGAGTTCTCTCACTTCCGCGTCCGCCGGAAGGTACATCACCGCGAAGTGCACGTACTGCGCGTTGTTCATGTGCTGGTTGGTGTCGAGATGGTGAAGTCTCACCGTGATCTCCTCCGCGGCTTCTCCACCCGCATCCGGCACCGCGATCTTCCTCGGGCTGTACTTCATCTCCAGCTTCGGGGAGAGCTCGTATTTCCCGGCAAGTTCCTCCGGGATCCGCTGCGGGTACATCTTCGTAAGATCCAGCAGCGACCAGACGGAATTGGCCACGGCGAGTTTTTCGCCCTCCGCCGTTTCCATCCAGAAATTCCTAAGACCCAGGATGCCTTTGAACGAATAGGGAGATGTCCCGATCCTGACAGCATCGCCGAGCGCCGGCCTTCTGCGGAACTCGATCTGCCAGTAATTGATCACCCACGCGCTGTGCATCTGCGCCATGTAGTCAAACCCGACGCCGAGGTCTTCCGACTGGAACGTGGAGCAGTCCTGGAAATAATCTATGGTCTTCTCCACTGTCAGCCTGCGGGTCCTGTCGACCTCACTGTATCTGATCCGTCCGTCAAACGTATACATCTTTCCCTCCCCTTTTTCCGGCCGCACCGCCGTTAACCGTTCAGCACGCCTTCAGAGTTGAAGTAATAGATCGTATTGTTAATATCCCAGTAGCCGGTTGCGGCCCTGCCGCCCGCGGAAGGGCTGAAAAAGTACTTCTTATTGCCGAGCGTGACCCATCCGAGCTTCTTGCGGCCCTGTGAGTCAAAATAGTAATTCATCCCGTCGATCTTCGTGAGCCCTGTCTGCATCACGCACTGTTTATTAAAGTAATAGGTCTCGCCTCTGACCGTCTTCCATCCCGTGACCGCATAGCCGTCGGAGCACATGTAATACCACTTGCCCTTGCTGCTGACCCATCCGGTCTTCATCTTGCCGCTGTCCGCGAGGCAGTATTTCCTCGAGCCGAGCGTGACCCATCCGGTCTTCATCTCTCCGTTTTTGCCAAAATAGTACCAGGCGCCGCTGATCTTGTACCAGCCGGTGACCATCATGCCGCTCTTGCTCAGGAAGTAGGTCTCATTCTTGTAGTTCAGCCATCCCCTGACAGGCTTTCCGTTTGCGGAATAGTAGTACCACTTGCCGTTCTTTTTGACCCACTTGCCGCCAGAAGCCTGCGTAGCGGTTCCGGAGACATTGCCGCCGTTCCTGAGCTGGATCGTAGCTCTCTTGCCGTTTTTGCCAAGGCGCCACGCCACGTGGTAGTGGTCGCCCGTATGCGCGTCGATGATCGGTGTGCCGGCACTGTTTCTGCCGACGCAGATCGCCGTATGATCGTAAACGCCGTTGCTGTTCCAGTCGTAGTAGACCGGGTTGCCCTTGAGGACATTCGAGTCATTGGCGGTCATGAACTTGCCGTATTTTTTGAAGTTGGAGATCGCTCCGCTGCAGTTGATCCAGTCATAGGAAGCCGGATACCAGGTGCTGTTCTTGGGCATTCCGCCTGCATACAGGCACTGGGAGACGAAGTTGCAGCAATCCACGCCGGGATACTGCTTGTACTGAGGGTTTCTTGAGGTAGCCCACTTGTCAGCGTAAGCCACAGCCTTCTCCGGCGAATAGGTGTACTTGCCGTCGCCGTAGGTCTTAAGGGTCGAGGTCATGACGTCGCCCGCTGCCGCTTTCTGCACGGTTCCCCATGTCGAGGGAGATGCCGCCGCTGCCGCATCCGCTTCCGCCGCCGCGAAGAGATCGCTCTCCTCACCTGTGAAATACTCTTCCTGTACTTCGATATCTTCAAGCCACGTAAAGTTTCTGTCAGTATCCGTCACGGAAACGACTTTCCAGCTGCCGGCGCTGTTTTTTGCCAGAACCGCCGTAAAGTAATAGCGGTACGCGGAAACATTGACGGTATCCAGGTCCTCGCCTTCCGTATAGCCTTCCGTCATCCACTCATCCACATCCACAAGGACCTTTCCGTCCTCTGCCCTGCAGGAAGTGATCGTGTAACCGGGAATCAGGCTTGTCAGCGTCTGTCCGCCGCACATTCCCATCTGTGTGTACGCGTCCTGTCTCTTCCACTCGCAGGAAAGAGCCTCCTCCGCGGGGGCATCTTCGCCGTCCAGCAGATAAGAAGCTTTCTCACTCTCATACCGGGAGATCGTCTCAAGTATTGCAGCGGCTTCCGCGTCACCGAGCACCTTGGCTGCTGCCGTGCCGTCTGGTTTCATTTTCCGGGCGATTTCAAGGATTTCCTGATCGGAAATAGATGTGCTGCGCGCGTACAGTTCCGCGATCGCTTCTTCATAAGCGATGCTGCCATCATGATCGATGCTGCTATCGGATGCGCTTAATACGCCTCCTTCTGCGGATGCGCCTGTTACGCTCGCTTCTGCGACTGCGCTAAGGACGCCTGCTTCCTTTGTTCCCGGGAAGCTGCTTCCTCCCGCGCATGCGGTGAATGTCCCTGCCGTGATGACAAGTGCTGAAACAAATGCAATGGCTGAGTGCTTTTTCATGGTCCCCTCCGATCTCCATGATGACGGTAATCATTTCCTGCAATGAAGTATTTACAACTTCCATCTTAAAAATGTATTTAAAATGTAATATCGTATGTATGAATTTTAACATTTTATTAACATTTTGTCACTATTTTTTTATTTTTTCTTATTAATTAGTAATATCTCACAAATATGAGGGGGAGTATTTGTCGATTATGACATAAAAAGTGGGCTTTTGCGTACAAAAAAGAGGCTGTCGCTTAATGCGACAGCCTCTTTAGTACTGCACAGGGCTAGAAGGATTCGAACCTTCAGAATGACGGAGTCAGAGTCCGCTGCCTTACCGTTTGGCTATAGCCCTATTTATATCGTAACGGCGATGAGCCGGTTACAAAGCAGTATTATAGTGGAACGCTCCTGTTTTTACAACCCCTTTTTTAAAAAAATTCGCGATTTTTCTGCCGCACGTCATCCTTTCTTCCACACGGCCGGAGTAAAGAGCATCAGCATGGGATACAGCTCGAGACGTCCTGCAAGCATATCGAACATCAGGATATACTTGGTGACCGGCTGCATCATATTAAAGTTGCAGGTAGGACCGACCTTCGACAGTCCGGGACCGATGTTGTTGAACGTACACGCCACGGAAGTGAATATGGTCTCAAGATCCAGACCGTTCTCAAATACCGTGATCGTGATCATCGAGACGACGAAGATGAACATGTATGTGGAGAGATAGACACTGACGCTGTGAAGCGTGCTCCTGTCCATTGTCTTGCCGTCCATCTGGACATTCGTGACTGCGCGGGGATGCAGGTATTTCTTGATCTCGCGGTACACTGTCTTGTACATGATCAGTATACGGGACACCTTCATGCCGCCGCCCGTACTGCCGGCGCACGCACCGCAGAACATGATCAGGACGAGAAGGGCTCTCGAATACTGCGGCCACCGGTCAAAGTCCTGCGTCGCGAATCCTGTCGTCGTGATGATGGATCCCACCTGGAACGCCGCGTGATGAAAAGCCTGGAATACCGAAGGGAACATCTTATAAATATCGGCAGTGATCGTAATGATCGCGAACGCGATTATGCCAAAATAGGCCTTTACCTCGCTCATTTTCAGAACTTCTCCCGCTTTCTTGCGCAAAATAAAGAAATAGGCGTTGAAGTTCACACCGAACATGATGATAAAGACCGTGATGATCCCCTGTTGAAGCATGGAATAATCGGCGCAGCTGCTGTTCTTGACACCGAATCCTCCGGTGCCGGCGCTGCCGAACGCGATGCAGAGCGCGTCGAACAAAGGCATCCGCGCGATCAACAGAAGGAAGATCTCGGAAACCGTTATGCCGAAATAGATCAGATACAGGATCTTTGCCGTCTCCTTGATCTTGGGCACCAGCTTTCCTACTGTAGGTCCCGGGGATTCCGCCCGCATCAGGTTCATGTTATAACCGCCCGTCATCGGCAGGAACGCAAGGATGAAGACGATGACGCCCATGCCGCCGACCCAGTGGGTAAAGCTTCTCCAGAACAGACCTGTGTGGCTGAGCCCCTCCACGTTTTCAAGGATACTCGATCCGGTAGTCGTAAAGCCGGAGACCGTCTCAAACAGCGCGTTCGTGAAGCTCGGGATATCTTTTGTGATCACAAGGGGGATCGCTCCCAAAACACTCAGAACGATCCAGCTAAGTCCGACGACTACAAAGCCTTCTCTCGCGTAAAACGCCTGGTCAACGATCTTGCGGGGTTCTGCCAGCTTGCCGATTGCTAAGTAGACGATCGAAAGCACAAGATACGTGAACGCCTGTCTTTCCCCGTAGATCAGTCCGCATGCAGCCGGAAGGAGAAGAAACGCGCCGGTAAACTGTATCACGACCGCCAGTATTTTACGGATAATGGAATAATTCATAAAGACCTCCTATCCGTCAGCGGAGAATGTCCCGGATGTCGCCGAATCCCAGATGTGTCGTAACAACGACCACACTGTCTTTTTCGTGGATCGTTGTATTTCCGTTGGGGATCATGATCCTCCCGCCCCTGTTGATACAGGCGATCAGGACGCCGGGTTTGACCCGCAGATCAGCAAGCGGAATGCCAATGATCGGAGAATCTTTCTGGATCAGGAATTCCAGCGCTTCCACTTTGTTGTCGATGATCTTATACAGGGATTCAACGTTGCTGCCGATCGAGTTCTGGAGCGCCCTCACGTATCTTACGATATTGTCTGCCGTGATGCTCTTGGGATGGATGATCGTCCCCAGTTCCAGCCTCTTGATGATATCGTCGAATCCCGTGCGGTCCACTTTTGTGATGACCTTGGCTTTCGAGACGTTCTGCGCGAACATGGACAGGAAGATGTTCTCTTCGTCCATGCCGGTAAGGGTGACAAAAGCCTCGCAGTCCGTGACGCCTTCTTCGCGCAGGATCGCCTGGTTGGCTGCCTCCGCATGGATGATCGTCGCTTTGGGAAGCTGATCTGAGAGCTCCTCGCAGCGATCCCTGTCCCTGTCAATGATCTTGACGCGGATCCCGCTCTCTATAAGCTGCTGAGCCAGATAGAACGCGATCTTTCCGCCGCCGATGATCATGCAGTCCCTGACCCTGCGGCTTTTAAGGCCGATCCTGCTTACAAAGTCCCTGGTGTTCTGTTTGGAGGCGACAATGCTGATCACGTCTCCTGCCTGAAGGACAAAGGATCCGTTCGGGATCTCGACGTGGTCGTCTCTTTCCACTGTACTGATCAGCACTTCCGCGCCGGTCTTTTTCTGGATCTGCGAGAGCGGGCAGCCTTCCAGGATCGAACCCTCCGGGATCCTGACTTTTACGATCTCCACCCTTCCCTTCGCGAACGTCTCGATGTGCACAGCGGAGGGAACCCTCAGCACTCTTGCGATCTCCGTCGCTGCCGCAAACTCAGGGTTGACGGTCAAAGAGAGTCCCAATTCCTCCTTGAGGAACCCGATCTCCTCGTTGTAGATCGGACTCCGCACTCTTGCGATCGTATTGCAGCCGCCCGCTTTTTTGGCGATCAGGCAGCAGAGCAGGTTCAGCTCGTCCGAATCCGTCGCAGCTACCAAAAGATCCGCCGCCTCAATGCCGGCTTCCACCTGCAGGGCGTGGCTCGCGCCGTTTCCCACTACTCCCATTACGTCATAGTTGTTTGATATGTCCGTAACGACCGTGCTGTTCATGTCTATGATAGAAATATCATGCCCCTCGCGGCTGAGCTGTTTCACAACGGCAGCTCCGACTCTTCCGCATCCAACCACTATGATCTTCATATCCTGTCCCCTTTGCCGATATTTGTATGACCAAATACTGATCAGACGCTGATTCAATATCGATCAAATGCTGTCGCTCATCACTGCCCTTAGAAGGTCCCCGGCTTCCACTCCCGTTTCCGCGCAGGGGTCCCCTTCCTGCCTGAGTACCAGATCCACGACTTGTTTCGGGTGGGGAGCGCTCTGAACAGAGACTCCCTCTTTATTATACATCGCCGAGACGATTACAGGAATATCTGACCCGTCAGGTTTCATGATTTCTATGCGGTCCCCGACACAGAATTTGTTGCGCTGCGTGATCCTGGCTTTTCCCTCCGGAGTGATCTCCTCCACGATCCCGAGGAAGACCGCCTCGTTGACATACGTGTTGCTGTCGTAGACCATCGCCTCTTCATCCGGCCTTCCGTAATAAAAGCCCGTGGTGAAACGGCGGTACGTGCACTTTCTGATCGCGTCCTGATACTGCAGGATCCTCGAGCGGTAAAGTTCCTCGCTCTCAAGGCAGTCGTCGATGGCCTGCCGGTACGCCCTGCCCACCGAAGCCACATAGAGCGCCGTCTTCATGCGGCCCTCGATCTTGAAGCTGTTGACGCCCGCGTCCAGAAGGTCCGGAATGTGCTCGATCATGCACAGGTCCCTTGAGTTAAAGACGAAAGTCCCCCTCTCATTCTCCTCAACGGGAAGATATACACCCGGCCTCGACTCCTCCATCACTGCGTATTTCCAGCGGCAGGGGTGCGTGCAGGCTCCGCGGTTGGCGTCCCGTCCCGTAAAGTAGTTGGACAGAAGGCAGCGTCCCGAATAGGAGATGCACATCGCACCGTGGACAAACGCCTCGATCTCCCGGTCCGCCGGGATATTCTCCCGGATCTGCGCGATCTCGCGAAGGCTCAGCTCCCGCGCGCAGACGACGCGCTCCGCACCCAGCCCGAACCAGAAGTTGAACGTCCCGTAATTGGTGTTGTTTGCCTGGGTCGAAATGTGGATCGGGATCCGGGGACATGCCTTTCTCGCAAGCAGGAACATCCCCGGGTCCGCCACCAGGACCGCGTCCGGCTGCATCTTCGCCAGTTCGCCAAAATACTGTTCGGCCCCGTTCAGATCCCCGTTGTGCGCCAGGATGTTGGCGGTGACAAACACCTTGACTCCGCGCTCATGGGCATAGCGGATCCCTTCCGCCATCTCCTCCGGCGAAAAATTCCTGGCTTTGGCCCGAAGGCCATACGCCTCTCCTCCGATATAGACCGCGTCGGCGCCGTACCGCACTGCGGTCTTTAGCACCTCCAGATCCTTCGCCGGCATGAGGAGCTCCGGCCTTTTTCTCTTGTTCTCTGTATCTGTTTTCATCATCTTTACCTGTTTTCACTGCATGTCACGCCGTCTGCACACGCTCCGCGCATCTGCCGCTTACTGCACGCCGCGCCGTTTCACGCTGATCGCCGCTCCGTCTCCCGTCTCGAGGAGCACGGTCCGCAGCCGCTCGTCCCGCGAGATCGCCGTGAGATACTCCCGCATCCTCTTGTGGATCGTTCGATTGCGCCTTGTCACGGCAAATTTGGACGCCGTGATCTCCCCCTCCTTGAGGACGTTGTCCGTAAGGAGAACGCCGCCGGGCGGCAGAAGCCGGATCAGTTCCGGAAGATACCGGATATACTGTCCTTTGGCCGCGTCAAGAAAGATCAGGTCAAAAGCGCCTGTAAGTTCCGGAAGGATCTCTGCCGCATCCCCTTCTATGAGTTCGATCCGCTCCGCGCCGAACGTGTCAAAATTCCGCCTTGCCTCCGCCGCTCTCCCCTCGTCCTTTTCGATCGTGACAATGCTGCAGGGAGACGGCGCGTACGTGTACATGACAAGCGCCGAATAACCGGTCGCCGTTCCGATCTCAAGGATCCGGCCGGGCTCCTTCATTTCCAGGATACATTGAAGAAGGCCCCTTGTATGGGGCCGTATGATCGGTATGCCTTTCTCCAGAGCATGTTTCTCCAGCTCTCTGAGCGCTTCCGTCTCTTCCGCGTGCAGAGATTCCGAGAATACGCCGATCCGCTCGGCGGGATCCCTCTGCGCCGCCAATATTTCTATAAGATCTGCCATAGCTTTCATTCCGCCTTCATCCGGGCCGTCACTGCGCTGCTTCCGCCGACCCTTCCGCCTCAGGTTCCGGGGCGAAGCGCGACTCCTCCACTCCGCAGATCACTCTCATTATCTCCTCCGTCGTCATCTCCGAAGAGAGCGCGTAGGTGCCAGCCACAAATTTGCCCGCATAGTCCGAGACTTTCTCCTGGATCAGGAAAAGCCTCGAAGATTCCACGAGTCCCTCCGCTTCGAGCTGGTCTCCGAGCTTTGAGGCGCTTATGCCCTCTTCAACTGTGAACATCACAACAATGCCGGTCCCCGGCGCGTCCTTGCTCTGCTGGGAGAAGACGCCGTATCCGACATCATAATAGTGTTTGGCCTGTCCCGCCATAAACAGGACCGCCAGTGCGATCAGCCCATAGATGATCAGGCTTCCCATAGTGTCTATGACTACGCCTACCGTGCTGAGAACTTTTTTCATAGATTAATAACGCCTCCTGCTGTGTTTTTCCGTCAGATCTCCAAGATCATAGGGAGGACCATCGGTCTTCTCTGTGTCTTTTTCCAGAAGAAATCGCTGAGCGTGTCTTTTACGACCGACCTGATGTGGTTGCGGTCCGTCCATCCGCGCTCCTCGCACTTGTACAGGGCGTCCTGCACGACGGTGCCCGCGCCTTTCATCATTCCTTCCGCTTCCTTGATATAGACAAATCCCCTGGAGGCAATCTCCGGTTCGCCCGCCAGTCTCGCTGTTCCGCTCTCGAGCGCGAACGCGACAATGACGATCCCGTCCTCCGCCAGGTGCTGGCGGTCCCGCAGGACGATGTTCCCGACGTCTCCGACGCCGATGCCGTCCACAAGGATAATGCCCACCGGCACATCTCCGGTGACCTCCGCCGAATCCGGCGTGATCTCAAGGACATTGCCGGACTGGAGAAGGAACGTGTTCTGAGATGTATACCCCAAAGATTCCACCAGTTTGGCCTGTGCTTTCAGATGCCTGTACTCGCCGTGCACAGGGATCGCATATTTCGGCTGGATCAGCGTATAGAGGAGCTTAATGTCCTCCTGACAGGGATGTCCCGAGACATGGACATCCTGGAATACCACGTCCGCCCCTTTCAGCAAAAGCTTATTGATGACGTTTGTGACCGCCTTCTCGTTCCCCGGAATGGGACTGGAGGAGAAGATCACGGTATCTCCCTCGCCGATGGAGATCTTGCGGTGGCTGCTCTCCGCCATGCGGCTGAGGGCAGCCATGCTCTCTCCCTGGCTTCCTGTCGTGATGATGACAGTCTGTTCGCCGGGATAATCCTTGAGCTGGTCCACCTTGATCAGCGTGTTTTCCGGGACGTTCAGACATCCGAGCTCCGAGGCCGTCGCGATGATATTGACCATGCTGCGTCCTTCCACCACGACCTTTCTTCCGTATTTATTGGCGGTATCGATGATCTGCTGCACCCTGTCCACGTTGGAGGCAAACGTCGCGATGATGATCCTCGTGTCGCTGTGCTCCTGGAACAGCTGGTCGATCGTCTTTCCGACCGTTCTCTCTGAAGGCGTAAAACCGGGTCTCTCCGCGTTGGTCGAATCGCATAAGAGCGCAATGACGCCCTTTCTCCCCAGTTCCGCGAATCTCTGCAGGTCGATCGCGTCGCCGTAGACCGGTGTGTAATCGACTTTGAAGTCTCCCGTGTGGATGACGATGCCCACCGGAGAATAAATGGCGAGCGCCGCCGCGTCCACGATGCTGTGGTTGGTCTTTATAAACTCCACGCGAAAACAGCCGAGGTTCGCGGAGGAGCCGAACTTTACGACCTTGCGCTGGGTCGTCTCCATCATGCCCCGCTCCTTCAGCTTGTTCTCGATGATACCCATCGTGAGCCTTGTCGCGAACACAGGCACGTTGATCTTCTGCAGGACGTACGGCAGTGCGCCGATGTGGTCCTCGTGCCCGTGTGTGATCACAAATCCCTTGACTTTCGCGATATTTTCTTCCAGGTAGCTGGTGTCAGGGATCACAAGGTCGATCCCGAACATGTCGTCCTCGGGAAACGCAAGGCCGCAGTCTACCACAATAATACTGTCTTCATACTCAAAGGCAGTTATGTTCATGCCGATCTGCTCAAGTCCTCCAAGCGGGATGATCTTGAGCGGCGACGGCTTCTGATCTGTTATGTTGTTTTTCTTCAATTCTGTCCTCTATTCTTCTTCGATCAGGATTCCAAGTTCTTCCAGCTTGTCTTCAAACAGCAGCAGCAGCGCGTTCAGTTCATTGTCGTCATCTACGATAGCGTAGAGCGCTTCCTCCGCTCCGGGCTCGGCATCGTCCCTGAGGATCATGGCCATCCCGTCGCCTTCTTCTTCGTCCGCCACCAGAATATATGTCTTTCCTCCAAGCTTTGCCTGGTCCAAAACATAGAATTCCTCCACTTCCGTGGAATCGGTCGACACCAATCTGATCTTTTCCATAAAACAGTCCTTTCCGAAAATGGTCCCCTCTAAAGCGATCCTCTTAAAAGCAGTCCTCTTAAAACAATCCTTACCGCTTTATTTTGCCTCCATCGCAGAGCGCATCTCTTCGAGCTCCCCGCGGTGGTTCTCCATGTATTCCTGCAGGATGATGTTCGCCGCGATCATATCCACGTAGCGCCCCCGGTCCTCCGGACGGATCTCCATTCGGTCCATAATCTCATAGGCCTCCACAGTCGTGAGTCTTTCATCGCTCATCACGACCGGCAGGCCTGTCCTTCGTTCCAGCTGGCTGCGGAACTCCATTGTGTTCTCTGCTCTGAACCCGGCGGAATCATCCATGTTGAGGGGAAGCCCAAGCACGATCAGCTTTACGTCCCCTTCAAGACACAGTTGTTCTATCCTGGATAACGTCTTTCGGATCTTGCTCTCCCTTTCGCGCCTTATGATCTCCACAGGCTGCGCCGTCATCAGCAGCTCGTCGCTCATCGCCACTCCGCAGGTCTTAGAGCCAAGATCCAATCCCATGATCCTCATATCCGATCACTTTATTTCTTGTCCCAGTGGTTAAACGCAATGTAATCGTTCATGATCTCTTCCACGAGTTCATCGCGCTCCACCTTCATGATGAGGCTTCTCGCCCCCATGTAGTTAGTGATGTAGGTCGGATCACCGGACATGATATACCCGACGATCTGGTTCACCGGGTCATACCCTTTCTCGGACAGGGCTTCGTAGACCACGGAAAGGATCTTCTTGACGCCCGTCTCCTGATCCGGCTGCACCTTAAAAAACTGCGTGTTTCCCAGGTTCATTCCTGTTTTTTTCGTGTTGCTCTGATCCATAAATTTACCGACCTCGCCTTTACTGTTGCCATTCCCGCCGTCAAACGGTTCACAAACGGGAACGTCCGTTTACATCTCCTAATGATACCTTATTTTTCAGACAGTTTCAACATATGGCGCCGCCATCTTACGGCGTCAGAGTCATGCTGTCATACAGTGTCGTTATGCGGTGCAAAGAGCAACCCCTCTGCTCCGTCCGCCGCGGCGGTAAATGTCCCGCTTACAAGCTGTCCGGAACCGTACTGCGGACCGCGCTCTTCTTCGCAGGGGATATATCCCTCGACATAACGCTTCGTGTGGCCGCGCCAGCACAGGCCGAACGGCATCACGGCCTTCTCTTCCAGGAGCAGTTCCTCTTCTTTTCCGATGAACCCGGCCCGGAAAGCTTTCGATTGCTCCTTAGTCATCTCGAGCAGCCTGTCGCTGCGGACTCCCTTTACGGGTTCGGGAATCTGGATCGGCATCTTCGCCGCCACGGTTCCCTTCCGGACAGAATACTTAAAGACGTGCATCTCGTAAAAATTCACTTCTTTAAGGAATTCCACCGTTTCGGCGAACTCCGCCCCGGACTCCCCGGGGAATCCCACGATCACGTCCGTCGTGATGGCGGGATCCTCGTAATATCTGCGCAGGCGCTTCACCCCCTCCATATACTCTTCTGTCGTATAGTGTCGGTTCATCCTCCGCAGGGTCGCGTTGCATCCGCTCTGGAGAGAGAGATGGAAGTGCGGGCACACTTCCGGCATCGCCGCGATCCCTTTGACAAATTCCTCCGTCATGATCCTCGGTTCAAGGGAGCTGAGGCGGATCCTCTCGATGCCGGGGATCTGCCGGATGCTTTCCAAGAGATCCAGCAGTATTGCGCCGGACTTATGGGGATCAAAGCGCACAGCGTCCGTCTGCGCGTCCCATTCCAGCCCGTAGGAGCTGACGTGGATGCCGGTCAGGACCACTTCGCGGATCCCTTTGTCCGCCACAGTCCGGATCTCTTTGAGGATCTCGCCCGGTCGCCGGCTCCTGATCCTGCCCCTGGCATAGGGAATGATACAGTAGGAGCAGAACTGGTTGCAGCCGTCCTGTATTTTGACATAGGCCCTTGTGTGGCCTGGATCCTCGAGCTGCATGTCCTCGTATTCGGGCCTGTGCGTGAGGTCGGACATCGTCCTGCCGCCCAGCGTGCGCGCCGAAAGGGAGGACTGTCCGCTTTTTTCTTCAGATAGCTTTGGCTGACCGCTCTTTTCAAGGAGCGCCTCCTGCTCCCCGTCCTTAAGGGGCTTATTCAAAAACTCCTCCAGGATCTCCGCGATCCTGCCCTTGTTGTTGTTTCCGATCGCGAGGTCGATGGCCGGATCCGTGCCGACCCTCTCCGGGTCGGTCTCCACGTAGCATCCCACCGCGATGACCACCGCGTCCGGATTTCTCTTTTTGGCCTTATGGATCATCTGGCGGCTCTTCCTGTCAGCGATGTTGGTCACCGTGCAGGTGTTGATCACGTACACGTCCGCCTCCTCTGAGGAAGGGACGGTCGTGTAGCCGGCCGCCTCCATTTTATGCCGCATTACATCCAGCTCATAGCTATTGACCTTACATCCGAGGTTGTGAAATGCTACACGTTTCAATTGCTCTCTCCCATGAAAAACGCTTCTGAAGCTATTTTCTGAAGCTATTGCCTTACTTTAATTATCAGACCATGTAAACGTCTCTTCACATTGACTTTTCCCTGCGCAGAACGTACTATTAAAACAAGCACGAGATAAATAGTAAGGAGGTAGCGCCCTGTGAAGACTGTAATGATCTCATTAAATTCTATCGATAAAGTTAAGTCCTTTGTAAACGAAATCGCCCGCTTTGACTACGATTTTGACCTGATCTCCGGGCGATATATCATCGACGCCAAGTCGATCATGGGAATTTTCTCCCTGGATCTGAGCAAGCCCATCCAGCTTGACATCCACACGGATGACGCCGATGCGGTCATTGAGGCTCTCGCACCCTATATCGTCTGACCATGATCGGACCGGCGGTGGTTACCCGCCGCAAATAACAAGTCAGTAAATAACAAGTCAGTAAATAACAAGTCAGTTATGAATGAAGCCCCGAAGCCAGTGCGGTTTCGGGGCTTTTTCACGCGTCCGGGTCAGACTTCGAGCTGTCCTTCCCTGGTCTTGATGATCCTCACGCTGTCTTTGTCCACGATCATGATCTCGTCCGTGGCGATCGCCCTCTCCACCATCTCGTCGATCTTTTCCTCCAGGTTCTTCTCGTGGCGCTTTATCACGTCGAGGCGCGGTTTCGTCACAGGATGCTTGGCCACAAAGATCGTGCAGCAGTCCTCATAGGGAAGGATCGATGTCTCAAAGGTGCCGATCTTCTTGGAGACCTTGACGATCTCCTCTTTGTCAAATCCGATCAGCGGCCTAAAGACCGGAAGCGTACACACTTCGTTGGTCACACCGAGCGCTGTCAGGGTCTGGCTCGCCACCTGGCCGATGCTCTCGCCGGTGATCAGGCCCAAACATTCCGCCTTCTGCGCGAGCATCTGAGCGATGCGCATCATATAGCGGCGCATGATGATCGTGAGCTCGTCGTGCGGGCACTTCTCGTAGATATACAGCTGGATCTCCGTAAAGTTGATGTTGTGCAGCCAGATCGGTCCCGTGTAAGCCGCCACCTGGCTCGCAAGGTCGACGACTTTCTGCAGCGCCCTCTCGCTGGTATACGGAGGCGCGTTAAAATAGACCGCGTCCAGTTTCACGCCCCGCTTCGCGATCATATATCCCGCTACAGGAGAATCAATGCCGCCCGACAGGAGCAGCATAGCCTTGCCGCCCACACCGACGGGAAGCCCGCCCGGCCCGGGAATGATATGGGAGTAGATGTAGATCTTCTCCCGGATCTCGATATGGAGCATGATCTCGGGGTCATGCACATCGACAGCCAGATTCGGGCACGCCATAAGGACCGCCTCGCCGACTTCCTCGTTGACGCGCATGGACTCCGTCGGATATTCCTTGTTCAGTCTTTTCGCGTGCACCTTGAATGTCGCTTTTTCTTCAGGATACTCCTCCTTCATAAAGGCGGCCGCCGCCTCCCTGAGCTCTTCGACAGGCACCACCGGGAGTTCCTCGATGGGGCAGATGCCGGAAATGCCGAAAACACGGCTCAGCGCCTCGGTGACTTCGCTGTATTCATACTCCGACAGGCACTCCACGAAGATCCTTCCGTAGGTCCTGTGCACGGCAAAATTTCCCTCGCAGGGTTTGAGCGCGTGCTTGATCTGGCGCACCAGCGCCTCCTCGAAGATGTGACGGTTCTTTCCCTTGATGCCTATCTCGGCGTACTTGATCAAAAAAGACTGATATTTCACATTAATGCCTCGTATACTTTCTCAAAAACGGGACGATCTCATGCAGTGCCGAAGACGCCTGCAGGATGTCCTCCTCTGTATTCATTCCTGATAAGCTGATCCGGATCGTGCTGTCGAGGTAAGGCCTCGGCAATTTGATCGCCTGCAGCGTCCCTGACAGATGCGGCTTGTTGGTCGCGCAGGCGCTTCCCGACGACACATAGACTCCGTGGTCCTCCAGTGCGTGCAGGAGCACTTCCGCGCGCACGCCCGGAACCGTGAGGCTCACGATGTGCGGCGCGCCTTCTCTTCCCTGCGGTCCGTTGATCTGCACGTCCGGGATATCCCCGACTTCTTTGATGAAGAGCTCCCGCAGGTCATACAGCTTTCCGGTCTCTGTGTCAAAATCCTGATAGAGCAGCTTCGCAGCCAGCCCCATCGCGGCGATCCCGGCGACATTTTCCGTTCCGGAGCGCATGCCGTTCTGCTGCCCTCCGCCGAAGATCAGATTTTTCACCTTCACTTTATCGCCGATATATAAAAATCCGATGCCTTTCGGCGCATGGATCTTGTGACCGCTCACAGCCATAAGGTCGACGTTCCACTTCTTGGGGTAGATCCGTGCCTTTCCGAATCCCTGCACTGCATCCACGTGGAAGAGTGTCGACGGGTTTTTCTTCTTGATCCTCTTTCCGATCTCTTCTATGGGCTGAACGGATCCGATCTCGTTGTTGGTGTGCATGATGGACACAAGGATCGTGTCCTCCCTCACAGCTTCCTCCACAGACTGAGGGGAAACGATCCCGCTCCCGTCCACAGGAAGATAGGTCACCTCGAACTCCCGGCTCTCCAGATACTTCATCGCTTCCAGCACCGCCGGATGTTCGATCTCAGTCGTGATCAGGTGACGCCCTTTTCTGCAGTTCGCCAGCGCGCCGCCGATGATCGCGATGTTATCGGACTCCGTCCCGCAGGAAGTAAACAGAAGATTCCTCTCACTGACCTTGAGGATCTGCGCCAGTGTCCGTTTGGCTTCCGTAATGTATCTTTCCGCCTCCACACCCTTGTGGTGCATACTGGAAGGATTGCCGTAATCCTCCAGATAGATCTTATTCATCAGTTCCACGACCTCCGGAAAACACCTCGTCGTGGCTGAATTGTCCAGATATGCTTCTCTCATTTCCACCTTTATTCCACGCCCGTTTCCGCGCTCTTACGCTGCAGACGGCTGTATGCCGCATTTTTATTTGGCGCTGCCGCACCCTGCATAATACCATATCATTTTCGCGATTACAAACCAAACCGCTCCATTCCGTGTATCCGGTCTTCGCGGATATGGATTGCGCTTATCCCTCAGCAGATCTCAAACCGGTAGATCAGCCACGAGAGCACGACGAGCGCCGCTGTCTCTGTCCTTAGGATCCTCTTTCCGAGGGAGATCGGAAGGATACCCGCCTGCCTCGCAAGTTCCACTTCCTCCGGCTCAAAACCGCCTTCCGGTCCGATAAAAACGGACACGGCTCTTCCGCTATGGATGCTCTCCATCAGCTCTCTGGTACTGCCGTCTTCCTCCTGCAGTTCGTAGGGAAGAAGGCGGACGTCTGTGTTTTGGCCCGCGAAGCGGACAGCCTCTTCCATGGTCATGGGCTCGCGCACGAGCGGGACAATGGCGCGCCGGCTCTGTTTGGCCGCGCCTTCCGCGATCGACTGCCAGCGCTGGGTGCGCTTTACGCGCTTGGGGCCGTCAAGTTTGACGACGCTGCGGCGCATCTCGACAGGGATGATCTCAGCCACGCCCAGTTCCACGGCTTTCTGCACGATCAGGTCCATCTTGTCAGACTTGGGAAGTCCCTGGAACAGCAGGACTTTCACCGGCAGTTCCACGTCGGACTCCTTGACGAAGCGCAACCGGCAGATTACCTCGGAATCCGTATATTCCTCGATCCCGTAGCGGTACTCCCGCCCGTCCTGTCCGGTCCTTACGCTGATCTCTTCGCCCGGTTTAAGACGCAGCACATTTTTGATATGGTTGACATCCTTTCCCGTCACCCGCAGGAGGTCGCCCTGCATCTGCGAGGGATCCACAAAGATATGAAGCATTATTCCTCCTAGTCGAAGCGCATTGCGCTGAGACCGCGAGGAGAATTTCGCGAAGGCGAATTCTCCGATGCGATCACGAAGTTTGCGGCACTTCGACGCAAACTTCGAGTATGAATAAAACGCTATCGAGCGTTTTATTCATACACACACCTCAGGCTTTCTTCCGACCACGCAGCGCCACTCGCCCTGCGCCGTCACACTGATCACCTCAAGGCCGGCTTTTTTCATCGCATTCGCGACGCTCTCCTCCCGCCCCTCGAGGATTCCCGATGTGATGTAGTATGCGCCCGGCTTCATCGTCGGCACGACGTGCGGCGTCAAAGGGATCAGCACGTCCGCGAGGATGTTGGCTGCCACGATATCGTACCGCTCTGTCCCGACTTCCTCCTGCACCTTTTCGTCGTCGATGAGGTTTCCGAGGATCACCTGCAGTTTTGAGGGGTCCACCCCGTTCGTGCGCAGATTGTCCTCGATGGCAGGCGGCGCGCAGGGATCGAGGTCCGTGCCCACCGCTCTCTGAATACCAAACATCAGGGCCAAAATAGCGAGTATCCCGCTTCCTGTCCCCACGTCGAGCATCACTGTCTCCGGCGTGATGTACTTGCGGATCTGGCGGATGCAGAGCTGCGTCGTCTCGTGCATTCCTGTCCCGAACGCAGTCCCGGGATCGATGTGGAATACCAGCGCCGGCTTCTTGTCCGTGACTTCCGGCTCCTCCCAGGAAGGAATGGCCAGAATATCATCGATCCAGAACTGGTGAAAATACTGCTTCCAGTTGTTGATCCAGTCCAGGTCCTCGGTCTCTTCGATCATGACCGTTCCGTCTCCGATCTCGCAATAGGTCCGAAGTTCCGCCAGCTCCTCTTCGATGGAGGCCTTTACTTCCTCCGGTGTTTTCGGTTCATCGTTCACGAGAACGCGGCCGTCCTCGGTCTCTTCGAGGAAGAAGCTGAGCACTGCCGTGCCGTCATCCTCTCCCGTCACGGGAAGGATGTCAACGAACATCTGCTCCTTCTCCGCCGCCGTCAGCGGAACATTGTCCTCGATCTGCGCGCCGTACAGGCCAATGTCCTGCATGGAGCTGATCAGGATATCCTCCGCGTCCACTTTCGTGCGCACTTTAAACCGCATCCACTTCATATTTTTTGTTCCTCCTGTGAGCGCAACAATGCCCCGTACCGGATTTTCATCCGCTACGGGGCAGTTTTCTATCATTTTTGCCGTGACTTCTATGTTTTGCCCAGGCATCAGTTCTTCCAGAATTTCTTCTTCTTGGAATTATCTTTGGCATGCTCTTTCGCTACGCCGCCTTCCTCCGAGACACGCGCCGCTTCCCCAAGGGAATCACCTGTCAAAGCATCGAACTGCCTGAGCAGCTCCTTCGCCTCTTTGCTGAGCTTCGTAGGCGTCTCGATCACGAGCGTCACATAGTGGTCGCCGCGGATCGCGTTGTTGCGGATCGTGGGCACGCCCTTGTTCCCCAGGCGGATCCTTGTGGCGCTCTGAGTTCCCGGTTTCACGTCGTAGATGACCTTGCCGTCCACCGTATCGATCACGACGCTTCCGCCCAGCGCTGCCATCGCGTAGGAGATGTGCACTGTGGAGAAAATGTCGTAATCCTGACGCAGGAACACGGGATGCGGCTCCACGATGACTTCCACGAGAAGATCGCCTCTGGGACCTCCGTTCACCCCAGGTTCGCCCTTGTCGCGGATCCGAACGCTCTGTCCGTTGTCAATTCCCGCGGGGATCGAGACCTTGATGGTCTTCTTGCTGGAGATATAGCCGCTTCCGCCGCACTGCGTGCACTTGTCCTTGATGATCTTGCCGCTTCCGCCGCAGTCCGGGCAGGTCTGCACATTGCGCACCGTGCCAAAGAACGACTGCTGTGTGAACACGACCTGTCCTTTTCCGCCGCACTTGGGGCACATCTGGGGCGTCGTCCCCGGCTTTGCACCGGTTCCCGAACAGGTCGGGCAGGGATCTTTGAGAGAAAGCGTGATCTCCTTTTCAACGCCTGTCACTGCCTCAAGGAACGTGATCCTCACGCTGGTGCGCACATTTGTACCCTTCATAGGGCCGTTCGCGGGTCCTCTCCTTCCTCCTCCGAAGAAATCTCCGAACAGGTCTCCGAAAATATCCCCGAAATCGGAAGCGTTGAAATCAAATCCGCCGAATCCGCCCGTGCCGTCAAACGCCGCGTGGCCGAACTGGTCATACTGTCTGCGCTTGTCCGCGTCACTCAGGATCGCGTACGCTTCGGACGCCTCCTTGAATTTGGCCTCGGCATTCTTGTCGCCGGGATTCATGTCGGGGTGATATTTCTTCGCAAGCTTTCGATATGCTTTTTTAATATCTTCGTCAGAGGCGTCTTTCGCGACACCAAGTACTTCGTAGTAATCCCGTTTCTGTTCAGCCATGGTCCTCTACTATTCCTGCCATAATATTGGCCTTCTTTACAAGGGAGTTGCCCAAGCAGCGCTGTACGCGCCGCCTGGGCACCCGATTAACTATTTCCAATTCACCCTGCACCTCGCGTCCCTCATGCTCCGCATTCGGGATTGCGGGCGCCTGGAGGCGCTTCGCGCCTTAGGGTTATTACATATTACACTTCGCGATAGTCGCCGTCAACTACATCGTCGCTGTTTCCGCCGGTGGAACCGCCGCCGTACTGTCCGCCCATGTCGGGGCCTGCGCCCTGGCCGCCCTGCATGTTCTGGTACATCTGCGTGAACAGCTGCTGTGCGTCATTCATCAGTTTCTCTTTGCCGCTCTTAAGGGCGTCGATGTCAGCATCGCTGATGTTGGTCTGGTCCTTAGTTCTCTCGATGACAGCCTTCAGGTCTGCAATCTCCTGCTCGACCTTCGCCTTGTTGCCTGCGTCGATCTTGTCACCGACTTCCTTGAGGGCCTTCTCGGTCTGGAAAACGATGGAGTCCGCTTCGTTCCTTGCGTCAACAGCCTCTTTGCGCTTTCTGTCTTCCGCTTCGAACTGCGCTGCTTCCTTGACAGCTCTCTCGATCTCATCATCGGACATGTTGGATCCGGCTGTGATCGTGATGTGCTGCTCCTTGCCGGTTCCCAGATCCTTCGCGGAAACATTGACGATACCGTTCGCGTCGATGTCGAAGGTTACCTCGATCTGCGGTACGCCGCGCATTGCGGGCGGAATACCGTCCAGTCTGAACTGGCCGAGGGACTTGTTGTCTCTCGCGAACTTTCTCTCGCCCTGAAGGACGTTGATGTCAACAGCGGTCTGGTTATCTGCCGCAGTGGAGAACACCTGGCTCTTCTTTGCGGGGATGGTCGTATTTCTCTCGATCAGAGGGGTGGAGATGCCGCCCAGTGTCTCGATGGAGAGGGTCAGCGGAGTAACATCCAGAAGAAGGATGTCGCCTGCAGCCGCGTCGCCAGCCAGCTTGCCGCCCTGGATCGCCGCGCCGATCGCGACGCACTCATCGGGGTTAAGGGTCTTGCTGGGCTCGTGGCCGGTCAGCTGTTTGACCTTATCCTGCACGCAGGGGATTCTGGTGGAACCGCCGACGAGCAGGACCTTGCCGAGGTCCGCGTTTGTGAGGCCTGCGTCTCTCATCGCATTCTGGACCGGGATCGCGGTCTTCTCGACGAGGTCGCTGATCAGCTCTTCGAACTTCGCCCTTGTCAGGGTCATATCGAAGTGCTTGGGGCCTTCCTGGGAATAGGTGATGAAAGGCAGGTTGATGTTGGTCGTCGTCGCTGCGGACAGCTCCTTCTTAGCCTTCTCAGCCGCCTCTTTCAGTCTCTGCATAGCCATCTTGTCAGCGGAGAGGTCAATGCCCTCTTTAGATCTGAACTCGCGTACCATCCAGTCAATGATCCTCTGGTCGAAGTCGTCGCCGCCCAGACGGGTGTCGCCGTTGGTGGACAGAACTTCGATGACGCCGTCGCCGATCTCGATGATGGAAACATCGAAAGTACCGCCGCCCAGGTCGTAGACCATGATCTTCTGCTCTTTCTCATTGTCAAGGCCGTATGCAAGGGCTGCCGCTGTAGGCTCGTTGATGATTCTCTTGACTTCAAGGCCTGCGATCTTGCCGGCGTCCTTGGTCGCCTGTCTCTGTGCGTCGTTGAAGTATGCGGGAACGGTGATGACGGCCTCTGTGACCTTCTCGCCGAGGTAGCTCTCTGCATCTGCTTTCAGCTTCTGAAGGATCATCGCGGAGATCTGCTGGGGAGAATATCTCTTGCCGTCGATCGTGCGGCCGCGGTCCGTACCCATGTCTCTCTTGATGGAGGAGACTGTATTGTCTGCATTGGTAACTGCCTGACGCTTAGCGGGCTCGCCGACCAGTCTCTCGCCGTTCTTTGTGAACGCGACGACGGACGGTGTAGTCCTTGCGCCTTCTGTATTCGCGATGACAGTAGGCTTTCCGCCTTCCATAACTGCCACGCAGCTATTGGTTGTTCCAAGGTCGATTCCGATAATCTTGCTCATTGTTTTCTCCTTTATCCGGCGCTTCTTCCTGTCTGCCGGATCCCTTTCTCTCATTTATTGTTTGTTCTGAATTATTCTTGTTTTGATGTTTTGACTTGTAATGAATCCTGTGATTTATCTTTAAGATCTATGCTTCTTCGGGCGGGACAGCTGCCTGCCGTCCTCGGATCCGTAATTTTCGTATCTTTCCTGCTTTCCGCCGGCCATCCTGCCGTCCGCTCGTCCGTCTACCGGACAACGCCGACCATCGAATGGCGGATCACTGTGTCGTGGTACATATAGCCCTTAATGAACTCCTGCGCCACAACGCCGCTCTCATACTCCTCGCTCTCCACCTGCATCACCGCATTGTGGAAATTGGGGTCAAATTCCTTGCCGACCGCTTCGATCGGCTTGACGCCGAGGTCTTCGAGGGTCTTCGCAAGCTGCTTGTAGATCATCTCCATGCCGCTCGCGATCGCGTTGTCTTTCTCGTCCTCCGGGATCGCAACGAGGCCTCTCTCAAAGTTGTCGACGACGGGAAGGATCTTCTCGATCACGTTCTTCTCGCCCATGGAGAACATCTGCTCCTTCTCCTTGGTCGTGCGCTTCCTGAAGTTCTCGAACTCCGCCATCTGGCGAAGCACCCTGTCTTCCAGCGCCGCGACCTTTTCCTGGAGCGCTTTCTCCCTGCCTGCGGGAAGTTCTTCCTCTGCCGTTTCTTCCCCGTCAGTCTGTGCCGCTTCTTCCGCCTTTACGGATTCCTCAGCGGCTTCTTCCGGCTTCCCCTCCTGAGCGCCTGCAGCGGTCTCTTCGGGTTCTGTTCCGGGCTGCTCGTTTTTCTTGAAATCGGGTTCTGCCATATATTCCTTTCCGCTCCCTGCCGCTCCCGGAACGGTCGCGGAAGGCGCTGTTTTTTTACTTAATGGATTTACTTATGGATTTACTTGATGAAAATAACTTATGCCTTACTACTCAGTGTTTATAGAGATCGTCGAGCTGCTTCATGATATTGCGGAGCACCCCTACGACTCGCTCGTAATCCATTCTCCTGGGTCCGATGATGCCCACCGTTCCCTTCATACCATCTCCGAGATCATAGGTCGCGGTGACCACGCTGCAGTCCCTCATACTCGGAACAGGCATCTCGCCGCCGATATACACCTGAATACCGGTCTCGCTGCTGGTACTGTCCGCAAGGGATTCCTGCACGATGCTGGTCAGCGCCTGCTTCTCCTCGAAGTCACTGATGATCTCGCTGGCCTTGCGGTGATCCGCGAGCTCAGGGTACCTGAAAATGTTGTTGGCCCCGCTCGTGTAGATCTTGAGATCTTCCTCCTGCCGGACGATCTCCGCAGCGGCATCAAAGACATCGTTCACGATCTCTGTGTGGATGCCCGCATCCCTCTTGATGGATTCGATCAGTCCCAGCGTGATCTCCTCGATGGACAGGCCGCACAGGTTCGTATTAAGAAGCATGTTCAACCTGAGCATCTGCTCGGCGCCGAGCGGTCCCTCCACCGGGATCACCTTGTTCCTGATGAGGTTCCCCTCAAGTACGAGCACGGCCAAAACACTGTCGTCGTCCAGCTGTGACAGCTGAATGAACTTTATCTTGTTCCGGTGCATCAGAGGCGATGAGATCATTGAGGCGTAATTGGTGTTCGCCGCCAGAAGCCTTGCCACCTGCTGCAGGAGGTTCTCCAGCCGGTCCTGCTTCTGAAGCAGCATGCTCTTCATCTCATCGACCTGCCTGCGCTCCGTCCCCAGCATGTTGTCCACATAGAGGCGGTAGCCCGCGTCCGTCGGAATGCGTCCCGCCGACGTGTGCGGCTGCATGATCAGCCCCATCTCCTCGAGGTCCGCCATCTCATTCCTGATCGTTGCGCTGCTCAGCTTGAGATCGGTGTACTTGGAAATGGTCCTGCTGCCTACCGGTTCGCCGGTCTCCAGGTAATTTCGGATGATGGCCTGCAAAATTTTCATTTTACGATCCTGCAGTTCCATACTCTCCTCCATATAAAAGCGATCCGAAGCTGATTCCTTCCGGATCTCTCTTTTTTGGCTCTTCGTTATTAGCACTCAACCGACTCGAGTGCTAACACTCTTCCTGTATAAAATAGCACCAGGCATAGGGGATGTCAACTGCATTTGTTTACGAAAGTATAAAAACTTTGTGAAAACGGGCATAGTAAAAGACCGGCTGTGTACCCGTCGGAGGCTCACGATCCTCTCATGCTCCCCGCCGGTTACATAGCCGGTCTTCTTTATGCCTGTTATTTATAATGCCTGTTATTTATACATTTATCACCCAACCACCGGTTTCTTGATCACCAGGAAGTACACGAGTACCAGGATTCCAAGGAGGATCCGGTAGATGCCAAAGGCCTTGAAGTCATGCTTTCTGATGTAGTTCATAAGGAAAGCGATGATGAAAATGGATACCAGGAAGGCGACTACCATGCCGACTCCCAGAAGCACCCACTCTGCCGCGGAGAACCCCAGGCCGTACTTGACGATCTTTAAAAGGCTCGCTCCGGCCATGACCGGGATCGCCAGAATAAACGTGAACTTCGCCGCTACCGTGCGGGAGACGCCGATCAGGAGGCCGCCGACGATCGTTGCGCCGGAACGGGATGTCCCCGGGAAGATCGCCGCGATCAGCTGGAAAAGTCCGATGATAAAGGCGTCCCCGAAGGTCAGCTCACTGAGCCTGTCGACTCTCGCGACCTTGTTCTTATTGATGCTCTCGACGATGATGAATGCCAGACCGACGATGATCAGCATTGCGCCGACGACGACCGCGTTGTAGAAATGCTCTTCCAGCCAGTCATCGAAAAGGATGCCGACAACTGCGGCGGGGATGCATGCCACAATAGCCTTAAGCCAGAGGATGATCGTCGATTTTTTGAATTTGATCTTCGTGCCGCCGGATCTGAGCCTCACTCTCTTAAACGGCCAGATCGTTTTCCAGTAAAGGATGACGACCGCCAGGATCGCGCCGAGCTGGATCACGACGAGGAACAGGTTCCAGAATTCCGGGGACACGTCCAGCTTCACAAACTCGTTGAGCAGGATCATATGGCCGGTACTGCTGATCGGAAGCCATTCCGTAACGCCTTCCACGATGCCGAATAATATGGCTTTTAAGATTTCGATAATCTGCATATATGCTCCTTCATATGGTTAGTGCTTGTTGCGATGATCCATGCCGACAGGTTCGCAGCCTTCGGCTGCTCACTGTCGCGGCATTCGCCGTATGTGTCCAGTCCGTCTGTCGGCCGATTGAAAGCAGACTCTCATCGTCCTTCATCCGGCCTGTCCACGCATGGCTCATTGCTTACGCGCATATTCCTTCTCAACAAACTCACGGATCCTGGGCAGCGAGCGCTTCACTTTCTCCGTGTCGGTGCAGTACGCCACGCGGAAATAACCGGGCGCGCCAAATGCATCGGCGGGGACAAAGATCAGATCGTAATTCTTTGCTTTCTCGCAGAATTTGATCGAGCTGTCTTCGAGCGCTTTAGGCATGATGTAAAATGTCCCGCCGGGGCGAACGACCGTGAATCCGAGCTCCTTGAAGGTGTCGTACAGAAGATTCATGTTCGTTTCGTAGACCGAAAGGTCCGCCGTGTCGTCACAGGTCTCCGCCATTGCCAGCATGATGAGCGAGGACGGGCAATTGTGCCCGATGCCTCTGGAGATCTGGCCGAACATCGGCACAAGGTGCTCGGCATGCTCGCACGCGGGATTTACTGCCACGTAGCCGATACGCTCTCCCGGTACGGAGAGGGATTTCGAGAAGGAGTAGCAGGTGAGCGTGTGCGGGTAATATTTTGCCACATAAGGGGCCTTCTTGCCGTCGAATGCGATCTCCCTGTACGGCTCGTCGGAGATCAGGAACACATTGTGTCCGAACTCCCGGGATTTCCTTGTCAAAAGATCGCCGAGCTTCACCAGCGTCTCCTCGCTGTACAGAATACCGGAGGGGTTGTTGGGCGTGTTGATGAGGACCGCCGCGACGTTCTCCGTCAGGAATTCTTCCGCCTTTTCAAAGTTGATCTGGAAGGAGTCGAAATCGGCGGGAACCACTTTGATCGTCGCACCCGTCGCTTCGATATACGGGTTGTACTCCGGGAAATAGGGGGCAAAGACCAGGATCTCGTCACCGGACTTTGACACCGCGCGCAGCGCGTGCGCGAGGGCGCCCGCCGCTCCCGAAGTGGGGAAGATATGATCAGCCGTATAGTTCATGCCGAATCTCCGGTTCAGGGATGCCGCAACTTTCTCCCTGACTTCCGGAATGCCCAGCGTAGGACTGTAGCCATGGAGCTTTAAGGGAGCCATTGTCTCAAGGAGCCTGATCGAAACCTCTTTGAAACTCTCGGGCGCGGGCACCGAGGGGTTTCCAAGGCTGAAATCAAATACGTTCTCTTCGCCGATCTCCTTGGATCTTTTTGTTGCGTATTCCGAAAGGTTCCGGATCACATTTCTATTATCTAACATACCCAGATATTTCTGATTGATCATATCCAGCGCCTCCTTCCTTATTCTGAATATTAATATTATTCTTCTTCCGTTTTACTTGTCAAGACAGAACCTCTCGGGTCAAAACATAGTATCTCCTGTCCTCTATTCTATTGTTTTCTATTCTATTGTTTTCTATTCTATCTGAAGGAACGCTGTCAGATGCCGGGACGAATCCGAAGGACCGCAGAAGTTTGTCTGACACCGTGTTAGAGACCGCTGCATCTGCGCCGATGGTCTCAAATCCCAGCTGTGTAAAGCCATACTCCAATATCGCTTTTCCGGCTTCCTTCGCGATCCCTCTGCCCCGCCATCCGGAGTGGATGAGGTATCCGAAGGTCACGTCCGGAGCAGGTTCCGGCGTTTCCGCGGAAGGGAACGAGTAGCCCATCCTCCCGATCAGCCTGCCGGACGTCTTTTCGATCACCGCCCAGTCGCCGTATCCGCCGAGGCGGTACACTCTGCGGATATAGGCGGTCAATATCTCCTTCTCAAGGCTCCTGTTCCCGGACGGCGCTTCTAAAAAGCGCCTCGCCTCCTCATCGTACAATTCATAGATCGCGTCCAGGTCCTCCGGGACAAATTCGCGGACGATGCAGCGCTCCGTCTGAAGGATCGTCCACGGGAGGTTTCTCTGCCGCTGCCAGATCTTCACCAGGGAGTCGCGGTCCACCCACTGCGGCTCCATCAGGATATATTCCGCGGCGCTGAGGTCTTCCCCCGCATTGCCGCTGTGGGAATAGGCGCAGAAGGCCGCCCCGCAGTCCGCGAGCTGTCCGAGGAGTCTCCAGGAATCCGCGATGCACAGTGTGCCAAAAGCCGCCCGCGCTTCGCACATCCTCTCCCGCACCCTTTCGATCCTCTCCCGCGCTCCGAAGACCCGCAGTTCCGCATCGAAACCATATTCCCGGTATGTGCGTACTGCCGCCTCCGCTTCAGGGAGGCTCTCGCTCTGCCATTGTTCTTCGAGCAGGATAAACACTCTTTTCATATAATCCTTTTCATAAACCCTTTTTCAGGCTCTTGTGATGCAGTCATTCCCACGGTCATTGACATACTGATCAAAAATGAATACTATAATGAATACTCAGCTCCTGATTACGCAACATTATACATTTTCGTGCCGTAGAATGCAAAAAAACCGATCGCAGGCTGCATGTTCATATTTTGTTCATATATTATTTATGCAATCTTCAATAATTACTAAATTTCTGTACACGATTGGTCTCTATAATTCAAAACATAGAAAACAACAAAGCCAACTGCCAGCCATTGGTTTACGAATAACTTTTTCATAACATGCCAGGTACGTAATGTACCTGGCATCCTCCCTTTTATGGGGGATATTTTTATGGGATTTTCTTTTGGGAATTTTTTATGGGGATTTTTATTGCAGGGGTTTCGGCGGAGAGTTTTTAAGAGGGTTTTATGTAAGAGGGTTTTATGTACGTAAAAGGCCGGCGCAGGAAAGCGCCGGCCTTTTTCTTATTCTATTTTATTCCACAAGATCATCCCACAAGGTTGAGCTTGCTCTTCAAGAAGCTCAGGATCTCCTCCATAGCTCCTTCCTCATCGTTTCCATCACTCGTTACGGTGAGAAGATCGCCGTTTTCCAGATTCAGGGACATCATACCCATGATGCTCTTCGCGTTGACGCGCTTGGTCTCTGTCTCCAGATAGGTCTTGCTCTCATGCCTGCTGGCCACCTGCACCAGTTCCGCAATGGGTCTCGGCTCCAGCCCGTGAGGGCAGGAGATCTTAATTGACTTCTTAATCATTCCACTCTCTCCTTGACAGTTCTGTACTTCTCTGCGATCTCTGACAGCCTCCGCAGCCGGTGGTTTACCCCCGACTTTCCGATGGGCGGCACAGCCAGTTCTCCCAGTTCCCTCAGCGGTACATCCGGATACTCCAACCGGAGCTCCGCCATCTTGCGAAGGCTTTCCGGCAGCGTCTTCAGGATGCCCTTTTCCTCCAGGAACTGAATGTCACTGATCTGTTTGCCCGACGCGCTGACTGTCTTGCCGATGTTAGCTGCTTCGCAGTTCACACGGCGGTTGACAGAATTTCGCAGTTCCTTCAGGATCCTCTGGTTTTCCATCTCCATCATGCTGACGGTCGCTCCCATCAGGTTCAGAAGATTGACGATCCCCTCGGAATCCTTCACGTACACGACATAAAGTTTCTTGCGAAGAACGATCTTCGCGTCTATGCCAAAGCTCTGTACGACACCCTGCAGCTGTGAGGCCTGTTCCGCAAAGGAACAGCTCCATTCCAGGTGATACTCTTTGCGAGGGTCGCTGACCGATCCGCAGCACAGAAAAAGGTTCCCGAGATAGTTCCGCCTGCAGCAGTTCCTCCCAAGAAGTTCCGCTGCCGTTGTCCTGTCCCCGCGCAGCTGTCCGGCGTTGTCACACACCAGGATCTTCTGCGCAAGATCCCTCACTGCGTCCGACGAATGCCCTGTCCGCATCCATCCCCGCATCTCCCGGCGCTTTTCGTCCTGCCGGGTGCACAGTACGGTACTTATATTAAGGGTTTTGCGAAGTAAAGTAAAGCACTTTCTGAGAGCTTCCGCGTTATCCGTATTCAAGGACAGGCTGTATCCTTCCTCCGGGCCTCCCTCAAATCTGCCGATACAGCTGAGCAGGGCGGCTAAAGAAGCGAGCCTGCAGTGTTTTGCCGGCGGGATATTGCCGGCGATCTCCGCTTTTACGTCAGAAGAAAAAGACATGGCCGCCCTCCGTTTCTTATGGCGGTCTCCCCCGCCGTCTCAGACTGCGGACCCTGCCGCGGTCTCCCGCAGCCACTTAGATGTTCGCGTCCCTGTGAATGAGGTTCAGTCCGTAATCACCGCCCTGCAGCCTTTCGGACAGCGCGTTCGCGATCGTAACGCTCCGGTGCTGCCCTCCGGTACAGCCGATGGCGATCACCAGCTGGTTCTTGCCCTCTTTAATGTACCCGGGGATCAAAAAAGTGATCAGGTCCACGAGTTTGTCCATGAACTGCGCCGACTCCGGGAAGGACATGACGTAGTCGCGCACAGGCGCGTCGTTCCCCGTCAGCCTCTTGAGGCTTTCCACATAGAAGGGGTTGGGCAAAAAACGCACGTCGAACACAAGGTCCGCGTCTGTCGGGATCCCCTTCTTAAAGCCGAAGGACATCACGGAGATCATGAGGGAGTTGTACTTTTTGTCTTCGACGAAGATCCGGATGAGCTCCTCCTTGAGCACCCTCGTAAGAAGCCCCGACGTGTCGATCACGTAGTCGGCCTCGGACTTGATCTGCCTGAGGATCTCCCTCTCCCGGGCGATGCCTTCCTCCACGCGCCCCGTCGGACTTACGGGGTGCGCCCTTCTCGTCTCCTTATATCTCTTGATCAGGACCTCGTCGCTCGCGTCCATGAACAGGATCTCGTAGTGATAACCCTTTTTTCTGAGAGCGGCGAGCACCTGTTCCACGTTGTCAAAGGATTTGTCCGCCCGGACGTCCAGTCCGAGCACTACCTTGCTGATCTCGCTCCCCGGTGCGGACACCAGTTCCATAAAGGGGTCGATCAGGCGCACGGGAAGATTGTCAACGCAGTAATAGCCCATATCCTCCAAAAAACGGATCGCCGTCAGCTTTCCTCCGCCGCTCATTCCTGTAACCACCACAAATCTCATTCGCATTCCTCCAATGCCCAGAAGTCAACAATGCCCAGAAGTCAACAAAGCTCAGAAATCACCAGTGCTCAGAAGTCACCCAGATAGATCACTTCCCGCTCCAGCTGTACGCCGGAATTTTCAAAGACGATCCTCTGTATCTCCTCGATCAGTTCCCGGATCTGCGCGGCGCTCGCGCCTCCGCGGTTGATGACAAATCCCGCGTGCTTCTCCGATACCTGCGCATCGCCGACGCTGAATCCCTTCAGTCCCGCGTCCTGGATCAGTTTGCCGGCAAAATAGCCCTCCGGCCGTTTGAACGTGCTGCCCGCGCTGGCGAATTCCAGCGGCTGCTTGTCCCTCCGGCGCTGTGCCAGCTCCGCGATCCGGGCGGCGATCCCTTCTTTGTCTCCCGGCGTCAGTTCGATCTCCGCGCCGAGCACGATCCCGCCTTCTCTCTTAAAACGGCTGGTCCTGTAACCGAATCCCGCCTCTTCCCCGCTGCAACAGTTCACACCGGTTCCGGGACAGAGGACCTCCACAGACCTGATCACCTGCTTCATCTCTCCATCGTACGCTCCGGCATTCATTATGACCGCGCCGCCAAGGGAGCCCGGGATGCCTGCCGCGAACTCGAAACCGGAAAGGCCCGCGTCTTTCGCCGCCATTGCAATTTTGTACAGGGACGCCCCTGCACCGGCTCTGATGACGCAGCCGTCCGCGGCGACCTCGCACAGTTCTGATCTCTCTCCCGCGGGCGCGCACATTGTGACGACAGCGCCGCGGAAACCTCCGTCTCCGATCAGGAGGTTCGTTCCCCTGCCGAGCAGGAACGTTTCACAGCCCGCCTCTGAAAGACATTCCAATGTCCGCTCCAGTTCGTCCGCCGTGACCACGCGGATGAACAGATCCGCCGGCCCGCCGGTCTTAAAAGAACAGTGCTGCGCAAGGATCTCCTTCTCATGAACGCGGTCCGCTGAAGCTATATTTCGAAGTTCCCTGAGTAGTTCCGTCGTAATCACTTGCTCGTCCTCTTAATTCCTTATCCCCTTGACTCAATCGTCCTCGTCGTTCCTGTGTCCGCTCATCAGGTTCGCCTGGACGCGTTTATACAGCTCCTGGGCGGCGTTGTAGCCCATGAGCTTCTGCCTGTGGTTGACCGCCGCCGCCTCGCAGATGATCGCCAGGTTCCGGCCGGGCCGGATCGGGATCTTGTGGCACACGATACGGTTGCCCAGATACTCGATGTAATGTTCCTCGAGGCCGAGCCGGTCGAATTCCTTCTCCTTGCTCCACTCCTCCAGTTCGATGACCAGGTCGATGCTCTGGCTGTCGCGCACGCTCGAGACGCCGAACAGGGTCTTCACGTCGACGATTCCGATGCCGCGCAGTTCGATCAGGTACTTCGTGATCTCCGGCGCGGTCCCGATGAGCGTCTCCTCGCTCACTTTGCGGATCTCGACCACGTCGTCTGAGACCAGGCGGTGTCCTCTCTTGATCAGTTCCAGCGCCATCTCAGACTTACCGATGCCGCTCTCGCCGGTGATCAGGACGCCGACGCCGTAGACGTCGATGAGAACGCCGTGGATCGTGATGCAGGGCGCCAGGCGGACATTCAGCCACCGGATCAGCTCCGCGCAGAAGTTCGAAGTGGAATTTCTCGTCATCAGGAGCGCGACGCCGTTCTCCAGCGCGTATTTTTTAAAGATCTCATCCGGCTCCAGCTCCCTGCAGAACACCACGCAGGGAATATCCAGAGAAAGGAATTTCTGATAGATCCGCTCCTTCTCTTCGTCCTTCATCTGCTGCATGTAGGAATACTCCACAAGGCCGATGATCTGGATCCTTCCCGCCGCAAAATGCTCGAAGTATCCCGTCATCTGCAGTGCGGGACGGTTAATGTCCGGCTGCCGGATCTTGATCTTCGAAACATCGATCTGCGGCGTCAGATTCTCGAGGTTCATCTTGGTGATCACCTCATTCAAGCGAACGATGCCCATAGCTGCTCCTTTTTACTGTTCAATCTCTTCTTTATTCCGTCTCTTCTTTATGAAAAAACCTGTAGATCTCTTCCGCGGTGCTTTCCGGGATCTCCGGGACCTGCGCCAGTCTCTCCGCGTCCGCCTCCATGATCTCCGCAATGGAGCCGAACTCCCGCATCAGCGCCTTTTTCCTCGCAGGGCCGATCCCCGGGATCTCATCCAGCCTCGAAGTGGTCTGTGCCTTCCCGCGGAGCGACCGGTGATACTCGATCGCAAACCTGTGCGCCTCGTCCTGAATGCGGGTGATCAGTTTAAACGCCTCTCCCGACCGGTCGATCGGGATCTCTCTATTATTGTAATACAAACCTCTCGTTCTGTGGTGGTCATCCTTGACCATTCCGCAGACCGGGATCGTTAGCCCCATCTCCCCCAGGACCTGCAGGGCGATATTGACCTGCCCTCTGCCGCCGTCCATCATCAGAAGGTCCGGGAACCTGGTAAAACTCCCGAATTCGCTGTCGATCTGCTTTTCGGACAGCTCTTTCTGCTCGTCCATGCCGTGGCGGAAGCGCCTCGTGAGCACCTCTTTCATGCAGGCGTAATCATTGGGGCCGGCCACTGTTTTGATCCGGAACTTGCGGTAATCGCTCCTTTTGGGCTTTCCTTTCTCGTAGACGACCATGGACCCGACGTTGGCGAATCCGCTGATGTTGGAGATGTCAAAAGCCTCCATGCGGCTGGCGCTCCCGATCCCCAGAAGATCCTCGAGCTCTTTGACAGCGCCGATCGTCCGTCCCTCCTCTCTCTTGAGACGCTCCCTGTCCTTGTCGAGGATAAGGCCCGCGTTGGTGTTGGCGAGCTCCACAAGCTTCTCCTTCTGGCCCTTTGCCGGGACTTTCAGCGTGACTTTGCCGCCCCTGAGCGCGGTCAGCCACTGCTCGAGGAGCTCTCTGTCCGCGGGCTCGCAGGGGAGCATGATCTCCTTCGGGATGGAGGGCGTGCCGCCGTAAAACTGTCTGATGAAGTCCGAGAGGATCTCCGGTTTCTTCCTTCCCGCCACATGGGTCATATAGAAGTGCTCCCGGCCGATCAGCTTCCCGTCGCGAAGGAAGAACGTCTGCACGACGCCGTCCGAATCGGGACTCGACGTGTCCACCGCGATCCCGAGGATGTCCCGGTTCTCGCCGATGCTCTCCGACATCTTCTGCTTCTGGGCCACCTGCTGCACATCGTTCAACAGGTCGCGAAAGCGGATCGCCCGCTCGAATTCCATGGCTTCCGAGGCCTCTGTCATCTTCTGCGTCAGATCCCGGATGATCGGGTCATAGTGCCCGGAAAGGAATTCCAGCGCCATATCCACCCTTTTCCTGTACTCCTCCTCCGGGACGTTCCCGGTGCACGGCGCGCAGCAGCGCTCCATGTGAAAGTTCAGGCAGGGCCTCTCTTTTCCGAAATCTCTGGGAAGCGCCCTCGCGCAGTCCCGCAGCCCGTACATCCGGTTTAAGAGCTCGATCGTGCTCCTTACTGCCTGCGCGCTCGAATAGGGGCCAAAATACCGCGCTTTGTCCTTCTTCTGCCTTCTCGCGAAGAGGATCCTCGGATAAGCCTCCCCTGTCGTCACCTTGATATAGGGATAGGTCTTGTCGTCCTTGAGCATCGTGTTGTACTTGGGACGGTGCTCTTTGATCAGGTTGTTCTCAAGGATCAGCGCCTCCAGTTCCGAGTCTGTGACGATGTACTCGAAGCGCGTGATCTGCCTGACCATCTGGTCGATCTGGGGGCCTCTCCCTACGATCTTACGAAAATAAGAGCGGACGCGATTGTGGAGGTTCACCGCCTTTCCCACATAGATAATCGCATCCCGCTCATCGTGCATGATATAAACGCCCGGCTTCGCAGGCAGTTTTTTCAGTTCTTCCTGCACATCAAACATTTTCTCTGCTCCGGATTATTGTTAAATCTGGATATCGCATTCCCGCTCTCAGTCCTCAAAAAAGCGGTCCAGTCCCTCGAGGGGGACATTCGTAAACTTCCCTTTTTCTCCGTCCTTGCCGGATTTATTTTCGTTTCCGGCTTTCCCGTCGGTTTCGTCTTCCGCGTCTTCTTCGCTCCCTTTAGCGTCGCCATCCGCATCCGCAGGCGTTTCCGCGGGCAGCTCCGCAGCCGGTGCGGGCTCAGCGGGCTTCTCTTCCCTCTTCATTTTAGGTGCCGCTTTAGGTACCGCTTTTTCGGGCTTCTGTTCCACCAGCGCGATCTCAGAAGGCTCCTCGGGTTTTTCGGGAGCGGTTTTTTCTTCCTCCTCAGGCAGGCCTTTGGCCTTCCTGTAAAGTCGCATGAAATCCTTGCCGGTGATCGTCTCTTCCTGGATCAGCTTCTCGGCGATCAGATCCATCGCCTCCATGTTCTCGGAGAGGATGGCCTTCGCCTCTTTATAGCAGTCCTCCATGATCTTTCGGACTTCTTCGTCTACCGCTGCGGCTGTGACATCGCTGCAGTTGAGCACAGCTCTGCCCTCCAGGTACTGGCTCTCGACGGTCGCAAGGCCCATCAGGCCGAACCGGTCGCTCATACCGTACTGCGTGACCATGTTGCGGGCGATGGCTGTCGCGCGCTCGATGTCGTTGGAGGCGCCTGTCGTGACAGTCTCAAACTTGAGTTCCTCCGCCGCGCGGCCTCCCAGCATGCCCACGATCATGTCGTGCAGCTCGGCCTTCGTATTGAGGTATTTCTCCTCTTCCGGCACCTGCATGACATAGCCGAGCGCACCCATCGTCCTGGGAACGATCGTGATCTTCTGCACGGGCTCCGAGTTCTTCTGCACCGCGCTGATCAGCGCGTGTCCGACCTCGTGGTAGGAGACGATGCGCCGCTCTGTCTTGTTCATGACGCGGTCCTTCTTCTCCTTGCCGACAAGGACCTGCTCGACTGCCTCGAAAAGATCCTGCTGGTTGACATATTTGCGCTTGTGCTTGACGGCGTTGATCGCCGCCTCGTTGATCATGTTGGCCAGATCGGAGCCCACCGCGCCGCTCGTTGCCAGCGCGATCTCCTCCAGATCCACGGACTCGTCCATCTTGACGTCCTTGGCGTGCACTTTCAAAATAGCGACCCTTCCCTTGAGATCGGGTCTGTCCACGATGATCCGCCTGTCAAAGCGGCCGGGACGCAGCAGCGCCTTGTCGAGGATCTCGGGCCTGTTCGTGGCGCCGATGACAAGGATGCCCTTGGCCGGCTCAAAGCCGTCCATTTCGGAGAGGAGCTGGTTCAGTGTCTGCTCCCTCTCCTCGTTTCCGCCGCCGTATCTGGAGTCACGGCTTCGTCCGATCGCGTCGATCTCGTCGATAAAGATAATGCAGGGGGCGTTCTTATTGGCCTCCTTGAACAGGTCGCGCACGCGGGATGCGCCGACGCCGACATACAGCTCAATGAAATCTGAGCCCGTCAGCGAGAAGAACGGGACATGCGCCTCACCGGCGACAGCCTTGGCGAGCAATGTTTTGCCAGTGCCGGGAGGGCCGACGAGAAGCGCTCCCTTGGGGAGCTTCGCGCCGATCTTTACGTATTTGCCCGGGTTATGCAGAAAATCGACGACTTCCTGCAGCGACTCCTTGGCCTCGTCCTCACCCGCGACATCCGCGAATGTGACGCCTGTATCCTTCTGCACATATTCTTTGGCAGTGCTCTTGCCGACGCTGCCCATGAGGCCTCCGCTGCCGGCTCTCCGGAAGATGAAGCCCATGATCACCCACAAAAAGACGATGGGCAGCACATATGAGAGCAGGAACGAGAGGACCATCCCGGAGCTGTCCGGAATATAGCCGTTGATCGTAACTCCTGCCTCCAAAAGCCTCTTCGTCAGGTCGGACGCGTCCTCCGTGATCGCCGTGTAGCGCACGGCGTCAGACCCCTTGAGGTGGATCTCCAGACGGTCGGAACGCACATCGACCTCCTCGATCTTCTGCTCGTCGATCATCTGGACAAATTCATTGTAGCTGATCCGCGATGCAGACTCGGAATCGCCGTTCATCACGTAGCTGATCACGACCAGCGCGATCACTGTCGCAAGGAGCATGATCACCAGGTTCTGGCGGTTCGGTCCCTTGCCGCTGCTTCCACGGTCGTCATCGCCGTTTCCTCCGCCGTTCCCGCTCCCGTTTCCTCTGCGGTCGCCGCGGCGGTTATCGTCGTAACGCTCGACGTCGTCATTGTCGTCGTTATGAAAAAGATCTCCAAACATTCTTATTTTCACTTTCTAACTATCTCTCTGTCCTGCGGACATTTCTGTCCTCAGGATTTATTCGGCGTCCGCCGGTCTGGGGCGCCTTGTCTTTCTGGGCTTGTTTTTCTTATAGATCGCATAGAGCCCTTTCAGAAGGAGGTTCTGGTCCAATGTGATCTCATGCCTGCACATCGGGCAGATCGTCGACGCAAGCCCGCCTGTCGCCACAATGCTTCCGACCGAGCCGCCGAGCTCCTCGATATAGTGGTCAAGGATCCCGTCCAGGGCGCCTGCCGAACCGTAGATAATGCCGGATTTCATGCAGTCGATCGTATTAGAGGCGATCGTCTTCGTCGGAGGGACGATCTCAATATTGGGCAGAAGCGACGTGCCGGCTGCCAGCGCGCGCATGGAGAGTCTCACGCCGGGCAGGATCGCTCCGCCGATATACCGTCCCTTCGCGTCCACGACGGTCACTGTCGTTGCCGTCCCCATGTCGATGATGATACAGGGAAGCGGGTACTCGTTCTTTGCCGCGACCGCTGTCGCCACGAGGTCAGCGGCGATCGTGCTCGGATCGTCCAGAACGATGTCCAGCCCTGTCTTTACGCCGATGCCGACCACCATCGCGTCGATCCCCGTGATGATCTTCACCGCCCGCTGGAGGGTCTCTATGATCGGCGGGACGGAAGAAGAGATAATCGCTCCGTCAAAGCCGAACCTGTCCACGCCTTCCAGCTCCAGGATCTGTTTGATGTCCGAGGCGTATTCGTACTCCGTCTTCCCAAGATTGGTCTCCAGGCGGATGATATGGCTGATGCCTCCTTTATTATCGATACATCCCAGTACGACATGTGTGTTTCCTGTATCAATCGCAAGAATCATGGTCTCCTCCTGTGCTGCTCCCGGCCTCTCGTGTCAGAACAGTGCCGCGCCGGCCGGGAAAGTGTCAAAACAGTGCCGCGGAAGGCCCCCCCTGTCAGTCGACGGGCGGAAGGACGTCCTTTAATCCCTCCATAAAGGTGCTCTCATAGTATTCCGCTCTTCCCGTATCCATATAGGAAGTCATCTCCGGATCGATCGGGATCCTGGCGATGATCGGGATGTCATATTTCTCTGCGATCTCTTCCACATGGCTGTCGCCGAAGATGCGGATCTCCTCGCCGCAGTGCGGGCACTTGACATAGCTCATGTTCTCGACGATGCCGAGCACCGGCACCTTCATGAGTTTCGCCATGCCGAGCGCTTTTTTGACGATCATGCTGACGAGGTCCTGGGGCGTCGTGACGATGATGATACCGTCGACCGGGAACGACTGGAAAACAGTGAGCGGCACATCGCCGGTTCCCGGAGGCATGTCGATGAACATGTAGTCCACATAGCCCCAGCAGACATCCGTCCAGAACTGCTTGATCGCGCCTGTGATGACAGGACTTCTCCAGATGACCGGCGCGTCCTCCTGCTTGGAGAGCAAGTTCATGGACATGACCTTGATGCCTGTGATGGTATTTGCGGGATAGAGACACTCCTCGGTCGCCACGAGGTCCGCGTAACCGACGCCGAACATCTTCGGGACACTGGGGCCTGTGATATCCGCGTCCAGGACTGCTGTCTGGTAGCCGTTTCTTCTTGTCCAAAGCGCGCTCATCGCCGTGACAGAAGACTTTCCGACGCCTCCCTTTCCGCTGACGACCGCGATCACTTTGTTCACATGGCTGCCGGGATGGGCTTCAATGCTGAAATCCGTCTGTGCGGACGGTGTGGGCGGCTTCGGTGCTCCGTTGTTCTGTGTACTCATGTTGCTTTCATTCCTCCATTTTATATTATTCCAGGATCAATCCCACGGGGCAGTGGTCCGATCCCATGACATCTGTATAGATCTTGGCGTCCTTCAGCCTCGGCTGTAAGCTGTCGGACACGATAAAGTAGTCGATGCGCCATCCCGCGTTCTTCTCCCTCGCGCGGAAGCGGTAAGACCACCAGCTGTAGACCTTCTCGAGGTCCGGATAAAAAAACCGGAACGTGTCGGTAAATCCGCTCTCGAGCGTCGTCGTCATCTTGGCGCGCTCCTCGTCCGTAAAACCGGCGTTGCGGCGGTTTGTTGACGGGTTCTTGAGATCGATCTCCTTGTGCGCGACATTGAGGTCGCCGCAGTAGATCACGGGCTTATTCTCCGAAAGCCCCTTTACATAGGCGAGGAAGTCGTCCTCCCACGTCATGCGGTAGTCCAGCCTCGCGAGCTGGTCCTGGGAATTCGGAGTATAGACTGTGATCAGGTAATACTCCGGATATTCCAGGGTGATGACCCTTCCCTCATGGTCGTGCTCGTCGATGCCGATCCCGTAAGAAACGGAAAGAGGCTCTTCTTTGGCAAAGATGGCCGTTCCGGAGTAGCCTTTCTTGTCCGCGTAATTCCAGTACTGATGATATCCGGGGAGATCGACCTCCAGCTGCCCCTCCTGCAGTTTGGTCTCCTGCAGGCAGACCGCGTCGGGATCTTCAGCCTTTATAAATTCATAGAAGCAGTCCTTCTTAATGCACGCGCGGAGCCCGTTCACATTCCAGGATATGAATTTCTTCATAATTCAACTCTCCCTTATAATTCAACTCTCCCTTCGTCACTTAAGAACGGTATAACCGTGTTCTCCCTTGATCTCCGCCAGTTCCGGCGCCACTGTGTGAAGGAAGCTGTCAACTTTGCTCCAATATCCTTCGGGATCAACGACAACGCTCTTTACATGCTCCGCGCCCTTGACGATCAGGTACATCTTCTCGCATGCCGCCGCCGCGAAGAGCTTTTTCATCATGGAGCACGGGATAAAAGTATCCGCTTCCCCATGGATGAAGAGCGTAGGCGTCACGGAGCGCTTCACCGCGTCGACCGGAGACGCCTGCCCCAGCGCATAGCCGGCTCTGATGAGCGCGACGGCCCTCAGCGCAGGCATCATGACGTCCACCGGGACCGGCGGCTTCGGTTTCAGGTTATTGTAGACGTGTTTGAACTCCTCCACCGCGGTGCTGTAGCCTGCGTCCTCGACACATGCCTTGACATTTGAGGGAAGGAGCTCCCCGGTCGCCATCATCACCGTGGCGGCGCCCATTGAGATCCCATGCAGCAGGATCAGCGCCTCGGGGTCCCTTTTCAGGATCTGGTCGATCCAGGTGATGATATCCAGCCTGTCGTGATATCCGTATCCGACATAGGTCCCCTCGCTCTTGCCGTGTCCGCGCAGATCCGGCAGAAGGACATTCATGCCGTACTTATTGCGGTAGACCATCGCGTACTGTCCGACGCTCTCCGACGTGTCGGAATATCCGTGCACGCAGATCGCGTATCTGTGCTCTCCCTCCGGCTGCGGAGAAGGAATATAATTCGAGTGGATAAGGAGTCCGTCGTCCGACTTTGCATACCAATCCTCCCTGAGGGGGTGGTTGTTCATCCAAAGCCTGCCGCACGTATAGGGGTCTTCCTTCGGATCTCCGTCTTCACTCGGATCATGCTTTACCGGCTTCATGGAAAAATCATAGAAGTAATTCGCAGCGCCGGCAAGTGCGCCCGCACTCGCCCAGAGGCCTGTCTCCGCCGCGAACTCGAGCATTTTGCGGCCGGTGGATTTTTTGTCCTCTTCGCGAAGTTCTTCCTGCTCCGGATCGATGTTCCTCTTTTTCATATCCGTCTTTTTCATCAAAATCACCTTTCGCCTGTCATTACGGCAGGTTCATGCAAACAGTGACCATAAACTCGGTTCCCTCGCCTCTGCGGCTGCGGACCCGGACGTTTCCTCCCATCATCGAGACGATCTCTCTCGCGATATAGAGTCCTGCGCGGAGCGGATCGTCTTTCTCGTCTCTCTTATCGAACATTCCCTGCATCAGGTCGCTGGCGATATTGCTGCCGTTGTCCCTGATGATAAAGTACAGATACACCCTGTTACCGGAAGCCCTGTCTGCCCTGCAGGCCAGACTGATCTCGCCGCCAATAGGCGTCTGCTCTATCGCGCTCTCCAGAAGGCTCACCAGCGCTCTCTGCAGCTTCGACTTGTCTCCGATCGCCTGGGGCGGCATGCTGGCGCTCTTCTTGAGCTCCATTCGGATCTTCTTTGCGTCGCATACCGGCTCCTGCAGCATCATAACATTCTCAAGGCACTCATCGAGGGAGAAGAGCTCCTTTCTGATAACGCCGTCGTCTGCGGAGGCCATCTGCACGAGGTCGTCCATCACCGAACTTCTGGCCTTCTCCGGTTCCGCAGGAGCGCTCTGTACCGCACCGCCCTTGCGGGATGCACCGGCTGTCATTCCCCCCATACGGGATGTGCTTCCTGCGCCAGCCGTTGTGCCCATACGGGATGTACCGCCTGTGCCGGTCGTCATTCTGCCCACACGGGACTGGCTGCCTGCGCTGATGGCCGCGCTTCCTATGCGGGACGGGCTGCCCGGCCGTGATGTTCTGCCGGTTCCGACTGCCGTACTCTCCGTGCGCGCCGGTGCCACGGGTCGGATCCCCGCCGCGAACGGCTTCATGCTCTCCTCATTGACAGCGCCTTTTCTCATGATCTCACCGGAGGAGTACTCCTCCATACCGTCCATCCAGCTGTCCGCGCCGATCTCCCTCACGTCGCCGGCTGTTCCGCGCGTCCTTAAAGGCTCATCCTCTTCGATGCTCCGCACGGGATCCATCGCCGTTTCCGGCTGTGCATAGACTTCCTCCGCGCCCGGCCACGCGTCCGCGTCCTGTTCCGCGGTAAACACCGCTTCGGCGGGCCTTGCGGCAGAAGCTGCCGCTCCGCCTGTCCGCTGGATCGTCTCTATCATTTCCTGCAGCCTTCTGGCCGCCTTTTCCTGTTCCTTTTCGCGAAGCTCGCTGCTTCTCTTTAGCTGTTCCCGCAGGTTCTCAGAGTCGCGGAGCGAATCCAGCGTCCTCGAGAGCTCCTTCTCCAGGCGGTCGATCTCCGATTGCTTTTTCTCCAGCTCTTTATCGCGTTCCGAAAGGAGAATATCGACGGTCCGTTTCTGATTGGCCAGTTCCGCTTCCTGCGTCTTTTTATAGTTCTCCAGCTGCTTCTCCAGCATCCTCTCCTTTTCGGCGAAAGCCTTCTGAAGCTCCTGCTCCTTGGCCTCGTACTCCATCCGGATCTGTTTCTCTTTGATCTCGATGGACCCCTTCTGGGACTCCAGCACCTGGTTCATCTTCACGCGGAAGGACTCGATCTGCTCCTGGGTCTTGGCCTGTGCCTCCTCGATCTCTTTGCGGACCGTCGTCTGCGCCTCCTCCACCTGCTGCTTCGCCTTCTCCTGCGCCTCTTTCACCTCGGCCTTCGCCCTCTCCTGCTGCTGCCTCGAGGCGTTCTCCGCCTTCGCGATCTGCTGGTCGATGTCCCTCTTTTCATCGTCCTTGTCCACGTAGAAGAGCATCCGCAGCCGGTTTCCGTTGTGGTCCGCGCTGTTGATCAGATAGACGTCTGTCCAGCGTTTCGAGCCGTCCTTCTGCACCATTTCAAAGACGCCGAGGTACGGATCCTTCGAGAGCAGCTGGAGATGTACTTCTGTCAGCCTGTCCCTCGTGATGCTCGTCATCTCGAGGCCGTAGAACGGATCTTTCGCGACCGCTTCCGCAAATCCGGCCATCGTCATGCCGAACCGCTCCGGGAACTGCCGGCTCACGTAAACAGGATGCCAGTTTCCGGCATCTCCTGTCAAAACACAGAGGCTCGCCGGTATTTTGGCAAGGATCTCAGAGGCCGACGCGATGCGCTCCTGCATTCTCGTGTGGAGCTGGTGGAACCCCGTCGTCTCCTGGAAGACGCAGTAGTAGACCGTATTGTCGCCTTCCTGATAGGCGGGGGCGCCGACCATACGGTACTGGAAACGGTTTCCGTCCTTTCTGTAGAACGTCACGTTGGCAGCGAGATGGCCGCCGGTCCCCTGGACCTCTTTGAGTCTTTCGAGGATCTTGTCGCGCTCTTCTTCCTGCGCCATAAAGAAAGGATCCCGTTCCATCTGTTTGCGGAACTGGTCCTCCCTGTAGTGGAGCTTCTTCCAGAAATACTCGTTATAGAACAGGGTCTTGAGACCCTCTTTTCCCATATATGCAAAGATCAGCACGCCGCACGGGAGATTCTCCGTAAACTCCCGGATCTGCTCCATTCCGCCCTGCCCCTGTTTCTCCGACATGTGAAGGAACGTGATCTCAAAGTGCTGCCCGCGTTTGCAGATCGCCATACTGCAGCGAAGATAGACGGCCTTGTCCTCCTCCTTTGGAACGAGATTGACCTCGTATGCCACCGTCGAAATGTCCGTAGCGCTCGGTGAACTCTTGATCGACACAATGTCCACGTAATACCGCTCGGGTCTCGCTGCCATTTCCTCCTGCAGAAACTTCCTGAGTTCCATAGCGGTGAGGAAATGGTACATCTGCTTGGGCGTGATCCAGACCACATCGTAAGCCAGGTCTTCAAGGCAACGGTCCGGGTCCCGCATGCTGAAAAAGCTGTTTAAAAAGGTTTTACCAAAATCTATAGGTGTCTGCATAGCACCATTATAACAAACAACAACAAATTGGGAATATAAAATGTAGAACCCTGTGGAGCGGTTCTGCCACGGTTTTTGCGTCCCGGAACGGAATTTTCACAGATTCTTCACAGGATATCCCCGATTTGAACATAATTCTCCTTTATGATGACATCATCGACAGGGACGTAAGAAATAACTCCCCCCTCAAAAAATCTCCTCTCTGTCGAAGTATTGTTTATCATTTCCCCCTTTCAGAAAAGAGCCCTTCAGAATGGGTACCGGCATCCGGCACTTGTTCTGAAGGGCTCTTTTTTTTTCCAGTCTAAATCATTTCTTGTCCGAGGTGTTATATAATCATATATATAGCTTTCAAGTCTCAGCAAACTGACAGGCAGCCGGACTGCCGGATAAGGAAGTGCCCCATGATCGAACGCGAACTGGCGAGAAAATTCATCGAGCGGCTCACACAGTACACCGAATACAACATCAACATCATGAATGAGAGCGGTGTGATCATCGCCAGCCGCGATCCCGCGCGGGTCGGCACTTACCATGAAGTGGCGGACCGGATCATTCACAGCGAACAGGATATGATCGTGATCCATGACGACAAAGAATTCCCCGGAGTCCTGCCGGGCATCAACATGGCGATCACTCACCAGGGGCGCAAGGAAGGCGTCATCGGCGTGACCGGCGATCCTGACAGGATCCACGAAGTCGCGCTGATCACAAGGCTCGCGATGGAGACCATGCTCCGCTACGAAAAACAGCAGGAGGAGATCCGGCTGCGCAGGAACAGGAAAGAGCACTTTCTCAATATTTTGACACAGAAGGAGTTTGCGGATTCTTCAGAACTGAGGGGAATAGCGCGGCAGCTGGGGCTGGACGAGTCGCTGGTTAGAGTGTCGATCGTCTGCCGGCTCACAGGTGCGCGCAAAGGAGCGACGGCTGATCTACCCGGCCCGGAGGAAGCCCTCGAAGAGCTGCGGCGCGGAAAGGGACACTGGGTCCAGGACTTCAGCGCCGTTCTGGATGAGACGCATCTGCTGGTCTACAAGACGGTAAAACTCAATGGCAGGAAGAACTTCGTCGATTACAGGGAGGAACTCGCCGAGTACCTTGAGCACATCCGGAACTGGCTGCATCACAAAGGCGTCCGGGCCGTCTTCTATGTCGGATCGCTCCAGACCTCCTTCACTCGGTATTATTACACATACCGGCATTGTAAGTGGCTTGAGTCCCACCTCCGGGAACCTGACGAGATCGTTTTCTTTAACGACTATGTCCGGGAATACTTCCGGACGCTGATCCCCCGTCAGGAACTGCAGAGAGCTTTTATCATCTATGGGCAGCAGATGCCGGAAGAAAGCAAGCAGCAGTTCATCGAGATGATGCGGGCCTTTGAGGAGACCAATTACAATCTCTCCGAATCGGCCGCCAGGCTTTACATTCACAAGAACACCCTGATCTACCGCTACAACAAATTCAAGGATATGCTCGGCGTAGATCCTCTGGAACGTTCACTGGACAGAGGATTTATGGAGCTCTTATACATGTATCTGGCAAAATAGAGCCCGCGCAGAAATATATCGCCTTTCAGAACGCACGTTTTGTATTTTAAATACAAATATCGTGCGTTTATTTTATTGTGTGCGAATCTACGAAAATCCGCGCACTAACAGTATTCTTAATACAGATCAAAGAGAGGTCACGAAAAACCTCGATAAACTAAGCGGTCATCACTGTTTTGACAGGTAGTGATGAAATGCGGAAAGAGAAAAAAGGTATTTGGTATAGCAAAACAAAAAAGGAGGTCAAAATGAAACTTGTTTTTGCATCAGATTCTTTTAAGGGAACAGTCAGCAGCGAACAGGCCGCAGAATTCCTCACCAAGGCGGCACGCGAGTGTTCGACCCCTGCGAGACGATCGGCGTTCCGGTCGCGGACAGCGGCAGACATGAAACTGTAATTTGAGGGCAAACCGATCCCTTACGTCAATATATAACTCCTCCGTTTTCATCACCCGGATATACGGATCTTCACAGAAAGGAATAAATCATGGAAGCACAATTCACAACATTAGGAGCAATCATCGGTCTCGTCATTGCAATTGTTTTGATCATAAGAAAAGTCCAGCCCGCATACAGCCTGATCCTCGGCGCGCTGATCGGCGGCCTGATCGGCGGCGGCGGACTCGCAACTACTGTCAGTACTATGGTGAGCGGCGCAGGATCCATGATGTCATCGATCCTGAGGATCCTTACCAGCGGCATCCTGGCCGGCGCGCTGATCAAGACCGGCTCGGCGGAGAAGATCGCCGAGACTATCGTCGAAAAGCTCGGTGAAAAGAGAGCCGTCGCAGCGATCGCGATCGCAACCATGATCATCTGCGCAGTCGGTGTATTCGTCGATATCTCTGTCATCACGGTTGCTCCCATCGCCCTTGCGATCGGCAAAAGAGCAAATCTTTCCAAGAGCGGTATCCTCATCGCTATGATCGGCGGCGGCAAGGCCGGAAACATTATTTCGCCCAACCCCAACACGATCGCTGTTTCCGAAGCATTTGAGCAGGACCTGACAGCTGTCATGATGAGAAACTTCATTCCGGCTCTGTTCGCACTCGTCATGGCGATCTTACTCGCTTCCCTCCTGTGCAAAAAGAGCGGTGACGCGATCTCCTCTTCCGACATTGAGGGCTCCGGCGAAAAGAACCTTCCCGGCTTCGGACCCGCAGTTCTTGGTCCCGTTGTCGTGATCATCATGCTGGCCCTCCGTCCCATCGCAGGCATCGCGATCGATCCCCTGATCGCCCTCCCCGTCGGCGGTTTCGTGAGCATGCTGGCAACCGGTAAGATCAAACACTGCGTCGAATACATGGAATTCGGCCTCAGCAAAGTCATCGGCGTATCCATCCTTCTGATCGGTACAGGTACGATTGCAGGCATCATCAAGGCTTCCGCCCTCCAGTATGATGTCACCAATGTTCTGGAAGCAATGAACATGCCCGCTTTCATTCTTGCGCCGCTCGCAGGTATCCTTATGGCAGCAGCCACCGCTTCCACTACAGCAGGCGCAACCGTCGCCGCGCAGACCTTTGCCCCCACCCTTATCGCCAACGGTGTATCCGGGCTTGCTGCGGCAGCAATGATCCATGCGGGCGCGACAGTCCTCGACTCCCTGCCCCACGGCTCCTTCTTCCACGCCACCGGCGGCGCAGTCAACCTGTCAATTAACGACCGCATGAAGCTGATCCCCTTCGAGGCAGCAATCGGTATCACGAGCACCATCGTCTCTGTGATCATGTATATTGTCCTTCATTAAAACAACTGCCTATTTCCCAAACATAAAAGCCAGCCGGGCCGTCCGCGTTCTTCCCCCCGCGGACGGCCCGGCCGACTTTAATCTGTTTCTTCATTTTATAGCAGAACACCCCGTCCTCTATGTAAATCGAAGGCGGCGGGCAGATCACCTTTTCAGGATTTCCTTCGCTTCTCTTAAGTCCCGATCATGTTCTTCTCCATATTACTGTCGCTTTTTACCTATTTGCTTTGTTTGCCGCAAAACTGCGAACAGCGCTGTGCATCCCTGCAGCACGTCGTCCCAAGTCGCATCGAAATCATCCGTGTACCAGGGATCTGCCACTTCCTGCCCGGTTCTGCCGCAGTAATCCAGGAGCAGCGATATTTTGCCATCGGGATCGCCGCCGTAGATGCGCTTCATATTCCAAAGGTTCTCGCTGTCCATTCCGATCAGATAGTCGTAATATTTATAGTCCTCGCGGGTCGTCTTGCGGGCGCGCTTGCCGCCCGGATCGATACCGTGCTCCTTGAGTTTCGCACGGGCGGGCGGATAGACCGGGTTGCCTCTGCCGCCCCAGATCTCCTCGCTGCTCGTTGCCGCGGAGGCGATCTCAAACCGATCTTCCATCCCCGCCTTTTTCACGAGATCCTTCATAACAAACTCTGCCATAGGTGAGCGGCAGATATTGCCGTGGCAAATAAAAAGCACTTTAATCATATTGGGGTTCCTTCCTGTAAGGGCGCGATTTGCCGCGTTTTGCCGCACTTTGCGCAGGGCTCTGTGCAGGCACATACTATCCAAAATGATAGGCCGAAATGGCAAATCGTGGCAAAATGAGGCAAATCGAGGACGTCAAAAGTAGTAAAATCGTAGTAGAAATCGGGGTGTTTTACTACTCATGGTTCTGTTTAGTAATGCTAAACCCAAAGTCACTCGTGGGTACTCCATCTGGCAGCATTGGATTAAAGGTCATGCTCTATGCAATATCCCTGAATCCTTTTGTTTCTTTTGTCCAAAAAGATATGTTCCCTGAACCTGAAGTAGTCTTCTACCGTTTCTGGCAGTCCATTTTTCTTGAAGGATGCGTCTCCCATCCATATATCGACCGAAGAGTAATCATCCGAAACGCAGTCCTGCATAAAGAAAAAATCCACATAGCCTTTGAAGTCCACAAACAGATCATAAAAGGCTTTATCGCTTTCGATTACCTTTGAAAGAGGACTCTCCTCACCGGCGTAATGCCTGCGGATGCACCGGTCAGCAATGCGTAAATTAGTTCCCTTTCTCTGGTTCATGCTGTTCACATGGACCGGAAAGATGACCATGCTGCCGATTGTATATGACCTGTGCAACAGATGTTCAATATACACATCAAAATCACTGTACCGCTCTCTCACCTGGTCGATCATTTTTTTGTTTTTCAAATGGGTCATTTCTACTATGATTGTGTCACTTGAAAACCAGAAGTCTTTCCATTTCAGAGCATAAGGAGCTCTCCCTGATTGAAGTTCCATCACCTCGCCGTTGGGAAGTTCCTTGCTCCACAGGATCCTGTGATACGCATTAAGCGTCGGGCTATAGGCATCGGGATCCTTGCCTCTTGCATCTGACCTGAAATCGAAAGTAATATCGATCATATCTTTCATCCCTATATACTGGAAGTTATCTGACAGACTGCCATTCCTCTTTGGAAAGGCATGTTATGTGTTCCGTTCGGAGAACGCCCTCTATGGCACAGGGCACATTATAGGCC
>CACXMK010000007.1 GCA_902768735.1 uncultured Lachnospiraceae bacterium | reverse complement strand
TCTGTCCTCAGACACGAAAGCGAACGATGAATCCAGACAATTTCGGGGATTGTTCAGCGGGATCTCTTTGCCGTCGAATGTGACCTTGCCTCCCGCCTCGTAAAGGCCCATGATCCCGTTCGGAATACCAAGCTTACCCTGTCCCGCGAGTCCTCCGATTCCTAGGATCTCTCCCTCTTTCACTTCGAGGCTCACATTGCGGACCGTCTCACCCGGCATATCCACCCAAAGGTTTTCAATATTCAGGATCGTCCTCGCATCCTCTTTGATGCGGCTCATATCTCCTGCGTTCCCGCCCTGTACGCTGCGTCCGACCATCCAGCGCGTGATCTCCTCGACGGAAGTCCCGCCGGCGGGCACTTCTTTGACAAGGACGCCGTCACGCATGACTGCGATCTTATTGCAGACAGACAGGATCTCCTGCAGGCGGTGCGTAATAAAGATGACCGTGATGCCCCTCTCGGACATTCCGCGGATCGAATCGAGAAGCGCATCCGCTTCTCTCTCGGTCAGAACGGCGGTGGGCTCGTCCAGGATCAGAATACGGAGCTGTTCCTTGGACAGCTCTCTCGCGATCTCCGTAAACTGCTTGTGACCGACCGGCATGCTGTTGATCATCATATGCTGATCGATCGAAACGCCCATCTTCTCAATAGCGGCTTTTGCCCTGTCATTCATTTCTCTCCGGTCGAGCGTGTCAAGCCTGTCTCCGAATATCTCGGAAATCAGATTGCCTTTCTTTGGCTCGCGGTTGAGAAGGATGTTCTCTGTCGCGTCAAATCCCGGGATCAGCGAAAACTCCTGGTGCACCATTCCGATTCCGGCAGCGATCGCCTCAAACGGCGATGCAAAAGACACCTTCTCCCCGTCGATCAGGATATCTCCGCCGTAGCCGCCTGTCGAAGTGATATCCGCTGCGCCAAAGAGGATCTTCATGAGCGTCGATTTTCCCGCTCCATTCTCTCCGACAAGGCCGAGGACTTCGCCCTCCTCCAGCTTCAGGTTGATATCTGTCAGCACCTGATTGCCAAAGAAGTCCTTTTTAATGTTCCGCATCTCAAGAAGCGGCGCTTTTTCGTTGTTCATAACTCTCAAATTTGCCTTCCTGTCATTGTTCCAATAGTTACGTAAACGAGGAGGAACCGGTTTGGCTCCTCCTCATTTCACTGATTCATTCAGTTCCGGCAGTATTGACATTCAGATCCGATGCCTGCTTCTGACAGGCAGACTCTTTGGTCCGCCGTGTGCCGGTCAATGACGGGTGCCCAAAAAATGATCACTTAACAGTGAAGTACTTCTCGGGGACCTCAACGCTGGTGGATTCCATATAGTGACCGGGATCGCCCATGATGTAAGTATCCTGATAAATAAGGAAAGTATTATCGGACTTCACACCGGTTTCAACATTGGTGTAGCTGGAACCGTTCCACTCAGCTCCGGGAGAGAAGACACCATAGGCTGCGGAGATCGCATCGATATCGTTCAGCTCGCTTGTGCCAAGGATGACGTTTCTCGCGTGCTCAGCAAGACCTGCGGAAACTGTGTAGCCATAGGAGTATGCCCATGTTCCGAATCTGCCTGCGCCGCCTTTCTCGACGACAGCTGCCTCGACCTTCTGAAGGATCTTCTGGAAGTCGCCGGCTTCAGCTGTGAGGTCGATGCCCAGAGCTCCGGGATAGCCCATCAGAGGAGACGGAAGGTCAGCTTCGATGAAGTAGCCGCCGTACTCAAGGAGCTGCTTCAGCAGGGGCTCAGTATGAGCGTCGTTGGTGCAGAAGTAAGCGGAATTTGTGCCGTACTTGTCGATCCACTCCGGAACATGCTCGAGGATGTAAGCCTGCGCGCCGGGAACGCCGACATCGGTTGTCGGGTCGGGAGCGGTCTCCATCGCGAATGTCATTCCGAACTCCTCGCATGCCGCCTGCATGACCGCGACACGGCGGCTCATGGTCTCATAGGACATGTGACGGGGGAAAGAAATGTGTACGAACGTATCGCAGCCCAGCTCGTGAGCCGTGCGGATCATCAGATAGCCGCGCGCCACAAAGTCGTTGTTGACTACAAGGTCCGCTGCGGAACCGATCTCGGGAAGATCCTCGTGGGACTCGCCTGCGATGCAGATGATGTCGGGTCTCTTCTCCTTGATGCGGCGGAACGCTTCCGTTGTTCCGGGAACTGCCTGGTTGACGATGATCGCCTTCATCAGCGGATCATCAGCAAGGTTGACGATCGTCTGGATGGTCGTCTCCTGCTCTTCCGGGAAATTGTCAGGATAGACTGCAAGGATAACGTTTTCCTCGCCGTACTTAGCCTGGAAAGCTTCCGCGCCGCGTCTGTCGTCTTCCGACTGGGATACGGAACCTGTTACGATACCGATATGGAACCCTTCGCCCGCGTCTTCTGCAGGAGCTTCCGCCTCGGTTGTCTCAGTTGCCTCTTCCTTCACTTCAGTGTTTTCGATGGTCGCAGCTCCGGTGTTGCCGCCGCATGCAGCAAGAGCGAGTACCATGACTCCGCTGAGAAGGATGCTCATAAGTTTCTTCTTCATAACTTCCTCCTTTAAAGAAAATGAACATTAATGACATTATACTCACTTAACTCAAGGAGGTCAAATAGCATATCACAAAAAGCACAAATTTCTTTTGTTAAAACTGTCATTATTTTGTAAAAACTATCCAGTTATATGCACCGATGAGATTACTTCGCGTTTTTCAGCTGCAGGTCGAGGTCGTCAAACACGGCTTTCACCCAGTTGTATGTCTCCAGGATCGACTGCTCCTCCTCGAGTGTGAACGTCCTTGCGTCGCTGTTATACTCCTCAACATACTGCCGCAGTTCGCTCTGGTCCGCCACGTCATGTCCGTTGATCGTGACCTTGTCCTCTTTGATCGTGACAACGATCACGTCCGGAACCTTTTCCGCCTGCTCTTCCGCTTCTTCCTGCGGTTCGGGCAGGGCTTCCGCGGACGGCTCTTTCGCCTCTTCCTGCTGGGCCGTCTCCGTTCCGCCGCCGGTACCCGCGTCCTGCCCTTTTCCTGCCCCGAGGCCAAAATAGCCCCCTCCTCCGAGCATCAGGATCAGCGCAATGATGCCGGCCGCCGCTACAGATTTACCGCCTCCTTTGTTTCTGTCTGTATCTGCCATAGCACTACCTCTCTTCTCCTCTGTAAAGTGCTCCCCTGCCAACTGTTTCTCCGGGAACTATTCCTCTACGATCTGGTAGAACACCTCTTTGTATTCTTTCTTCTGCTCCTCCAATGCGTCGCGGATCGGGTTGAACTCCTCCTTGCGGTAGATCGTCCCGGTATCGCAGTGGAATACGATGAAAACCGGATGATCGGCGGAAGCCTCCGCGATATCGGAAATGATCTCGCTTACATGGTTTTTTGTATACTCTGTCCGGTCAATGCCGAGCCGGAAGCTCTCCACCTGTTCGCCCTGTTCCGTATAGATCTTCAGAACATGATAGCCGTTTTCCACTTCGTTTATAAAAGTGACGATGACCGCGTTTGACTCGTACCTTTTATTGCTGTCCTCTATCTTGTCCCGCCGGTTTATCTTTTTCTGCAGATTGCTGTTTTGTTCCTCAAGATCCAGGATCTTATCCTCAAGGCCGGCCGCCTCCGACTCCAGCCTTTCGATCTCTATCAATGACGCTTCCGCACTCTCTTCAAGCGACTTTTCGTTCTGCGTCCCGGTCAGCATGACGATAAAGAGGATCGTAAAGAGAACGTCCAGAAGAGGGGTAAGGTTGATCTCATCGCTCCCCCGCCTTCGCCGGCTGCGGTTTCTCATTCTGCCTCACCTCCAGCCGGGAGTTCTTTCTCCACGTTGTAGTTCTCTCTGAACCTGCTGATGCCGTCGTCGATATAGCCGAGATATTTGGCGCTGAACCAGATGTCCGCGACCTTAAAGATCACAGCAAACAGGATACCGAGCACTGTCGAAGAGAGCGCAAACCGTATGCCTTCAAAGAGACTCTGTGCTTCCGTCCAGTCCGCATTCCCGTTCATGGCGATAAAGAGACCGGTCACGGTCCCGAGGATTCCCAGAAGAGGAAAGATCTGAATGATCAAAGAGACCCAGGAAAACAGTACCGAGCTGTTCTGATAATCGTCGCAGAAAGTGTCGAACTCGCGCCAGTCCCTGTCGATGGTCACTGTGTATTCACTCGTAACCCTGCCGTCCTCCCTGCGTACCTGCACGGGCTTCCCGTGCGTGCTGGCGTTTAGCTGATCGATCCGCTTCCTCAGTTCTGTCATCTTCATGCGGGAATGCACCATGAGTGCAACCTCCGCGAAGGCGAGGAGCACGATGATCCAGTTCAGTATTTTGGCAAGGACCCATGAGACCGCCAGTATAAATGCATTCATAGCCTCGTACCCTTCTTCTTTCAGAAATGAAATGAGTCAGAGGGTCAGACCCTTTGACTCACTACAGGACAGACTAAACCAGCGTTTTCTCCATGATCAGCCGCTCCTCGGAGAGCGCGTTGGTCACTTTGAACCCGCGTTTTTTATAAAAACGGACCGCTTTCTGATACTCGGTCCCCACCTGCACCGCGAGGATCCGCATCCCGTCGTCGATACACTCGTGCTCCACTTCTGTGAGCAGCTGACCGCCGTAGCCCCTCCCCTGTACGGCAGGAAGCACTACGATCATCGACAGAAAAGCGCGTCTGAGCTTCCTGTCATTGTGATAAAAAGCCGCGAATCCCACGCGTTCTTCCTCTTTGATCAGTTCGATCACGGTTCCGAAAGCAGTAAACTTTTTCGCCATCTCCTCCAGGTCGATGCGGCCGGCTTTGATCGCTTCGAGGTCCTTCGAATAATAATTCAGCACCTCGTAGATTTCTCTGTAATTCGTGACAATACGGATCATCTTCGTCCCTCACAAATAAATGGTTGCTGCTGATTAGAATTATAACATACTCTCGCCGTAAATATACTTAGCAATTTCCCGTATACACATACCGCAGCTTCTCCCTGGCCACTTCTGCAAGGCGATAGATCTTTTTCACACTCGTCGCTTCCCTGTCTGTCATGTGAAAGCGAGGGAAGAACCTGGAGATATGAAGGGGGATCTCCTTCCCCGGTGTCTTTCCCGGTAATCCGGCGATCCATGTGCTTATCTTGCGCATTTCTTCCTCCGAATCGTTTTCCCCGGGAATGATCAGCGTTGTCAGTTCCACATGGCTGTCGCGCACTGCGCGCTCGATAAACCGCATCACCATACCGCGGTCGCCGCCTAGTACTTCGCTGTAATACCTGTCCGTAAAGCCTTTGAGATCGATATTCATCGCGTCAATATACGGGAGGATCTCCTCGAGCACGGAAAGTTCCGCAGTCCCGTTGGAGACAAGGACGTTTACCATGCCCGATTCATGCACCAGCCTTGCGGTATCCCGCACAAACTCATATCCTACCAGCGGCTCGTTGTAAGTGAACGCTACACCGATATTCCCTCTGTTCCTATAATAAGCCGCTGTCTTTACGATCTCCTCCGGCGTCGCATACTCCGCCTGTTCCGAAAAGCGCATTGCCTGTTCCGACCAGGATATCTCATAGTTCTGGCAGAACGGGCAGCGCAGGTTGCAGCCATAGCTCCCCAGTGACAAAACACGGCTCCCCGGCAGGAATCTTTGCAGCGGCTTTTTTTCGATCGGGTCAAGTGCGAGGGATGTGATCCTGCCATAGTTCGCAGCCCTCACAACGCCACCGGCGCAGATCCTCGCGCCGCAGAAACCGATCTGTCCTTCTTTCAGTTCACAGTGCCGAAAGCACACTTCACATCTGGCCATACTCCCTCCGTCGGCTTTCCTGTGTACGAATGCCGTTTTTGGTTTCACCTGCTGATCAGTGATGTCGCACCACCTCAAACCGCTCGAGCTGTACTTTGCGGTCCCACTCCGCGATCCCCGCTTTGCTCTTCGCGATCGCGATCTGCTGTTCCACCGTATCCACTCCATCGAGGTCAGGCAGGAGAAGTCCCCTTTTGATCCCTTTGCTGACAATCACGCCGTAGCGCTTCACATCGAGCTCCGCCGGCGACGAGACCGGTTCCGGCGCCCCGAGGACATCGACGCTGATCTCCAGCCACTCCAGTTCGTCCTCCCTGATCGGATCGAAACGCGGATCCCTGGTCGATGCGCTGACCGCATTATCGATGATCTCCTGTGCGACACAGTCCCGCACCGGGGAGATCGTCCCGATGCATCCCCTGAGTTTTCCGTGCTCGTGAATGGAGACAAAAGCTCCCGCGCTCCTATGAAGCATTTCCGGCGGAAGGTCATCCGGAACGGAAGGTTTCACCCTGTACCGGATATAAGATTCTACGGTCTTTCTCGCCAGCTGCACGTAGGGGTCTTCCGCGGCTCTCGCCGCTGTGAGCTTTTCCTGCACTCTCATCAGATACTGCTCCAAAAAACGCCTTCCCTCATCCGGCTCTCCGGGCTCGAAGGTGCAGATCCCGTAGCCGACGCCGGTCACATCCTCATGCGAAAGCTGCGTCGCTTTCACTTTCTGTCCGTCGAAGGCTCCCGCCATGATGACAAAAGACCGATGCCCGCACTCCGCAGCCTTCTCACAGAACGTCTCCTCAAAATCGAAGAGCTCCCCGAAAGCCGCCCGTGAGCACACGTCCATGATCCTCTCGTCGTACTGCGGTCCTTCCGGTGCAAATCCGTAAGGCCCGTAAGACTGCAGTTTGTGGGAGAGGTCGCCGCTTGCCACGAACACAGCGCGCCGCCCGAGCTGTTCTACAGCGTCCCGAAGCGTCTGTCCCAGTTTGTAATGCTCCGTCAGAGGAAGGCCGGAAAGGCCAACGCGCACGATCTTACATACGCAAGAGCCGTCAGCTGCCGCCTGCCCTGCGCCATAGCCGTTTCCGGTATCCACTGCGGGATAAGCGCGGCGAAGAAAATAGAGCGGGACCATTGTCCCGTGATCCAGTTTTTTGTCCTGTTCGCCCATAGGCCCCGCCGGAATGCCCCTTTCACGCGCAAGCTTCGCGATCACGGCGGTGAGCTCCGCATCGTACTCCACCCTGAAGCTCTCCTGCGGCGCACGGAATCTTCCGAAATCTCCCCGTGCGCTCCGGCCGGGTGAAATGTGGAAATAGTCTGCGTACATCGTCTGGTGCGGACTCGTGATGAGGATCGTGTCAGGTCGCAGCGACGCGATCCACTCCGCAGCCTGTTCATATGCGCGGATCGTCTCAGCGATCTGCTTCTCACTCCCCCGTCCCACAGCCGGGACGATCATGGGCGGATGCGGCACCATTACAGCTCCGAGAATTGCCATGCTATCCTCCTTTCCTGTTTACCGTTTCCTTCTAAACAAAACCTACACGACGAAGTGCTTTACTCCCTTTACCATCCGCCTGTCGGATTCCTTGAATACGTCAGCATCCTTTCCGTTCGTCTTGATCAGGGAAAGCTCGTCGAGCTCCTCCCAGCCGGCCATGCACGCGTGCCGGAGCCTTAGGTAATCCTTGTGGCTTCCTTTGTTGTTCTTCATCCATTCCACAAGGCTTTCTTTAGGAAGGATGATCCAGCCGTTTACAGCCATATAGGCGGTCCACCGGCGGTGCTCTGTGCGGGAAAGGAGCTCCAACATCTTTGGATCAGCGATCTTTTCCTCATAAATAGCGATGATGGTATCAAGCCGCTCCCTGTTGCCGTCGTGCGCGTTTTTGACCAGCGCTTCTCTAAAGAAACAGGCCTGTTCATATCCCGTGTATTCCCTGTCCGGACTTCCGCTCTCTTTTCTCATTGCTTCAAGGAGCGCCCCCGCATCGTACAGCCGGTTAACGATATACTGTGCGCTCGCCTCAGAGCTCTTGTAATTATAGATGGACTGGTTGAGTTCCATCCAGGCCTCGCTTTTTTGATCCGGTGTCGGTATGTCGTCCAGATCCTTAAGGCTATAAGAAAGCTGTATCCTGTACAGGCAGTGCGCGAGTTTGCTGTGCAGGATGTTCCTTGCGGTAAACAGCCGCGCCTCCGTCCCGAACACGTGCAGGTCATAGGAATCCCGGCTCTCCTGAATACAAAGGTTTTCCGCCTGCTCCGCCCGCCTTTCGTCCCTGATGTAGACGGCGATCAAAGGCTGAAGTTCGTTCTCCGGGATCTGCCTTGCGAACCACGTCCTGAACCACATGGCGGTCCGGATATTTTCCTCGTCGCTTTCGCCCGCGAGGACCAGATAATCCGACCGCAGGAAATCCGCTCTTCCCATTCCCGCGCTCACTGTTTTGGAGGCGTCAACTGCCTTAGGTTTTCCGTCCCCGATCGCCCTGTACAGCTGTCCTGTCTCCGTGATCGTCTCAAAACAGAGCTCGAACCGCTCTCCTCCGGCAAGCGCATCGTCGAACAGGGCGGGACAGGTGACGCGGAGTCTCGCTCTGAACGCTTCCGCGTCCTCGCTGACGTACCAGATCTTCAGCGGAGTACAGGCATTGCATCCCATCCAGAGTGCCCTCATGAACGCCTCTTCAGCCACGCTCCCCTTTCCGTAGATCATCATCTGGATGGAATCGCGGCCTCTCTTCATGCAGGAAAACGGCGGAAGCCTCCTGTAGAGGTCCTGCACGTACATCTGCTCTGCATCCATGACCCTGACAAAGATCCCGTATTTCTTCTGCGCGTCAAGGATGCCGGCAAGTTCGTCGCTCCCAAGGAGCAGATGGACGGATACCCTGTCAGATTCCTTCCAATTGGTATGATCGGCATTTTTTCTGCTTCCGGAGCCGCTCATTCTCCCGGCAGCTTTGAGGATACCGATCGCGTTGTTGAAATTCAGATCATCTTCTTCCAAAAGGAAAAAGCTCACCTTTCTGTTTTTTCTGTAGAGCACGATCCTGAGCAGCCTCGAAGGATACTCACCGGTAAAACGCCCTCCAATGAGCCCGATCTTTCTCCTCGCCTCTTCTCCCGGGTTCCCTCGTACATTGCAGAAAAGAAAACTGCAGTTTCTGCGCCCCCATCCTTCGCTGTTCCAAATGCTCTCTGCGAGATTCAGGTTTCTTTCGCCGATCCCGTTGAAAACATAGATGTTCCGCTTTCCGGACAGCCTGCTCGTAGCGATCACAAAACCGATCTGGTTGGCGAAAAATCCCATGATCGTCATGATACCGGTCACCGGGACCATCACGCTCACATAAGAAAGAAGGACGGCGTAGAACTCCAGAAAATGGATGCTGACGCCGGAAACCGACGCGAACTTCACCATTTCCAGCGCTGTCTCATAGTCGGCATCCAGCGAAACGGTCTGCATCAGCCGCACGATCATCAGCGGCACTATGAGGAGGCCTTTTCCGTGACCGATGTCTTCTGCTTTCCACACGTGGATGAACCACGGGATGTACAGAATGCAGGTGTTAATGAGCGAAAGTGATAAAAGTGCGTGAACAGGGGTCTCCAGGAACCCTATGATATCCCTGTTCCTGCAATAATAAACAATGCTTCCGACAGTGACGGCAGCCGCCAGAGCCAGGCAGATATAAAACGCCATGCTTCCTCCCGTTGTATCTATGATGGTCTATCTTCTTTTGATGATCTTGTACAGAATACAGTCCACTATAAAGGCGATCGCCAGGATACGGCAGACAATTGTAAGGATCCCCGGATCGATCCGGTTCATCACATAGATAAGGATCGGTATTACGATATAGATCAGAAGAAGTCCTGACATACCAAAGAAAACAACCGACCGCAGGCAGATGTACCCGTTGATATTCCCAAAGTTCCAGATCTCATTGTTGTAGTCCCACAGCCGGAGGTGAAAGACCTTATCCAGCACCCACCCTGTAGCGTATTCCATAACACCGGAGACCAGCACACAGAGCCCGAATACCAGGAGCGGATTGTTCTTGAACGGATAGACAAAGAACGTGTAGGCTGCTCCGCCGAATACGTAGATCGGGATCCAGGGGCCGAAAGTCGACCCTCTTTTGATCCAGCGTCCCTCGTCGATCCTGTAAAACAGGAGCTCATACAGAAAGCCGAACACACCGCTGGAGACCATGATCAGGATGAGCAGATTCAAAAGTTGTACGGATGACCATCCTGTTTCCTGTTGTAATATTTCCATATGTTTCCATCTCCTCTCTTCTCTCTATTGTAAACAAAAAAAGAGCCAGAAAACAGATTTCTGACTCTTTTTTGCCATGATTCTTTTGCGATCATTAAGATCCGGATTCCATTGTCTCCTCCGGCGCGTCCAGCATCTTTCTTCTTCTTTCCAAAAAAGGAAGGAGGCTGTGCTCATAGGCAAAGTCAAGGATCGCCGCCAGCGGGATCGCAAGGAGAATACCTACGATGCCGAAGATATTTCCGAAGACAATGATCGCGATCAGGATCAGCAGACCTGAGACGCCGAGAGAGTCTCCGAACAGCTTAGGTTTGATCACATAGCCGTCGAGCAGCTGAAGGACCGCCGTAAAAGCGATAAATATGAGCGCATGGATAGGGTTTACCAGAAGCAGGATAAACGCGCCGATCGCTCCTCCGATGATAGGACCGAAACTCGGGATCAGGTTTGTGACGCCGCAGACAACGGCTACCAGTCCGACGTAATCCATTCGCGTAAGCAGCATAAAAGCAGCAGTCGCCCCGCCGACGATCACCGCGTCGATCAGTGAGAACACGATATACTGCACAAGGATCTCGTTGCACTTCTTCAAAAAGACCATTACGGAGCGATACGCATTCTCCGGCAGCAGAGCTGCCAGGAGGCGGGAACTGTTCTTCTTCAGATTATCCTTCGCCCCCAGAAGATAGATCGAGAGGACAAATGCAAGCAGCCAGTCCACTATGTTCCTGCCGATTCCTGCTGACGCGCTGAGAATACTCTTCATGGAACTCTGCAGGATCTGCGATACTGCATCGATCACATCCTCCGAAGAACTCAGGAGCCCCCCGGTCTGTGATCCCAGGTTCATTCCAAAGAGATACGCGTTTTCAAGCATACCCTGCAGCGCATCGATGTAGCTGTCCATGTTTTTCATGAGCTTGGAGATACTCTCGATCAGCTGCGGGATCAGCGTCTGCAATAGTCCCAAAAAGAGAAGGACCACCACCAGCATCCCTGCGAAGATCGACAGCGTCCACCGCAGGGAATCTTTTTTGATTCCATGGAAAACTTTTCTCTCAAGAAGACTCGCCAGCGGATGGACCAGATAGGCGATCACGCATCCCAGAAGGACCGGCTTGAAATAACCGATGAAAGTGCCCAGCACTTTGTTGATCACCGGTATGTGGCTAAGCGCAACGTATCCCACAGCACCGATCAGGATCGCCACTGCATTGTTGTACCATTTTTTGTCTCTTAGCCTGTTTCTTTTCATTTTCTTACATGCTATTCGTTTGTGTTATTCGTTTGTGCAGCTTTATTCGTTTGTGTAGTTGTCAAAATAGCCCTGTACAAGTACGACAGGCGTGCCCTTGTCGCCGGAGCCGCTGGTCAGGTCGCAGAGAGAACCGATCAGATCTGTCAGCTGGCGGGGCGTCGTTCCCTGGGAAGCCATATTGCCCTTGAGGTCCGCGTCCTTCTGGCGGATGCTGTCTTTGATCGCCTGACGGAGTTCCTCGCCGGACAGATGCTTGTAATCGTTATCCGCAAGATACTTGAGCTTAAGCTCGTTGGGCGTTCCGATGAGTCCGTCCGTAAAGAACGGGGAAACGACCGGGTCTGCAAGCTCCCAGATCTTACCCTGGGGATCCTTGAAGGCGCCGTCGCCGTAGACCATGACTTCTACGTGCTTGCCGGTCTCTTTCAGGATCTTTTCCTGGATGCCGAGTACCAGATCAAGGCTGTCGCGGGGGAAGAGCTTTACCTTGTTTTCCGTGGACTTATTGGAACCAAGAAGGCCGTACAGCTCGTTGTAGCCGCTACCGTTTACCGGCGCGTTCATGATCTCGTCAAGGCTGCACACTTTCTTCGCGCCTGCGGCGAGAAGGATCCTCTTGGTGCGCTTTCTGGTGTGGATATCGCAGTTGAGGACGTGGTCCGCATACTCCAGGATCGCTTTCGGCTGATTCGCAAAGATGATCTCACACTCCGCTCCGCAGGACTCAATGAGATCCTGATAATACTCCACATAGTCGACGCCCGTAAACTCATGTCTGTTGACACCGAAGAGCTCTCTGTATTTTTTCAAAGTAAGGACATCGCTGTAAGGGTTTACGCCCGCCTCATCGATCTTGTCGAGGCTAACGAGCTCATTTCCGACTTCATCGGAAGGATAACTCAGCATCAGAACGACTTTCTTTGCGCCCATTGCAATACCGCGCAGGCAGATCGCGAACCGGTTGCGGGACAGGATCGGCAAAATGACGCCGATCGTTTCACCACCAAGCTTTGCCCTGACATCATCCGCGATATTCTCTACTGTGCAGTAGTTGCCCTGGGCTCTTGCTACGATCGACTCTGTCACGGCGATGACGTCGCGGTCACGGAGTTCGAAGCCTTCGCTCTCCGCCGCTTTCAGCACGCTGTCTGTCACGATCACGGAAAGATCGTCTCCTTCCCTTATGATGGGGCAACGGATGCCTCTTGCCACTGTGCCGACTCTGCGATATGTATTGCTCATATGTTTTCTCCTTTTTGCAAACAAAAAATACGCTTAAATTATACTCACAGTCGTCTTATAGCGCAACGGAAAATGGAGTAAAAAATGCTCCTCTATATAGAGGAGCATCTGTCAAACTAGATCAACTCTTACATTCTGTTAATCGACGCGGTTCACCCTTTTGCCCTTGCGATAACCGTCGATCCCATCTTTCAGGATCGAGACAAGGCGCTGGCGGGTCTCAAGTCCCTTCCATCCCATATGCGGCGTCACAATGACATTGTCAAGCGCAAACAGCGGGCTGTCTGCGGAGAGGGGTTCCACTTCCTGCACGTCAAGGCCGGCGCCGGCGATCCTGCCCTCTTTAAGAGCTTCGATCAGGTCGTCTTCTTTTATGAGAGCGCCGCGGGCCGTATTGATGATGAACGCGCTCGGCTTCATCAGCGCGAGGGTATAACGGTTGACCATGTGCCTTGTCGACTCGGTCAAAGGGCAATGCAGGGAGATAAAGTCGGAATTCCTGAATACCTCTTTCAGGCTCGTATAGTGCACGCCTTCCGAATCCTCTCTGGGACTTCTGTTGAAGACGAGGACGTTCATTCCGAGCGCCCGCCCGATGGCAATGGTATTTTTACCGATATTGCCTGCCCCGACAACGCCAAGCGTTTTTCCGTTGAGCTCTACGTGCGGCACTGACAGGCATTTGTCAAAGTTCGTGTGATCACCCTTAGCCAGCATACTGATCTGGCGCTGCATGGAAGACGCCAGCATGAGCATCAGCATGACTGCAGTATGCGAGACTCTCTCCGAGCTGTAAGCAGGAACATTGCAGACGCCGATCCCGCGCTCGTGGCAGGCTTCCAGGTCGATATTGTTATAGCCTGTTCCCGCTTCACAGATGAGTTTGACTGTGTCCGGAAGAGCCATGATGTCATCCCTGCTCATCGGAAGTTCCTTGCTGATGACAACTTCCGCTCCCTCCGAGATTTCTGTATATCCATGGTCTTCGCACATGTCACAGACAACAAGTTCATCCCCTTCTTCTGCCAGTACGCTGTAGTCGATGATTCCGTCAAAATTCACTTTCGCTCCGTTTAAGATTACGATCTTCATTTCCAACTTCCTTTCCGCCTCTTGTCCACTCGGCTTGCAAACAGCAGATTCACTTTTGACTGACTAACTTGAAACAGGATTCCCTTCCGGCATTCCAAAGGTATGCTGCGTATTTTTTTTCAATTACAGGATAACACGAAATACGACACGTTTGTACAGAATTCCGTTTGCATAAAAAAACCGGGAAATGTGATGATCACATTTCCCGGTTTCTTTAAATCGGAGTGACGGGATTCGAACCCACGACCCCTTCGTCCCTAACGAAGTGCGCTAGCCAGCTGCGCTACACCCCGATCTTCATAATAGAACTTCTCTAATAACTTCTATTAAGAAGTACCTGCTTTTCAACAGGCAAATGCTATTATATATGGTTGTGCGGGGAATTGCAAGCCCTTTTTTATAAAAAAACAGAGCAAAACCTAAAGGTTCCCCGCCAAATCCCATTTCTCCATTACAGATACGAAACTGTATCCGTCAGAGGAATCCCTTCAGGCTTACAACTCACTGTAAAAAAGGATGCCGCACGCCACAGATCTGTTTCTGTCCGTACAACATCCTTTTCCGTTCAAAATGATGACTCTATGTGATTATGCGATCGCTTTCTTAGCGACATCAGTCAGAGCGGTGAAGCCTGCTGCGTCATTGACAGCGAGCTCAGCGAGCATCTTGCGGTTGATCTCGACGCCTGCTTCCTTGAGACCGTGCATCAGCTGGCTGTAGCTGATTCCGTTCATTCTTGCTGCAGCGTTGATACGAACGATCCAAAGAGTACTGCTTGGACCTGGCTCCTCTGTAGCCCTTGGCAAGCTTTAATACTCTGTTGTGTTTCTTTCTCGCATTAAGAGCGCCTTTAATTCTGGCCATTTTTATCTATCCTCCGTTCTATGTAAGGCACAGTGCCGGTGCGATACCGGTTCCCTGCGCGTTTCGTTTTTCTCTACGTATCGGTGTCAGATCAAAGATAAGGCATAACCTTCTTCATTGTCTTGACGTTGGTGATGTCGGCCAGAGTAGGCTTTCTGAGGGCTCTCTTCCTCTTCGTGGTCTTCTTGGTCAGGATGTGGCGCTTATTGGCTTTGAATCTCATAAGCTTGCCGGTGCCGGTCATTTTGAAGCGCTTCGCAGCAGCTCTCTTAGTTTTCATCTTGGGCATTGTATTTACCTCCTTTTGCCAAACGCAGATACGTTCTGCGCCTCGATTACGGTTCTCGCTGTCTGTCAAAAAAGGAAACTGACAGAACTTTCTATTCAAACCGGCTGCGGACTCACCGCGCTGGGCGGTATTTTGCCGCATCGGCGATCTTCGCGGACAGACTGTCCTTTCCGATCACTGTTTCTTGCCGGCAAGAAACATTGTAAGGCTGCGCCCCTCTACCTTAGGGGTCTTGTCGACCATCGCGCAGTCCTTGAGCGCATCGGCAAAATCCGTGAGGATATGCGCGCTCTGCTGCATGTGGGCCATCTCGCGTCCGCGGAAGCGGAGCGTCACTTTGACGCGGTCGCCCTTTGTAAGGAACTTCCTCGCCGCGTTGATCTTCGTCTGAAGATCGTTCGTATCAATATTCGGAGACATGCGGATCTCTTTGATCTCTACAGTGTGCTGCTTCTTCTTGGCATCTTTCTCTTTGCGGGTCTTCTCATATTTGTATTTGCCATAGTCGATGATCTTGCACACAGGAGGCTTTGCGCCGGGTGAGATCTTCACCAGATCGAGTTCTGCCTCTTCTGCAAGTTTCCGCGCCTCGAGCGCGGACATGATACCGAGCATCTCGCCATCAGGTCCGATCACGCGGACTTCCCTGTCACGGATCTGCTCATTGATGAATAAATTGTCGTTATTGTTTTTGATTGCCGTACCCTCCACAACCTTAACAAAAATAAAAACAGCGGCACACATTGCACCGCTGTCAACAAACCGCATTTCTGTTCCGGCATATTCAGCACCTGTAACGGGTCAAAACACTGCCTCAGATCACGATTGGTATTAACCACAAAAGCTTTCGCCGTTGGGTGAGAGCGGTAACTCTGCTTTATTGTACCAATGACGTGTCACCACACGTACTTAGATAAAATAACACTCCGTCCGCCCGCTGTCAAGCGGAAAAACGAATTTTACGACCGGATTTTGTCGAAAACAATTTCATGAATGGTGTTCTATTCGTGAAATTTCCCCAGACACCACAAAAAGATCCACAGAAAGATCGGGACCGCTATGGTCATTCCGAGACTGAACCGAAACAGCCGGCCGGAGCCCTCCGTTCCGATGATCGCGCTGACAAGCGTGAGGAGATAGAGCCCAACGAGAAGGACGATCCCTATGATGGCGGCCACTCTTTTGGCAGTCCATGCGGATTTCCCTTCCGCTCCCTGCTGCTCTGCGGTTTTCCCGGGAATTCCCTGTTCCAAAGCATTCTGCTCCGGTTTGTAGTCTGTACCCATTTCTTCCTCTCCAAATAGTTTTCTTCAATTATTATTTTCAAATATCATTTTTGAAGCGCCGACTCGCGGTAGATGATGTCCTCCCTTCCGGGTCCGTTGGACACCATGGTGATCGGATATCCGATCTCGCGCTCAATGAATTCGATGTAGTTTCTGCAGTTCTCCGGCAGATCCTCGTATCTTCTGATCCCGCGGATATCACATTTCCATCCGGGGAGCTTTTTATACACAGGCTTTGCCTTCGCAAGAAGATGCGTGACCGGGAACTCTGTCGTTGTCTCGCCGTCGATGTCATAGGCGATGCAGACCGGGATCTCATCGAGATATCCAAGGACATCCAAAACAGTGAAAGCCACGTCGGTCGCGCCCTGCAGGCGGCATCCGTATTTTGACGCGACGCAGTCATACCAGCCGACTCTGCGGGGCCTGCCGGTGGTCGCACCGTACTCGCCGCCGTCGCCGCCTCTTCTGCGGAGTTCCTCCGCCTCGTCTCCGAATATCTCGGAAGTAAACTCGCCCGCGCCGACCGCCGAGGAGTAGGCCTTGTTGACAACGACGATCTGTCCTATCGCATAGGGCGGGATTCCCGCGCCGATCGCACCGAAAGCCGCAAGCGTGCTGGAGGAAGTGACCATGGGATAAATGCCGTGGTCGGGATCCTTCATTGTGCCGAGCTGTCCCTCAAGGAGGATCGTCTTATTCTCTTTAATCGCTTTTTCCAGATATGCGGCAACATTGCCCACATAGGGAGCGACCATGTCGCGATAGGTGAGAAGTGTTGCGAGCAGCTCCTCCTGATCGATCGGGTCCTGTCCGTAAAGATGCACCAGGAGGGTATCTTTCCGGACGCAGACTCCCTTGATCTTTTCTGCCAGGACCGATTCATCCTGGAACAGCTCGTTGACCTGGAAGCCGATCTTCGCGTATTTATCAGAGTAAAAAGGAGCGATCCCGGACTGCGTGGAACCGAACGACTTTCCCGCCAGCCTCTCCTCCTCGAGCCTGTCCAGCAGGATATGATACGGCATCACGATCTGGCAGCGGTCAGAGATCATCAGCTGCGGCGCAGGAACGCCTCTCGATTCGATCTCCTGCAGCTCCCTGAACAGGATCGGGATGTTCAGTGCCACGCCGTTTCCGATGATATTCATCACGTTCTGGTGGAAGGCACCAGAAGGGAGCGTGTGGAGCGCGAACTTTCCGTAATTATTTACGATCGTATGGCCCGCGTTTGCGCCGCCCTGAAAGCGGATAACAACGTCTGCGGAATCGGCGAGCATATCCGTGATCTTGCCTTTTCCTTCGTCTCCCCAGTTAGCGCCCACGACAGCTTTAACCATATTTGCCTCCTTTACTACTTAATATTTACTACTTAATATATATACATTATATATGTACATTGTATATGTGCGTTATATATGTACGATAAGCTCAGCGCCTCATGTCCCGAAGCACTGGATCTTACACGTTTATCTCCGCCTTCTGTCCGAGGATCTCTTTGTTCGCCCTAAGAAGAGGCCTGATCACTTCGTCAAGGAACCTCTCCACCTGGTGAGGCGCGCAGCCGATATACTTTGCGGGATCCATTGATTTCTTCAGTTCTTCAAGATTCATATGGAATGCGGGATCCGCTGCGATCAGTTCAAGAAGGTTATTGTCCTCTCCTTCTTCCTTGACGCGCTTTCCGGCTTCCATAGACAGTTCGCGGATCCTCTCGTGAAGCTCCTGCCTGTCTCCTCCGGCCTTGACGGCGTCCATCATGATGTTCTCTGTCGCCATAAAAGGCAGTTCGGACATGAGGCGTTTCTCAATGACCTTGGGATAGACCTTGAGGCCGTCCGTCACATTGAGGCACAGATCCAGGACGCCGTCGATCGCAAGAAATCCCTCCGGAACAGAGAGCCTCTTATTCGCGGAGTCGTCCAGCGTTCTCTCGAACCACTGCGTTCCGGCTGTCACCGCCGGATTGAGCACATCGATCATCACATACCTGGAGAGCGAGCAGATCCTCTCACTCCTCATCGGATTTCTCTTATACGCCATCGCGCTCGAGCCGATCTGACTCTTTTCAAAGGGCTCCTCAACCTCTTTTAAATGCTGCAGAAGACGGATGTCCGTCCCCATCTTCATCGCGGCGGAAGCGACAATACCGAGCGCGTTCAGGACGATCGTATCCACAAGTCTGGGGTAAGTCTGTCCGGAAACCGGAACGCAGGCGTCAAATCCCATTTTCTCCGCGATCATCGGATCCAGGCGGTCCACTTTGTCCAGGTCGCCGTCGAACAGTTCAAGGAAGGAGGCCTGTGTGCCTGTTGTCCCCTTGCTGCCAAGAAGCTTTAATCCCGCCAGCACGTGCTCGACTTCACCAAGCGCCACATAAAACTCCTGCATCCAGAGGGTCGCTCTCTTGCCTACGGTCGTGGGCTGTGCAGGCTGGAAATGTGTAAAACCGAGCGTCGGAAGGCTCTTATACTCATCCGCGAACTTTGCGAGCTCCGCCAAAACATTGATCAGCTTCTTCCTGACGAGGCGGAGCGCCTCACGCATGATGATCACATCTGTATTGTCGCCGACATAGCAGCTTGTCGCGCCGAGGTGAATGATCCCCTTGGCCTTCGGGCACTGCAAGCCATATGCGTACACATGGCTCATGACGTCGTGGCGCACGATCTTCTCTCTGGCTTTCGCTTCCTCGTAATTGATATCATCTGCATGGGATCTGAGTTCCGCGATCTGCTCATCCGTGATCGGCAGTCCCAGCTCCTGCTCCGTCTCCGCGAGGGCGATCCACAGCTTTCTCCACGTCCTGAACTTCATATCCGGGGAGAAGATATACTGCATCTCTTTACTTGCGTACCTCTCTGAGAGAGGGCTCACATATCTGTCGTTTGCCATGCTGCGCTTCCTTTCTGAATCCTGATTATCCGTTTTATGGACTTATACAGTATAACAACTATTTTTCCAATTACAACACTTTTAATTTATCACATTAGCGCAGAAAAGAATTCTCTCAGAACGCAGGCTCATTGTCCGCCCGAAATCCGTCTCTGATCTCCCTGATCCGCTGCTGCGCGTAATTGTCGAAGGATTTGGCCTGTCCGGCCTGCAGATATCCCTCAAGGCGCTTCGACTGCCGGCCGGCTGTGCTGTTTTTCCACTCTTTTTCTGCCCGGGCAGCAGTCCTCTCCAGTTCCTCCGCTATAGGCTCCAGTTCCGGGTGTTCCTGAATATACCCCCGATACTCCTCGTCGGGGAGCGCGAACCGCAGGGCGGCCAGATATTTCAGGCAGTTCTGCCTGCTCCCGGAGAGGCGCCACGCTTTCCCATAGCAGTCCGCCGCTTCCGCGAACCGAAATCCCTGCGCGTAAAGAAGGCCCTTTTCCGCCCAGATCCTTCCGCGCATCTCGCGCTCCAATTCCGGCAGTTCTCCGAGGATCCCGTCCATGAGTTCCACAGCCTTAGTGATGTGCCCCCTTGACGCCGAGAATTTCGCCTCGCTCAGTCTCCTCTGGAAAGGCTCCATCCCCTTGCCGGAAGAGACGGATTCGCGGATCTTCTCGATCTCGGCTGTGCTCTGGTATCCCACATAAAGAAGGAGCACGGAGACAAAATCCTCCACGGCACAGCGCCCCTTAAGGAGCGACCTTAACTGCGAAGCCAGTTCTGCCAGCCCGCAGGACTCCTCCAGCCACACGAGAAGTTCGTGATCCATGAAGTCCTCATCTAGGAACGAGGCGCACTGCGCCACAGAGTAGCACAGCTCTTCCACAGTATAGACATTCCGGCCGATGATCGTCAGCCTGTACGGCTTCTCAGCGATCCTTCCCGTTGTCAGAATACTCCTGCCCATAGTCATTCCTCTTAACTGATCACGATCTCCTGTTTCCATTTCATCCCCGAGGAGGGGAAGATCTCTCCAAAGCCGAGGTCCTCCGCCTCGATCAGCAGGCGGTCTGCGGCTGTCATGCGAAGGCGGATCCTGAGCCTTGTCGTGCGGCTCGGTCTTTTCGGCATGTTCTCAAGTTTTACAGCGATCTCTCTCTGGTTTCCCCTGTCGACAGACGTCTCTGAGAGTACGATCTCATCGCCGTCCTCGAGAAGGATATCGATCTGCGCGGCGGCGTCATACCACTCCGCACCGGCGTCAAGGAGTGCCTGATAGACAGTTCTCCCTTTTTTCAGGCACTGCATCCCGATGTTGCACCTGAGAGCGTCCCTGCTCAGATAAAAGTACTTGTCCGTCTTTGCGGTTAGTCCGCAAGCCGCCATCGTGCTGTCCGCGGCGCCTTTGCTGTACAGGGTATCTCCCTGAAAAGCCCTTCTGCCCCTCACGATCAGGTTCAGGGAATCCTTCATCCATCCGCCGCCCATCACCTTCCCTGTTAGGTAAGCCGCCGAAAATTCATATTCCTGCATCAGCTCTTTGACCGCGGCGTACAGGATCCTGTCCTTTTCCTTCGCTTCCGCATCCGCGGGGATGCTGACCCTTCTCTCCCCGGGAAAGCATACGATCGGCCTGGTCTTTTTGTTAAAAGACAGGATGCTGAGCACCAGTTCCGTGTCCGATGAGCCGTCCAACAGAAGGACGGACTGCCTTCTCTGTTCTTCGTCCTGTGTCAGAACATAGTGATAAAAGGACTTCAGGTGTTCTTCAAACGCCACTTTCAGGAGCCCCGGAAAGAGAACTTCCGCTGTTCTCTGAAGGACAGCGGCGGTCCGTCTGTCCATGACGGCTGTCGTGAACGTGACTGCTTCGATCTCTTCCGCAGTGATCTCCGTCGAAAGAAGGGTCATGCAGTAACGAAGAAATCCGAGCAGGAGCTCTTCCTCCAAAGACGGAGATGCCTGGAACACGATCTGTCCTCCTGCCTGTCTTGATCCGCCGAAGCTTTCTTCTTCCGCCCTTACTACGGCTTCCAGAAGATGCGTCACCGGCTCTCTTCCGTATGCGGCAGCTCTCTCGAGCGCTTCGCTCCCGAAAACCCAGGTTCCGGTCGCAGGATCCTCAAATGCCGCCGAAGGAATATCAAACTCCTCCCGTCCCAGGATATAGGAGAAGGTATGGGGATCCATTCCCGCTGTAAGCCTCCTGGTGTTGAGATAGGAGATCTGGCAGAAAGACTCCCCCATGTCGATCCCAAGCAGGTATTTTTTTTCCGGCAGTCTTGTAAACAACATGGCTCCGTCACTCCTCTTCCCCGAACAGCGCCTGTGTCAGGAACTCTCTTTTTGTGTATTCCCGAATCAGGGCTGCCGTCTTTCCGCGGTCCCTTTGCGCAATGGTCCTGGAGATCTCATCGATCTGAGCGAAGCGGTCTTTCCGTGTGAAGTCGAACCGCGCGTCCTGTCCGATCGTTCCGCTCTCCACGATATTTTTCTCATCGGGATCGTCAGTAATGAAATAATGCACCTCTTCGCCAAAAAACAGGAAGAACGAACTGACGTAAAAGCCGCGCACCATCTCCTTCATCTCCCTGGCCGTAAAGGGCTCCTGTCTGCCGCCCCTCTCGATCGCGCAGTGGATGACCACATGTCCCCTTGCGTCTCTGGCACCGGCAGGATTGTGGTATTCGATCATCGTCTCCCTGTCGTACAGGCGAAGGCTGGGCCCCACACCGCCGAACTGCCTGAAGAACGGAAAAACGATCTCTTCCCTGAGAAGGGATACAAGAAATCTATGCGCTGTCGCGCTTTCGTTCTCCTTGATCCCATCTGTTCTCTCTGAGAGGTTCTTTAAAAACGCGAGCCTGCAGATGGCGGGGGTCTCCTGCCCCTCCCTGTCTGCGGCGGCGATCAGCCGCATGATAGCGGGATCCATCGTGCGCCAGTCAGCAAACACATAGTGGCAGTACTGCGCAATACCTGCCGCCGCCAAAGCCCTGTGCTCTCCTCCTCTTTGATATTCCGAGAGGAGGATCTCCTCCTGATTTTCAGCCATCTCGCCGCTGAACAGCATCTGGCTGAGCAGCCTGTCTTCCGCCATGACCAGCGCAGGCGAATCCTCCTCCGCGTTCTCAAGGATCGCTCCTCTGACCCGCAGAAGGTTTTCCGTCAGACCGTCATACTGAAAAAGGATCAGTTCCTGGAGCGCGCTGCTGTCCGCGCCCCGCTCAAAGGCTGCCCAGGCGATCTTTCCGGCATTCTCCTTAAGCTCCTCGTCATCCTCCGCAATACTGTCTGCGCCGAGCGCGGCATCCGAGAGGAGATCCGCGGTGCAGTTCTCTGTCCCGTTCATGACGATCCAATCCACTGCCTCCCTGAACATCCCTGCGCGGTTCATGATCCCGATCGTCCTGATCCGGTCCTCAGGTCCCGCTTCTCCCGGTTCAATGGTCGCGGCCATAGCCCTGAGCTTTTCCATCTCCCCGGCGCGCTCATAGTAGTCCATAAGGCGCAACTTGAGCCGGACTCTGTACGAAGGCGCGATCCCCGCGCAGCGCACAAGGATCTCGCAGTACTGAAGGGTCTCTTCCGTCACTTCAAAGGACTCTCCCGCCGCACCGGAGATCTCCAGCGCGAACGGAAGGTCCGTCATCTCCTCCAGCGATACGCGGTCCGGTTCCTGTACCGGTTCCATCATGCGGTCGCAGGTGTAAGGAACACTGGCTGTGTATCTGTTCTGCTGCGCGTCCTCTAAAATGATCAGGTTGTCATCACCGTAGACCGGCAGGATGCAGTTTCCGTTTTCGATGGGATAACTGCGTTCCTTGCTGCTCTGCGCGTAAACGAGCACCGTTTTCTTCATCGACAGATGCGTCGTCCGAAGGTGTGACAGGTAAGAGAGCTTCGTCAGGTCCCCTGCGTTTTCAGGACAGATCGCTGGCTCCGTCATTGCCGCCGTATAGAGGGCTGCAAGGTTCTCCGACATCCTGTGCTCCGAGATCTGCATCTCCAAAAAGCTTCGGATCTCCTCCTCGCACCTTTTATAGACGTCCGGATACTGCTCCCTGTTCTGATACAGATACCGGTACAGATATGCCCTGCTTTCCATGGGGAGAAGGCCGCCTCTGAAGCCGCTCCTTATCACAGCGTCCGGAATGACGCCGCTGTATTCCTCCGGCATGGACTGCAGGAAACATTCCGGCAGCCGTGTAACTGTGATGCCCTTCTCCAATGCCCTGGAAAACCAGACGAATGCTTCGGGAGACGTCCTGTTCCCCCTGATCAGCATCATGGTGATACTCCGAAGGATCGGAACCTGCAGAGGGCGCATCTTCTCCTGTCCGTACGCAGTACTCAGAACACGGAAAAGAGACCGCGAAAACTCTCGTCTGCGGTCTGTTCTCTCTAAAACGCTCTCCATGATCCGGTCATCCAAAAGTCCCTTCTTCAGGGCGTATAAAAGGACCTGTCTCTCAAAAGCATCGCCGCCGTATCTCCCCGTCCTTCTGTCCTCCTGAAGATTCAGGTACCCGGGATCGGCATAGAGCATGTCCCACGCCTCCATGTAAATGAAGGGGCTTCTGCATCCGTTCGTAAACTGCTTCTTTAAAAAGTTCCATCTGGAAGGGGTTCCCGGCGCGTATTCCGGCAGGAGCTGCAGCATCATCCACGCGATCCTCCAGTCCGCAGGATCTCTTCTGTAGCGCTCCCTGAGGATCCTGCCGACGCGCGGCGTGATGACGTCCGCGTCGTGATAAGCAAGCGCCGTCAGGAACAGTCTGTACAGATATTCGATCTCCGTCTCCCCTCTGTACCGGGCATATCCCATCTCCACGACTTCTCCCGGCGATGCGTCCGCGAGCTTCCGGCGGATCGCCTCCAGTTCCATCACCGCCTGGTGGACGCTGTTCTGCATCAGCATCAGCTGGACGGAATACAGTCTTGGCAAAACACTGTCCCTTCTCAGGAACGAAAGCCTCTTGACAATTTCATCCGCCTGCCGGAGCCACTCCCCATCATTGATCCCGCTCTGTCCGCCCTGCGCCGTCATCGCCCATCCGATATGCAGGCGCTCATAGTGGCGCATCAGTTCCAGAAGCGCTCTTCTGCTCTCCCTGTCCTGTCTTGCCCTGCCGTCGCTCCTTCTCCTGTAGATGATCTCCACAGGGATCCGGATCTCCTGGTACGGTGAGCGTATCGTGATCCTGCCGAAATTCCTTCCCGCGTGCAGCCTGTGTCTCTCCACGCGGTATACAAAGCTGCAGGTATCTCCGATAAAGTCCCCTCCGCTGATCACAGCAGAGGATGGCGCAAGGAAGGGTCCGGACATCGTCACTTTGAGTTTCGTATAGCCCCAGCCGCGCCTTCGTATATCGAACCGGTACTCGGAACTGTCCATGTCCCTCAGCGCACCGCCGGTGTCTATGATCTCCGTCCTGATCTCCTTAAGATCCACGAGATACTCGACAGGATCTTTCCCGCAGGCCGCGATCAGAAACTCCTCCACGTTCTGCTCATTTTCGGGATACCGCGAGAGCCCCCTGTAAAGAAGCTTCTCCTCGTCGGTGGCAAGGGACTGCACGAACTCTTTTCTGTAAAAGAACTTAACGGCACTCCCCCAGTCCTCATCCGCCAGTGTCAAAAACCTGGCAGCGGCAGTGTTTTGTCTCGGGATCTCCTGCAGTTCCTTTCCCGAAGTCAGTGGCTTTATCACTTCCGCTTTAAAGGGAAGCCTGTATTCTCCCCGGTTGGAGACGATCGAGACCGCTCCCTCCGCCGTATCGCCGTCCCGCATGGACCGTGCGTCGAACCGCCAGCTGATCCTGTCGGGATTGCCTGCGAAAGTGTCCCTTAGCAGCCGCAGATGGAAATTGTCAGACGTCAGAAAACCGGTTACCGCTGTTCCGGGAGGTCCGGCCACAACAAACTGGCCTTCCGCGATCCCGCCGGGCTCTGCCTGAATGCGCAGCTGCTCCGGCGTGATGCTGAGGCTTTTGTCGGAAATATTGTACTCTTCCCCCGCCATGGCGGCGGCTGTGTAAACTAAGCGGTATCCCATTTTTATCTTACGTCCGTTTTTCCGGGCCTTTGGGCCGGCCCGCTGCCGTATTCTTATTCGTTCTCCGCGCCGGTGCTCTCCTCAAAAGCGTCTTTTTCCGGAGTGTTTTCTTCCGGAGCACTTTCTTCCGAAGCGCTTTCCGTAAGGGCCAGCATGATCTCGTTGGACCGGGTGATAAATCCCGCCATATCCTCAGGGGAAAGCGGCGCGTTCTGGATCTGTGCGAGGTCGTACAGCTGACGGAAGATCATCTTCGTGTTCTTGTTGTCCTCGTGCTCACAGACATACTTGACAAGAGGATGTTTGGCGTTGAGGATCAGGGTCTGTCCCTCCTTGGCCCATTCGTCCATGCCAAGTCCCATGCCCGAAGCTGCGTACATCTTCATCATGTCCGCCATTCTGCGGCTCTGCTCGTTCACGGTGAGCATGGAAGCTGTCTTTTTGTCCCTGAGGTTTTCCAGCTTCACGCTGAGCTTGTCATTCTTCACCGCTTTGCGGATCCTCTTTTCGAGTTTCTCCGCTGCTTCCTTGAGCTCTTCCGCCGCCTTTTTGCCCGTACGGGATTTCAGGGCGTCCTGAATGTCCGCGTCGATCCTCGCGAAGTGGAGTCCTTCGTTCTTCGCTTCGAGCTGCTGGATGAAGGGCTGGTCGATCGTGTGGTTAAGGATGAACGCCTGCATCTTGTTGTCACGGAACATACGGATGTACTGGCTCTGCTGCTTTTCATCCGTCACGTAATAGATCGTGTGGTCCACTGCAGGTTCCTCGGCCCCGGGCTCTTCGACGATCTCCGCCTCGACCTTCTCGCCGTTTTCGTCAGTCGCGGTTTCTTCTTCGTCTCTTTCCGGATCGATCCTGTTGACGTTGAGCGCCTCGGGTGTGGTCAGGTACTTGCCGTCCAGATCCTTGAACAGGATATAGTCGGTCATCCTCTTGCAGAACTTGTCGTCCCTAAGGCACCCGTACTTGATGAAGGGGCTGATGTCGTCCCAGTACTTGTCATAGTTCTCTTTATCTGTCTTGCACATACCGGCAAGTCTGTCCGCGACCTTCTTCGTGATATAGTCGCTGATCTTCTGCGCGAATCCGTCGTTCTGAAGCGCGCTTCTTGAGACATTCAGCGGGAGGTCAGGACAGTCGATCACTCCCTTGAGGAGCATCAGATACTCGGGGATGACTTCCTTGATGTTGTCCGCGATAAACACCTGGTTGTTGTAGAGCTTGATCACACCTTCCGCGGACTCATACTCCAGGTTAAGTTTCGGGAAGTAGAGGATGCCCTTGAGGTTGTAGGGGTAGTCCATGTTCAGGTGGATCCAGAACAGGGGCTCCTTGTAATCATGGAAGACCTTCCTGTAGAACTCCTTGTACTCTTCCTCCGTGCACTCGTTGGGGTTCTTTCCCCAGAGAGGATGCGTGTCGTTGAGGAGCACGGGGCGCTTTCTGATCTTGAACTTCTTCTCTTCCGACTCGCTGCCGTCCTTCTTCTCCGGCTCCACGACTTCGATCACGATGTCGTCGGGCGTTCTCTCGGACTCTGCGATGATCTCCGTATCCTTCGTATCCTTCTCGGACAGATAGATCTCCGTCGGCATGAAGGAGCAGTACTTCCCTATCACTTCCTGCGCCTTGTAGTAGTTAGCGAACTCGACGCAGTCTTCTGTCAGGTGCAGCGTGATCGTTGTGCCAAAAGACTGACGGCTCCCCTTATCCATCGTATACGTGCTGGTCCCGTCGCACTCCCAGTGCACCGGCTCCGCGCCTTCCTGATAGGAAAGCGTGTCAATGGTCACAAGATCCGCGACCATGAAGGAGCTGTAGAATCCAAGGCCAAAGTGACCGATGATCTGGTCGTCTGTCGCCTTGTCCTTGTACTTCGCAAGGAACGCCTCCGCGCCTGAGAAAGCGATATTGTTGATATACTCCTTCACTTCATCAGCGGTCATGCCGATACCGTTGTCCGAGACCTCGATCGTTCTCCGGTCCGGGCTTACGACGATGTCGATCCTTGCCTTGTAGTCCGCGGGCAGCTCAAAGTCGCCGATCATGTCGAGCTTTTTGATCTTTGTAATAGCGTCACAGCCGTTCGAGATCAGCTCTCTGTAGAAAATATCGTGATCGCTGTAGAGCCACTTCTTGATAATGGGAAACATGTTCTCACTGTTGATCGATAATGATCCTTTTTCTGCCATTTGTTTTCTCCTTTGCTGTCAGTATAGTATCCTGATCGACGGATCAGGCTTTTTACAAATAGTATTACTTTTTCAAAACAGTATTACTTTTTCAAAACAGTATTACTTTTCAACTGTGAGTTTAGTATCCCAAGGGCAAAATGTCAACAAAGAATTAGCACTCATTCAAGATGAGTGCTAACAAATCACAATTATCGTGCCGTTTCTCCTGTGGTCTCTTCCTCCTCGGCCGCGTTCTTCCCGAGGTCTGAAGATCCGAAATACTTAGCGTAAACCTCTGAAAATCCGGGCGTATCCGCAAGTTCCGGGATATCCGCGAGTTTGACCGTATTCCATAGCGGTTCGTTGAGGTCGTAATCCAGCGTCGTGCAGAAACTGTTGTACCTGTCCTCAAAGTTCGTACCGATGCTCCTGTATACCTTCTGTGCCAGCGCGTACTGTTTGAACAGATCCCGGAGCAGCTCTTCGTCGATCCCAAGGTATTCCTTCTCCGCCTCTGACAATCCTTCGTAGTACTCCGTCTCCGCTTCGTCTGCGAGGTTCTCCTCAGGGATCGTCAGCATGATGTTGTCCTGCACCGCCAGAAGGAGCATTACCTTGAGCCGCGACGCCTCTGAGAGCGCCCTCTGTTCGATCGCTTCCTTCAGGCTCTCGCCGCCTGCTCCGTCGAAGACCCCGTAGCCGAAGGTCCTCTCGCAGTGTTTCTGCAGGTTGAGAAGGAAGACATTGTATTCCTGGATCATGCACCGCGTGTTCCCGATCCGGAACAGTTCCTCTTTGCCGAATCCTCTGGTCATGACAAGTCTCTGTCCGCATCCGGACAAAAGGAGCGCGCCCGCAAGGAGGATCGACAAAAGAACGGCCCGCAGTGCTGTTTTCCTGCCCTTTCCCATAGTCCTTTCCTGATTTCCTTTCCCGGATTTCTTTTCCGGATTTCGATTATCTGTTGCTCCCGGCCTTTACTCTCTCATAGCGGATAAATGTGTATGCGATGTCAAAATACGTCTGCTCGTCACTGTCCGCTGTCACTTCCCATTCCGGATCTCTGTCCAGGTTCGGGAAATAGGCGTCCGCTTCGTACGCGTAATCCACCTTTGTGATATGCGCGGTATCGCAATAAGGCAGCATCTGCCTGTAGATGCTCTCTCCGCCGATGATATAGATATCTTCGGAAGGGTATTGTTCCAATTCCTTTAAGAGCTCTTCGATGCTGTGCGCTACGATCGCGTTTTTTACCTTGTAATCCGGGTTCGTCGAAAGGACGATATTGACTCTCCGGTCCAGCGGCTGCGCGAGCGGGAATGTCTCCAGTGTCTTTCGCCCGTACACGACGACCTTTCCCAACGTCTCCTGCCGGAACATCCTGTGGTCGGCCGGGATCCGGACAAGGAGCTGCCCCTTGTTGCCGATGGCCCAGTTCTTATCCACTGCAGCTATAAGATTCATATTGATCCTCTGTCTTCTAAAACTATAAAAACTAATAAACGAATCTAAACGGATTATCTTTTGTATTTTTCGATGAGCAATTCGAGGTCTCGTGAGAATTTCTCCAGATCCTTGTTCGGAAGCCCCTGGCATTTGTTGATGAACTCGAGGACCTGTCTCGCCGTCATCTTGAGCTTTGTGAACGAGCTGGAGACCGATCTGCCCTGCGTTGCCTTGGTGATCGGAATTCCTTCCGTGATCTCGATGAACTTGCCGGCTGCCAGATCGTAGCGCGTTCCGCTGAAAGGCGCCATCGCCCGCAGCTCGCACTCTTCGACCAGGGTCTGCGCGAACATTTCCGCGACCTTGTCCTCCCCGTGGACGACAAAGACCTGGCGGGGTCTGTACTTGAAGGCTTCGACCCATTCCAAAAGCCCCAGCCTGTCGGCGTGTCCCGACAGTCCCGGCAGGACCGCGATCCTTGCCCTGACCGCGACGTCTTCTCCGAACAGCTTGATCTCCTTGGCGCCATCCTGTATCTTTCGGCCGGGAGAGCCGATCGACTGGTATCCGACGATCAGGATCGTGGAATCCGATCTCCAGAGATTATACTTCAGGTGATGTTTGATGCGTCCCGCATCGCACATGCCGGACGCGCTTATGATCACCTTGGGCTCCTGGATGTCGTTGATCTCCTTGGATTCCTCGGTTGTGATCGACAGGTGAAGGTTCGGAAAGCTGATCGGGTTGATCCCTTTATGTAAGAGATCCAGCGCCTCTTTGTCGTAACACTCCTCTCCGCATTCGTAAAAGATCTCTGTCGCATCCACTGCGAGAGGGCTGTCCACATAGACCGGGAAATTCGGAAATTCCGGTACGAGATTCATCTCCTTGATCTTGCGGATGTAATAGAGCATGACCTGCGTCCTGCCGACCGCAAATGCGGGGATAACGACATTTCCCCCTCTCCGGAAGGTCTCCGTGATGATGTCCGCGAATTCATGGATCACGTCCTCATCGTCTTTTTCATGCAGCCTGTCGCCATAGGTGGATTCCATGACCACATAGTCCGCTTCGTCCGTCATCTCGGGATCTTTGAGAAGAGGCTGTCTCCTGTTTCCGATATCTCCGGAAAAGACGATCTTCTTCTCCGTATTGCCTTCCTCCAGCCAGATCTCAATGCTGGCAGAACCAAGAAGATGGCCGATATCCGTGAACCGGAACCTTACGCCTTCACAGGCGGAAAAGATCTTGTTATAGGGGTAGCTCACAAAGAGTTTGATCGTCTCGAGCGCATCTTCCATCGTATAGATCGGCTCATACGCCTCTCCGTCGATTTTTCTCTTAGCTTTCTTATTTCTCCACAGCGACTCCATCGTCTGGATATGCGCCGAGTCGCGGAGCATGATATCGCACAGGCTGGTGGTCGCCCTTGTTGCTATGATCGGCCCTCTGAAACCATCGTGATAGAGCTTGGGAAGCATCCCTGCGTGGTCGATGTGCGCGTGCGTCAGGATCACAAAGTCGATCTCTGAAGCAGGTACCGGAAGGTCCGAATTCTCAAACCTGTCGATCCCCTGCTCCATCCCGCAGTCGATAAGGAACTTCTTTTTTCCCACCTGAATGTAATGACAGCTTCCCGTCACCTCATGTGTCGCGCCGATAAACATCAGTTCCATAGATAGTCCCCCTTTTTAAATCCCCCGATCCGTCATGCGCCAAAAACGGCCCTGCGGAGGAGATACAGCAATAGCAGATGTCCCGGATAGAAAAGATAAAAGAAGTACTTGTTCTGTTTACCTCTCTTTCCATTATAGCACCGGATGAGGAAAAATCCTGTAAAAGCCAGCACTTCGTTCTCATTATAATAGGTTAGCCAGGCCCATGACGCTCCGAGCGAGAGATCGCGCACCCGATAGAGCAGATACAGAAGAAGGATGCAGAGAACGCCTCCGTAGGAGTAATCACAGCCCGTCCATTTCACGAGCCTGCAGATCCCGAACGTGAAAGCCGCACCCGGTACGAGAAACAGCACGGCACGGACGATCATGTTATCAAAAGGCGCAGGAAGCGCAAACATCGCATTGTTATAAACCTGACCGTCCCCGTTCTCTGCCCGGCTCAGCGCCGCAGAAGGGACCGGCCTGTACACATCCGGAAGAAACCGGGCCAACGTATGGACGCACCAGATCACTACGTACCCGGCCGCCAGTGTAAAGATCGTATCCGCGTGCCGCCTTGTGGAGTTCGGAAACGCCATCATGCAAAAAGGATACTGTGCCGCCGCCGCGAAGACCAAAAGCCTTACAAGGTATTTCCACCTGTTGCGTGTATGAAGGAATCCCTCCACGATGAGAAAGCAAAAGACAGGAAACGCGAGTCTTCCGATACCCCGGCCGAGCTGATCCAGCACTTCCCCTCCGGGAAACGTATACATGATCCTCGTGCCCTGCGCATCTCTTGGGATCTCCAGCATGGTCAGCGTCAGGTGATCTATGAACATTGTGATGATCGCGATCTTTTTCATAGTGGCGGCGTCGATCCCGCCTCTCAGATTACCCAACTGGCCCATCATCCTCTCCGTCTGCCGGCGCTTCCTCAGGGAGGTACGCGCCGCCCTCTGCCTCTACAGGCGCCCCGTCACAGGCCGCTTCTACGGGCGCCTCGTTATAAGCCGCGTCCTCTACAGGCGTTTCGTCACCGGACCTCTCCGGCAGAAGCGCCTCATCGGGCGTCTCGCCGCCGGTCTTTGTCCCCTGCCCGGCAGTACCCGTATCAAGTCTCTGGCGCTCCACGAGTTCCGCAAAGAATCCGCCCAGAGCGATCAGTTCGTCATAGGTTCCGTCCTCTGTGATCTTTCCGTCCTTTAAGAGAAGGATCCTGTCACAGGACTGGATCGTCGAAAGCCTGTGCGCGATCACGATCCTGGTGCAGTTGTAGGAGCTGATCGCCTCCGTCACGCGCTTCTGTGTCAGGTTGTCCAGCGCGGAAGTCGCCTCGTCGAACATCAGGACTTTCGGCTTGGGCGCGATCGCCCGAGCGATCAGAAGCCGCTGTTTCTGTCCGCCGGAAATACCGCCCTGCCCTTCAGAGATCATCGTCTGCATTCCCATCGGCATTTCGCGGATATCCTGCGCGAGACCGGCCGCTTCCGCCGCCTCCCAGGCGGCATCCATGCCGAGCCAGGGCGCGGAGATCGTTATGTTTTCATAAATACTGCCCATCATCAGCTTGCCGTTCTGCACCACAACGCCGATATGCTTCCGGAGGGAGCGCAGATCAAGGCTGCTGATGTCCTTGCCGTCGTAAAAGACAGCGCCTTTTCTCGGTTTTTCAAATCCCAGAAGGATCCTGATCAGGGTGGATTTACCGCAGCCGGTCTCGCCGACGATCGCGACGTACTCGCCCGGCCTGATCTTAAGGCTCAGATCATCCAGAATGTCAGGCATTCCGTCAGAATACCGGAAACAGACATGGTTGAGCTCGATCCCTCCTCCGAGGGACGTCACGGTCTGCTTGTTCCCTGCTGTCTCAGGCACTTCCTCAAGAATAGGCTTTACCATATCGAGCGTAGGCTTGATCCCCGCGAAAAGCAGGGCTGTCGAAGAGATCTCCAAAAAGGCGCCGGAGATAAACCCGTAGGAACTCATAAAAGCCACATAGTTGTCATATGTGACACCGCTCCCTATCGCTGCGCTGTACAGAACGATCGTTCCGATCAGGCTGATCGCCGCTGAGATCACACTGTTCATTTTGATGATCGTAGGCGGGTTGTACAGAAATTCCGCCTTTTGGGCAAACAACCGCCCCCAGCGCGCAAACGCGCGTTTTTCCGCGCCCGCGAGCTTGATCTTCTGGATCCCCGTGATCATCGCGTAATTCATGCCGTCTTCCTGCGCGGCTAACTGCATGGAGGATTTCGCGACCCCGATGTTGATCAGCGTGGACACGATCGAAAAGACCACCGTGATCAGCGTGATCGCAAGGGAAGGCACGACCAGAGCCGGCGTATAATGGAAGATCTGCGTGATGTAGACCAGCGAAAACACCGACGTAAGCCCGGTCGAGAGGACCGCGGACGAGAGCTGCTTGCACAGTTCCGTGATGGATTGCGTTCTGGAGTGGAGTTCACCTGCGCTGAACTTTCTGAAGAACGAAGCAGGCAGCGACAGCACCCGCATCATCACAGCCGCTTCGATGGCTACCGACTGCTTGATCTGGACGGCCTGCGTGATCATGTTGCTCACCGCGGAGAACAGGATGTTGCCGATCGCGGCGCTGATCATGAAAAATGTGAGGCCGTACAACATCGGCAGCTGACCGCTCCCCAGCACTTTGCCGTATGCAAGCTTGGTAAACATCGGCGTCAGGGCGCCGATCGCCGTGATGATCGCCCCGGTAATGAAGATCAGCGCATGATCCGTGACGGATCTCGAGAGCGTCATGTACAAAAGAAGATCCTTCATCCCGAGCTTTTTTAAAGGAAACGGCTTGTAAAAGCAGATGCCCTTATCCTCGAAAAGGTTCTGTGTTTTGTCATTTATCCTGCACTTTTTCTGCGTCTGCGGATCCGTAAACTCATAACCGCCCAGAGGGCCGGGAAGGACCGCCACAGGAATACTGTCTTTTTTATAGATCAGGAGCATCGGCCCTGCTGCGTCTTTGTACCATCCCGAAGGAAGGTATACGATGCGCCGCATGATCCCGTGAGGATCCAGAAGATAGTCCAGCTGCTCGTCCAGGTCTGTGACCTCTTCCGGGATCTCTCTTGTGCGCAGATGAAAATTCCTGAGGATCGAATCGATCGCGTTCTTGGTCTTTACGCGGTGGCTTTCCAGAGAAGCCTGCAGTTCTCTTCCCATGACGGCACCGGCCATATCCAGAAAAGAGTCCTCAAATAATTCCTCGTCATTCAGTTTTCTGAGACGGATCTGTTCGTCAAACCAGCCCATATGCCAACCTCCGGGTATTTCTGCCGTATCGCTATCCAGCCCCCTGCGTCCCAAATGCTTCGCATCCGGGACGACAAGCGTCCATAGTCGCTTCGCGCCTTGTCCGCCCCGGAAAAGCGCTTCAACTCTGTCCTGTGAACGAGCTCCCCGTCCAGAGTTTCAGCACTTTTCCGGGGTGCTGGATTTCATTCAGTTGCTGCTGACAAGCTGCGTATACAGGCCGTCCAGCGCATAAAGTTCCTCATGGGTCCCTCTTTCCGCTACCTGTCCATGATCCATGACGACGATCTCGTCGCAGTCCCTTATCGTAGACAGTCTGTGAGCGATCACGATACATGTCACGCCCCTGTCCCTGATCGACTGCACAACGTTGAACTCCGTCCGCGCATCCAGTGCGGAGGTCGCCTCATCCATGATCACGATCGTCGGATCCTGCGCGAGAACACGGGCGATCTCAAGTCTCTGCCTCTCACCGCCCGAAAAGTCCGTGCCGTTCTCCGTGATCTTATACTCATAGCCGCCTTCGCGGCGCATGATCTTGTCGTGGATCTGCGCGTCGCGGGCCGCAAGGATCATCTCGTAGTTCTCTATGCTCGTGTCCCACATCTTGATATTATTGGCGATCGTATCCTCAAACAGCGTGATCTCCTGGTCTACGACAGCCAGTGAGCCGCGGAAAACGGTCTTGTCGATCTCGCTGAGCGGTTTCCCGTCAAAGAGGATCTCTCCGCTCCAGGGTTTATAAAGTCCTGAAAGGAGCTTTGCCAGCGTGGACTTGCCGCTGCCTGATGCGCCTACGAACGCGATGCTCTTGCCCGGTTCCAGCGACATGTTGAAATCCCGGATCAGAGGTTCTCCCAGGGGGGCATAGCCGAAAGTTACGTTCTTCATCTCCACTTTTCCGGAGAGTTTTGAAAACGAAATGCCGGGTTCGTTCGCGGGCAGGTCTGTCTGCAGGATATCGTCGTCCCGGTATTCCATGACGTCTTCAATGCGCTCCATCTCCGTCCGGATCGACTGGACGGTCTGCCCCGCGGAGATCAGGCTGTCCGCCGGCGCAAGGAACGCTTTCATATAGATACTGAACTGCGCGATCATACCGGGTGTGAACTGCCCCCTCATGGCAAGGTTGATGCCCATGCAAAGGACCAGGACGTCCGTAACGGCAGATACGATCTCAGGGAGGATCCCCAGGTACTGGTCCATCTTCATGAACTTGACGTCCTGCGCGTTGACGCTCGCCTGATAGCCCGCCCATCTTCCGAAAAAGCCGGCCTCCGCTCCGCTGGCCTTGATGGACTCGATCATTTCGATCCCTGCCACCGTCGTGCCGATCAGCTTTCCGTTGTCACGCACCTGGACTCTCGAAATATTGACGCGTTTCTCCGTGATATAGCGGGAAAACGTCGCGTTTACGAGCACCGATACCATGCCGACGATTGTCATCGCAATGCTCATCCGCACCATGACCGTGAGATAAAAGACCATAGTCGCCGTGTTGAGCACGAGAGGCGCGAATGTGTTGACCAGGTTCGACGCGATCTCCGAATTGGAGTTCTGCCTCGACTGGACGTCGCCCGCCATTCTCTGGGAAAAGAACTCCATCGGAAGGCCCAGGATCTTCCACATGAAAGAGGAGCTGCCGACGATCGCCAGCTTGCCGTTGATCCGCATCGAGTAGACGACGTTGATCCAGGCGACCGCGATCTGTATCGCCGCGAACCCGGAGAGCAGGACAAGGAAAGGAAATGCCCAGTCAGGGTTCTTCCCCGTCAGCAGCCTGTCCATAAATACCTGGTAAAACCCGGGATGGATGATATCGCACAGCGAACTGATCACAGTCGTCAGAACGACGAAAGCGATCGCGGGCCCTGCCCCCTTGAGTCTCTTGGAGGCAAAAGAGAGAACGCTCTTGGGCTTTCCGGAGGGTTCGAAATCCTCTCCGGGAGAAAACATAAGACAGATCCCTGTAAAGGACTTGTCAAATTCCTCAAGCGGAACCTCTACTTTCCCCCTAGCGGGGTCGTTGAGGATCGCTTTCTTCCCCCTGAAGCCGTCAAGTACCACAAAGTGGTTGAAGTTCCAGTGGATGATGCAGGGAAACGTCGCATTCTCCATAAGGACCTGCGGTTCCACTTTGTAGCCGTCCGCGTTCAGGCCGTAAAAGCGCGCTGCTCTCAGTACGTTTTTCGCGTTGGAGCCGTCTCTTGAGACGCCGCAGTCCACGCGCACCTTCTCAAGGGGGATCCATTTTTCATAATAGGCAAGGATCATGGTCAGGCAGGCTGCCCCGCACTCCAAAGCCTCCATCTGCATGATGACCGGCACTGTGGCGACACCCTTTTTGACAGGCTCCTTGATCTTTTTCTTGCTAGTGTTCATCCGTTTTCAAAACCTCTGTCGTCCGTCTGTTCCAACGATGCGTATTCCGGAAAGCACAATTTAGTTGATCACGAATTTGATCGGATGAATGCTCTCCACCGTAATAGCCGCGCTGTAAGCGCCGTCATCGAGGTCCGTATCCGCCTCCACGCGGTATGCCCAATCTCCGGATGCGAGTCCTGCCGCGTCGAGCACATATTCGCTGACGTCCTCAGGGACCTTTACGGGCTCGCTGGAGATCTCCCGTATGACGGTTTTTTGACCGTTCACCGTGATGTCCATCCCCTCTTTGACCGATACGCGGTCCGATGTGTTGATGTAGATGACGAGATTGTGTCCCGACACGGTCCCCGCTCCGGGAACAGTCGTGTAGATGTTTCCGAAGATGCCCCATACAATAGCGCCGACCAGGATGCAGATGATCCCGGCGAGCGCCATCCAGATCGCCGGGCTTGTGACATGGATATAGTCGTTGAGCTGTTCGGGTGAGGCCACTCTGTCTACTGCTTCTTTTCTGAATAAATCTTTTGTTTCCATATGCTCACTTTCCGTATACGATACTCACTGGTTCTGTTCTGCGGTCATCTCCCGGGCCGGTATGCCGGACGGGACGATACTCTTATACATTATACTGTAGAAATGCCATTCTGCAAAACGAAGTTTCGCGAGGAGCCTCCGGGCCGCCTTCCATATGGCACTCTTTTGCCGTTTTTTTGCCGTGTTTTATGGTAAAATAATACTGATCGCACACCAATAGCAGCTTTGATACTGCTGCAGCCAAATATCAGGAAGTTTACCATGAAAAAAAAGTCCCGAATGACACTCGGATTCAAGATCTACAACCTCATCATTCTTCTGGTATTTGCCAGCGCAAGTTTCTCCATCCTCGCAGGTTACAGGGAGCACACGCGGACAACGGACGAATTCTATGAGGACCTCGCAGGAAATATCGCGGAGACCGTGAGCAATTCCCTCAACGGTACGCTGGTCCATGCTCTGGTCGAATCGGCGCAGACACAGGAATACCGGGAGATCTTCCAAAAGTCGCAGGAGACGCAGAATGACGCTGACATCCGCGCCTACTTAAAAAAGAACCATTTGCTTCTTGCGTACGACAATATCAATGAGACCCTGGTCCAATACACCCGGTATATGGATGTCAAATACATCTACCTGCAGTATATCGGGGACGGCTATTACTGCAGGATCATCGATCCTGACGCCGGATATCTTTCCTTCGGGCTGACAGATGTTCTGGACGGGCCTTTCATACAGTACAGCGGGCAGAACACATCGATCCCCGCCACTAAGTCAACTACGGAGGATGGCTATCTCTGCACCTGTTTTGAACCGGTTTACGATTCCGAGGGAAATGCCGTCGCGGTCGTCGGTGTTGACATCAGTATGGACGCTCTTTTGACAAAACACCGCCGCTTCGCTGCGAAAAGCATCCTCAACGCTCTGATTCTCGCCACCATTGCCGCCGTGATCGGCGTTTTCTTCATGCGCCGCAATGTCACCAAGCCTCTGAACAGACTCGCGAAGGCGGCAAGAACGTTCACGGATAAAAAGGGCCAGTACGATGAGGACGACATTCTCGACCTTGACATTCACAGCAGGGATGAGATCGAGGATCTCTACGAAGAGATCCGCAGTATGGAAAAGAAGATCGTGCAGTACCTGAAGCATCTGGTGAAAGTGACAGGCGAAAAAGAGAGGACCCGCACGGAGCTCGGAATCGCCGCGCGGATCCAGAGAGACATGCTGCCGGGCAAATTCCCGGCATTCCCGGAAAGAGACGATTTTGACCTGTATGCTTCCATGGACCCCGCCAAAGAAATCGGCGGAGATTTCTACGATTTCTTTCTCCTCGACGACGACCACCTGGTCCTCTCCATTGCGGACGTATCCAGCAAGGGAATTCCGGCCGCGCTGTTCATGGCCATCACAAAATCGATCTTCAAAGTGAGCATGCACTCCGGCGATTCGCCTTCCACAGTGCTCACAAAGATCAACGATCTGGTCTGCAGGAGCAATGAGACCGGGATGTTCGTATCTGTCTGGCTCGGGATCCTTGAGCTCTCCACCGGTGTTTTGACCGCAGCTAACGCAGGACACGAGTATCCGGCCCTGAGCAGAAAGGGCTGCCCCTTCGAAATCCTGCGGGACAAACACGGCCTGGTCCTGGCCGCGCTCGAAGGGATGCAGTACACGGATTATCAGCTGACGCTCTCGCCCGGCGACCGGCTGTTCGTCTACACGGATGGTGTCGTAGAGGCCACAGACAAGGACAACAAACTGTTCGGTATGGACCGCATGGTCGCTTCTCTCAACCAGGATCCTGACGCTGGCCCGGAGCAGCTGATCCGGCAGATGACGGATTCCATCCATGACTTTGTCGGAAGCGCTCCCCAGTTTGACGACATCACCATGCTCTCCGTCATTTATAAGCCTTGAAAAAGGGAGGCCATGTGGCCTCCCTTTTTATTTATGCCTGTATTTTATTCTATCGTAATGATATCCGAGAAACCGGTTATGTCAAAAATTTCCCTGACATCGCTGCAGAGGTTGCACACGGAGAACGCTCCGTTTCCCATCGCCTTTCTTGCTCCGAGTACTACACGCAGTCCTGCCGAGGAGATATATTCCAGATCTTTGAAATCCAGAACCAGCTTCTCCGCACCATTGAGATTCTCTTTAATGACGTTTTCCAGTTCCGGTGCCGTCATAGTATCAAGTCTTCCGGATACCTTGAGTTTCAGCAGACCGCCTTCCGCTTTTTTCTCGATCGTCATACCAACTCCTCCATTCCTGAACAGCTATATCCTGACTAGCCTTTAACTGACCGGTTTTGTACCTGATCAGTTTATTCCCGATTCATACCCTCTCTATTTTATCTCAAATACCTTCGTTCTGTCCAGTCAGTCCTTACCCTTTACCGCGCGCTTTTAACACCGCTTTGATGCGGATCACCGCAAGGCAGACAATGCCGCACAGTACCGCGATCACGGGGATCCATGCCCAGACCGGCGCTTTTAGGAGATTGTAGCAGCGCACGTTGATCCACATCCTGTTGATCGAAGCGTTCTGCTCCTTGTCAAAACAGACCATGACAGCGGACCTGTCCATGACGTCCTGCGGCGGATAAGCCGCAAAGAGCTGACGCTCAAGCTGTTCCGCCGGTGCCTCGATCACATAGTCTCCGGACTCCCCGTCTTCGTCAAAAAAGTACCCGAGATCGTATTCTTCGATTTCTTCTTCGTCGTCATCCGCGCCGTAATTGTACTCCGCGTATTCAAAGATCGTCGGATCATCGCCGCCCGAGATCACGGAAGTGTAGCCGATATAGTACATATTGCGCACGGCATTGTCGGGTCTTGAAGTAAAGTTGATGAACGCTTCCGCCGCATGCTGTTTGGCCGCGTTGTCGCGGATCCCGTTCTTGAGCATGACCCAGCCGTCGAAGTAGATGTTCGTGCTCTCCTTCGGCACCGCGAACGCGAGGATGAAATCGTCTTCCTCCGCCTGGTCCAGCGAGTAAACGCCGTCACCCGACCACTGGTAGTTGGCGACGACTTTGCCGGTGATCATATCCGCCTTGCCGGAATCCGTCTCGAAGGAATAGACATTGTCCTTGACCTGCTGCAGGTAGTCCTGCACCTTCGCTATCATTTCCGGGGACGTATCGTTCATCTCATCCTCGAGCTTTTGCGCGTATTCCGGATCGGACCGGAAAGCGTCCGTAGTGAGCAGATCCGACTTGATCGCGCCCACTGCGGCAAAATAAGAATCCCTTACATTGTCCTTGATAGTGACCTGTCTGTTGAATTTCGGATTGCTCAGGATCTTCCAGGTGGAAGCTTCCTCCCTGGTAACGACATCCGGATTGTAGACGATACCGGTGACGCCCCACATATACCCTGCCGCGTAGCGGCTCCACGGCTCTCCGCCGATCTGGTGTTCGTCGAATACCTTTCTGATGTATGGGGAAACGCCCCTCACATAATAGTTCTCCTCCACAGATTCGTCAAAAAAACCGTCGGAAAGCGGAACGAGCATATTCTCCGTTATCAGTTTCATGAACATGTATTCCGAAGGGCAGACAAGATCGTACTCATCGCCCAGTGTCAGCATGTTGTAGAGATCCTCGTTCGTGCCGAAAGTGGAATACTCCACCTTCACTTTGATCCCGTAGGTCTCCTCGTACCATGCCTCAAAGTCCTCCATTATGGAGTTCTCTCCGATGATATCCCCCGACTCCAGCTCGATCGTCTCTTCCTCGTCCCAGTCACCCAGGTCAATGTACTCCTCCCAGTTGCACACGCGAAGGACAACTTCTTCTTCAGAGGCGGTTTCCCCGGCTGCACAGACACTCATGGGAGCCGCGAAAACGATGCCGGCTGTCATGATGAGCGCGGCAGCCGCAGCGGTAAGGACAGACCATGTTCTTTTTTTATACTTCACGGCGTCCTCCTTCCTGCCTCATGGCTCTGATGTTCATTCCCACCACGATCAGGACGACGACCGCGAAGATCACTGTAGAGAGTGCCCAGAGCGCTGTTTTGATCGTTGTCTGGGAGCCCTTGGTCGCGTTGACGACATAGGTACTGATCGTGTTGAACATCGCGGGCTTTGTGTACATCGCGATAAAGTAATCATCCAGAGAAAGGGTGACCGCCAGTGCAAAACCGGAGATGATACCCGGTACGATCTGCGGGATAACGATCTGCATCAGAGCCGTAAAGGGCGTAGCGCCGAGGTCCAGCGCCGCCTCGTAGATACTCGAGTCCATCTGCTTGATCTTGGGCATGACGGACAAAAACACGAACGGCGCGCAGAGCGTCACATGTCCCGCCACGAGCGGTATAAAGGTTTCTTTGCTGACGTGCAGCACGACGACCAGCAGAATACAGATCGAGAATCCCGTCACGACATCCGCGTTTACGACCGGGACCTGGTTGAGAGACGTGATCAGCGTCGATGCCTTCCGTCCGGAATAAAAGGCGCCGATCGCCCCCAGTGTCCCGAGGATCGTCGCGATAAACGCCGAGCCGAGCGCCAAAAACAGCGTTCCCTTGATCATGTCCGTCAGTTCCGGCGTCGTGAACAGCGTCACGTAATTCTTCACGGAGAAACCGCGGATCGCGCCGATCTGCGTAGCGCTGGTAAAGCTGTAGACCGCCAGGATCAGGATCGGCAGGTAGATAAACAGGAGCATGAGGAGTAAAAATGCGCGCTTCACTATTTTGGCTGTCATAACAGGGCACCTCCTCTCTCCGCGGTCTCCTCCCCGGTCGAAGTGAGCAGGGTGAAAATACAGATGATCACCAGCAGGATCAGCGCGATCATGGAGCCTCCGTGCCAGTTATATGCCGAGAAGTAGCTGCCGATGAGGCTGCCCATGATGTAAGTGCTGTTGTAGAGCATATCCAGGACGACGTAGTTCGTCATAGCTGGCAAAAACACCATAGAGACGCCGCTGACGATGCCGGGCACCGACAGGGGGAGCGTGACCTGCAAAAATGTCTGCCATTTGTTCGCGCCCAGGTCCATGGCTGCCTCGCGGAGCGCGGGGTCGAGCTTCGAGATCGTCGTGAAGATCGGCAGGATCATGAAGGGCAGGAAATCGTATGTTATGCCGATCACAGCGTTAAAGAACGGAAATCTCGCGAGATTTCCCTCAAGGAGCGTGAGTACTTCCTTAAGCGCCGTAATGCGCAGGGAAAAATTGATCCACATGGGGAGCACGAACACCATGACGATCACCGACTTGGTCTTAAGTTCGCTCATCGCAAGTATATATGCGATCGGGTAAGCCAGAAGAAGGCAGATCGCCGTCGTGACAAACGAGATCGCAAAGCTGTAGAACAGCGTCCCCAGCGTGTTGGGATCCGTGAAAAATCCTGTGAGATTCTCCAGCGTGAACTGTCCCTGTCCGTTCGTAAACGCGTAAAAAATGAGAACGATCAGGGGCGCCACGACGAAGATCATAAGAAACACGGCGTATGGAATTCCCAGGTTCTTTCTTGAAATGCTCAATGTTCTTCCTCCGTATCATTACAACATATCATAACGGTCAGGCATTTTACCGGCCGCTCTTAAGACATCCGCTCATAAGATATCCGCTCTTAAGATATCTGCTCTTAAAATATCACTTCTTTTTGAGCGTGAATGTCATCTTGTCCACAGGCATCAGGAGACTGACGCGGTCTCCCATATTCCACAGGTACTCGTCGTTGACGACGAAATCCTGCTCCAGTTCCGTGTGGATGATATAGCTGTAGTGGTCGCCCTTGTAGATCAGGTTGCTGATGGTTCCCTGAACCAGACCGGCTTCCTGGTCATCCGTCATCTGGATATCATTCGGTCCGATCGCCACCTGGATGCGCATCCTGTTGGGATCGATCGCCTCTCCGCTGGCATCCAAAAGCGTGCCCTCTTCATTCCTGTGGCTTCCCTTGATGATCCTGGTCACGCTCGTATCCAGCAGGTGGTCGTTGTACTCCAGCTTGAAGTCGCGGTTGATGTCCGCGAAGAAGAGGTTCGTGTGGTCCTCCGCGAGCATGATGTGGATATTGCCCGGCGCAACGCGGATGCCGACCCTGTCCCCTGCCTTCGCAGAGTTAACGGTCTGGCTCACAATCTCGTTCTTTCCTGACAAAACAGTGATCTCGTAATGCATTCCCTTAAAGATCACGCTGTCGACAACGCCCTGGATCGTGCCGGTTTCCGGCTTCACGAGCACCACGTCCTCCGGTCTTACGACCGCCGTAATGTGAGTGCCTTCCTCGTAGTCGTCCACGCAGTCAAACTCGCCGCCGCAGAATCTCGCCTTGAGCTTGCCCGTCATCATTCCGTTGAAGATATTGCTCTCGCCGATGAAGTCGGCGACGAACGCGTTCTTCGGCTCGTTGTAGATGTCTTCGGGAGTGCCGATCTGCTGTATTTTGCCCTCGCTCATAACGACGATCTTATCGGACATCGTGAGCGCTTCTTCCTGGTCGTGCGTGACATAGATGAAGGTGATGCCCAGCTTGTCGTGCATGTCTTTAAGCTCGAGCTGCATCTCCTTGCGCATCTTGAGATCCAGTGCGCCAAGAGGTTCGTCGAGGAGAAGGATCTCAGGCTCATTGACAAGCGCTCGGGCGATCGCGATCCTCTGCTGCTGTCCGCCGGAGAGCGTGCTGACGCTTCTCTCTTCAAAGCCCTCGAGGTCCACCAGGTCCAGGACTCTCCTGACCTTGCGCTCGATCACATCCTTCGGTGTCTTCTTCTGCCTGAGGCCGAACGCGATATTGTTAAAGATATTCATGTGCGGGAAAAGAGCGTATCTCTGGAATACCGTATTGACGGGGCGCTCGTAGGGCGGCAGGTTCGTGATCGGTTTGCCGTTTAAGAGGATCTCCCCCTTTGTAGGCATCGCAAAACCGGCGATCATGCGGAGCGTCGTCGTCTTGCCGCAGCCGGAAGGTCCCAGAAGCGTCACAAATTCCCCCCTCTTCACTTCCAGATTGAAATCGTCAACCGCAGTATAACCGTCTTCATATACCTTAGTGATCCCTCGCAGTTCAATGATATTAGTATTCTTGTCCATTTCCTTGGTCTCCGTTCATAATCTATGGTTTATGATGCCTGTACAGCAATTCTTATCCCAAATGCTTCGTATCGTGTCTTAAAACTCCGGCGGCGTGCTGATCCACAAGAACTTTGCGGGCCTGCTGCCGGGATTTTCGATCCGATGTTTCTGTGACGCCTGATAATAGAAACTTTCCCCGGACTTTATGTGGTACACCTTCTCTCCCAGATGAATATTGAGCCTCCCGCTCATCAGGTATCCGAATTCCTCTCCGTTATGAGGCTTGTCCTCCTCCAGCGAGGAGTGGGGCTGCACCAGCACGAGCAGCGGCTCCATCTGGAATCTCTGCGCCGTAGGCACGATCCACTGTTTGCTGTTGCCCATTTCGTCCAGTTTTTCGAAGTACTCCGATTCCGTGAAAACGACTTTTTCCTCTTCATCCTTAAAGAATTCCGCCGGTGTCGTCCCGAGGCACTCGATGAGGTCCATCAGTGTCACCACCGACGCGGAGACCTGGCCCCTCTCAAGCTGGGAGATAAAACCCTTCGTGAGTTCCGTTCGGTCCGCCAGCTCCTGCTGGGTCAGGCCGTTACGGTTCCGGAGATCTTTGATCCTTCTTCCGATATCTCTGTTCACGTTATCTGTTTCCATCCGTACCGCCTTCCTGATCCGACGATCCTTCCGCGCCGCTTTTTCCCCTGCTTTTTTTCGTACATTTTTCCTTCTTTTTCCGTAGATGTCCGGCGCTTTCCGACATTTCCTATAATATACTGAAAATATTCTGTCACTAAACTTTTTTCGCTACGATTCACAATTATACTATTGCTAAACTTTATGTCAATTATTATTGGGATTATTCTAAACAAAATATAAAGCGGTGATTGACGGAGGCCTCTTACGTGCCCGGCGTCGGCTCACGATCCTCTAATTCTCTCCGCCGGACGTATATAGGGTCTTCTCTATGCCTTTCGTATCAGTTACAAACTTCACCTTCTATGTGGTAATATGTTTTTAGCACTTATCAGAAATAGTCAAGGTGGGGGGATAGGTACGATGTCCAGCAGTAATAGTATTTCAGAAGGAGCCGGGAGGATCTTTTTGATCGCCGACACGCACTTTGGGGACGAGAATATCAGGCTGTATGAGGAGAGGCCGTTTCGGGATGTGGAGGAAATGGACCTGGAGATGGTCCGGCGGTGGAACGGGACTGTCGGAGACGATGATCTTGTCTATCATCTGGGCGACTTCTGTTCGCAGGGCGAAGACCGCTGCCGCGAACTGCTCTCGCAGCTGAAGGGACATAAATATCTTGTTATGGGGAACCATGATCTCTGCCTCTCCGCTCAGAAGTGGCGTGAACTGGGATTTGAGGAGTGCTATGATCTTCCGGTCATCCTGAAAGGATTCTTTATGCTCTCCCACGATCCGCTATACATAAGCCGCAGCATGCCTTACGCCAATCTCTACGGCCATGTACACAATAATCCGACTTACTGTTCCGTCAGCAGCCGGAGCGCCTGCGTCAGTGTTGAGAGGATAGGTTACACGCCCGTGATGCTCGAAGAGCTCCGGGGCAGGATGATCGCTGAGGAGAGCAAAGAAAAGAATAAGTAAAAGAATATGTGAGAATGACACCGCAGAAAATGCAAAAAGTGAGCCGAGGAAAATCCCGGCTCACTTTTTTACTGCGCTGCCGCCAGCAGCTGCTTCGTATACTCTTCCTTCGGGTGGTCGTAGACTTCGTCTACGGTCCCCTGCTCCACGATCCGTCCCTTCTTCATGACAAGGACTCTGTCACAAAGCTGGTAGACGACGTTCAGGTCGTGCGAAATAAAGAGGTAACTCAGGTCGAGTTCTTCCCGCAGGTCCCGAAGGAGCTGAAGGATCTGCGCCTGGATCGTGACGTCCAGCGCCGAGACCGGCTCGTCCGCGATGATGAACCGCGGCCTCCGGATAAGGGCCGCCGCGATACTGACCCTCTGTCTCTGCCCGCCGGATAATTCCGAAGGCTTTGCGTACAGGCACTCTTCCGGCAGTTCCACTCTTGCAAGCATTTCGCGCACACGTCGCTTTCTCTCCGGTTCATCGTATTTGCCAAAAACGCGCAGCGGCTCTTCTAGCGACCACTCGACAGAATACGCCGGATTCAATGAACTGTAGGGATCCTGAAAGATGATCTGGGGCCTTTTTGTATAGTGAATGATCTGCCCCTGCTCAGGCTTTTCCATGCCGAGGATCATCTTGGCGAGTGTGGATTTACCGGTGCCGCTCTCTCCCACAAGTCCCATGATCTCACCGTGTCTGATGTTAAAATCTACGTCGAAGAGAACCTGATGGTATTTTCCCCTGCCGATGAGGCCGGGCGTGCGGTAACCGCCGTTCACATGTTTGACTTCAAGAACGAGCGGATGCTGCACCTCGGGCGGTTCGGCTGCTTTTTCGATGGACTCCATGCCAAGTACAGGCGCGATCGACTCAACAATATCATCGATACGATCGACGTTGTCATTCATACCGCTCACCTCCCTTCACGTCCGTTTCCGCATTGACAGAGAGAACCGTCCCTTCTGTCAACTCTGTCGGCATACGCGACTCTGCGTTCTTCTTGGCGATCACTTTTACTCTCGCCGGAATGCAGGCGATCAGATGCTGCGTATAGGGATGCTGCGGCCTGAAAAAGACATCGTCGGTCAGTCCCTCTTCCACGATCACGCCCTTCTGCATGACGGCGACGCGCTTGCAGAGCTTTCGCACGACATTGAGGTTATGGGAGATAAAGAGCATGGACATCCCGTATTCCTTATTGAGTTTTTCAAGGAGCTTTAAGATCTGCGCCTGGATCGTGACGTCCAGTGCTGTCGTAGGCTCGTCAAGGAGAAGGAGGCCCGGTCGGCTGACGATCGCCGCGGCGATCATGGATCTCTGAAGCATTCCTCCGGACAGCTCGTGCGGATACTTGTCGTATACCGCCTCCGGATCCGGAAGCTCGACGTCCGTCAGCGCCTCGATCGCCCTCTTTTTTCTCTCTTCCGGCTTCATATCCGTGTGGATCTCCAGGACCTCTTCCACCTGTTTTCCGACTTTCATGAGGGGGTCCATGGCGCTCATCGGCTCCTGGAAGACAACGCCGATCTTGCTGCCCTGCACTTTCCGCAGAAAGCTTCGGTCGGCGTGAAGCATATCTTCGCCGTCCACCAGGACATCGCCTCTGTAATCGCATTTTTTTCTGGGAAGAAGGCCCGCGATACTCATCGCCGTGACGGATTTTCCGGAGCCGGATTCTCCCACAAGACCGAGGATCTCGCCTTCGCGGATCGTAAAGCTTACGCCTGCAACCGCTTCCCTGTCTCTGTTATGGAATTTCACATGGAGATCTCTGACTTCAAGCATCAGTCCACCTCCTTATTTCTGCGCTGCAGCCCTTCGCCGATGAGACCCACGCCGAAGACCAGGAGCGCGATTACCATGCCGACGCTCAGCGCGTACCAGGGCGCCGATTTGAACATTCCCTGCGCCTCGGAGAGCATATACCCCATAGAGACGTCCGGCGGCGTAACGCCGATCCCGAGAAAGCTCATGCTCGCCTCCGCAAGTACTGCGTTGTTAAAGCCGATCGTCATTGCCGGCAGAAGCACGTGGAGCGTGTTTGGCAGCATATGGACGAGAAGGATCCGGGAGCTGCTCGCTCCCATCAGCCTCGCGCTCGTGATATAGTTGACTTCCCGCTGGGAGGCAAAGGCCGTCCTTGTCACGCGCGCATAACTCGGAATAAAGACGATTCCCAGCGCGATGATGACATTCTGCTTGCCCGGGCCCAGGATACTGATGATGACCAGGGCGAGCAGTATGCTCGGAAACGCGGTCAGAGCGTCGTTGATACGCATCAATACTTCGTCCAGCATTCCGCCAAAGTAACCGGTCATAGCGCCGACGATCGTACCGCAGACACTGCCGATCAAAATTGTCAGTACAGCGATCACAAGTGTCGTGCCGGACCCCTGCATAACGCGGCTGAAGATATCCCTGCCGAATTTATCCGTCCCGAACAGGTGCGCGAGGGACGGTCCCTGGAGCTTCGCCGAGCTCATTTTGGTGGGATTATAGGGAGTGTAAAACCTCCCGGCGATGATCCACAATATAATAATGCCTGTGAGGATGATCCCCGCTACCAGGTAGCCATTCAGTTTGTATTTCTTCATGCTCGGCCTCCCAGTCTGAGACGCGGGTCGATCTTTTGACCGATCAGATCCGCAACGGTTCCCGAGAGGATGACCCAGAACGCCAGAATGACGACCAGAGCTTCCACGACCGGATAGTCCCTGTTGGAGATCGATGCCACGAGGAACCTCCCCATCCCGGGGATGCCAAAAACCTGCTCGACAACGATGCTTCCGCCCACGATCTCCGCCATCGTCTGGCCGAGGAACGTGATCGTCGGCACCAGGGAGTTCTTAAGGACATGCTTCCGGAGGACTTCCGACCTGTCGTTTCCCCTGGAGATGGCCGTGCGGACATAGTCCTTCTCCATCTCCTGGATGATCGTGCTCCGAAGCATTCTAACCGTCATCGCGATCCTGGGGATCGCAATACAGACAGCGGCAAAAAACAGATACCTGACAGCCCCTGCGAAATTCCTGTCGATCTTCGGAAAATCGCCCGGTGTGAACCACTTGAGAACGATGCCGAACAGATACGAGACCAGGATACTGAGGAAGAACGCGGGCACTGCCATGCAAAGCTGTCCGATCGTCGTCCGAACCCAGTCAAAGCGGCCGCTGGCCTTCTGCGCGGAACGAAGGCCAAGAGGAAGCGAACACACCACGATGATCACGAAACTGATCATGACCATGAGGAGCGTCACCTTCAGTTTGGGCATGATCAGGCTCGCAACAGGCTGTCTGTAGCTGTAGGAAATGCCGAGATTCCCAGAAAAGAATCCGGTCAGCCAGCTGAAATACTGAACGAGGAACGGTTTATCGAGACCAAGCTGCTGCCTCATCAGTTCCAATCTTTCCGGTGTGGCATTCGTCCCCAGGATCGCCTGTGCGGGGTCGCCGGAGATCATATGGAAGGCGGCAAAAGCCAGAAAGGATACCATGATCATGGTAATAAGAAGCGCCGTAATGCGGCGCACTGCGAATTTCAAAGCTGAGGCTCCTTTCTCTATTTGACATGGAGGGTGTCCGGGCAATGAGCCGCGCCGGCATGTTCGCAGCTCTCAGCTCACTGCTGACAAGCAAGAAGCGCAGCAATAAGAAAAATCCTATTGCTGCGCGATTTTTATGCAGTCCGGTTCCGGAATACTGTCAGCGTCACTGCCATTTCAGCGTGGATACGTCGAGGACATACAGCGGATAGAAGGTAAGACCCGTCAGTCCTTTGCGAACAGCGATCAGGTCCGCCATATCCTGGATATAGACGTTCGCCGCGTGCTCGGTCAGGTTCTTCTCCATTTCCTTGTAGATCTTCACCTGTTCCTGGTCGTCATAACACTTGACTGCCTGCTCGAACAGAGCATCGTAATCCGCGTTGTTGTAGTTAATGAAGTTGTTATTTGCTGTGGAAGTAAATCTCTCCAGAAGGCTTCTCGCTGTCAGCGGGTCTGCCGTCAGTCCGATCACGGTCGCCTGGAAATCTCTTCCGGAATAGGTCTTCTCAAGCCAGGTGTTCCACTCGACTTTATCCAGCGTCGCGTTAATGCCTACTTCCTTGAGCTGCTCCGCGATCACTTCTCCCGTATCGCAGTGGGGCTGGTAGTTCGCGGGAACCGTGATGACCAGATCAAATCCGTCGGGATAGCCTGCCTGTGTCAGAAGCTCCTTCGCCTTATCCGGGTTGTGGTCGTAGTAGTCTGTAAGGCTCTCGTCAAAATACTTCGTGAACGCCGGGAACACATTGGAGCCGATCGGGAATCCCAGACCGTCAAACGCCATATCCAGAACGCCCTGCCTGTCAACGGCATAGCAGATCGCCTGGCGCACCAGCTCGTTGTCAAAAGGAGCCCTCGCGTTATTAAGGTAGAGGGCCTGTACGAGGTTCATAGAGCCCTGCTCGATATTGAAATCATCTGTACCCAGTTCCTGCGTCTGCGTGATAGTCAGGTGAGAGACAAGATCCAGCGCACCGCTCTGAAGCCCCATGATCAGGCCTTCCGCGCTCTCGTTGATCTTATAGGTGACCTTGTCGATGTTACCGGGCGTGCCCCAGTAGTCCCCGAATTTCTCGAGCTCGACAGATTCCTGTGCCGTACGGGAGATGAATTTATAAGGACCGGTGCCAACGGGCGCCGTGTCCTGTTTGTCATAATCAGCGGGGAGGATCGCAAGCGTGAGCAGTGACATAAGCTCTGTGTTGGGCTCAGAGAGCGTCATCACAAGCTTGTTGTCTCCATCCTTCTCAAGACTCGCAATGCAAGCCAGTCCTTTGGATGTCTGAGGGTTGACGTTGGGGTCTTCCTTGCAGCGGGTAACAGAATAGATAACGTCGTCAAGATCCACGGTATCTCCGTTGTGGAACTTTACGCCGTCGCGAAGGGTAAACGTATAGACGAGACCGTCATCAGAGATCGCGACGTCCGATGCCACCGCAGGGATGGTATCGCCGTTGGAATCATACTTGACAAGTCCCTCAAAGACGTTGAACATGACTTCTTTGGTGCCTGCCGCCACTGTGTAGTGGGGATCCAGGCTCTGATCAAGATCCTGGGCAATGCCGATGACTACTTCATTGGCTTTTGCCCTGGCTGTCTGCTCCACGGTTTCCGATGCCGCCTGTCCGGCGCCATCCGCGGTCTGCTCTGTGCCTTCCGCAGGCGCAGCGCTGGAGCTGCTTCCACTCTGTGAAGCGCCTTTACCGCATCCGGTGAAAAGTGCACCCACCAGGCTTACAGCAAGGATTCCTGCTAGTATTCTCTTTTTCATAAACTCTCCTTTCATCACTGCTCCCCTTCCGGGAGTCAATGTGGGGCATTGCGCCCTTTTGTCTGCCGTGAACATTGTAGTGCATTGCCCGGTTTTTTACAAGTAAATGTGTGGTTTTTGACCGGCGATCCCTGTGTTTTTTTTGTGTCCGGAAGTGAGACAAAGGGACAGACCCTTTGTCTCACTTTCAGGGCAAAACATGCTATAATGAAAGTTAACTGATACTGTTTTCCGGAGGCAATTATGACATTGACAGATTTACCGGCTCAAAACCGGTCAGATGACACGATCGACAAAGAGATCAATAAAGAGAGCAATAAAGAGAGCAATAAAGAGATCAATGAAGAGCTGCTCGATTTCCTGCAGAAATGCCCCACTTCCTATCATGCGGCCGACACGATCCGCAAAATCCTGCTCGGGGAGGGCTATGAAGAACTCAGGGAATCCGCTCCATGGACGCTTAAAAAGGGCGGACGCTATTTTGCCGTGCGCGGGGAGTCGTCCATTATTGCGTTCCGGCTGCCGCACTCAGCGCCGACCGGGTTTATGATCGGTGCAAGCCATACGGACAGCCCGTCCCTGAAGATCAAGGTCAACCCGGAGATGACCGGGAACGGATACATCCGCCTCAATGTGGAAAAATACGGCGGCCTTATCATGCAGTCCTGGTTCGACCGCCCGCTTTCCGTCGCGGGAAGGGTCGTTGTCCGCACAGCGCACGGCCTCGAGTCCCGTCTGGTCCGCGTCGACAGGGATCTGGTGATGATCCCCCGGCTCGCCATCCATATGGAAAGGCAGATGAACGAGGGACAGACCCTCAACCTGCAGAAGGACCTGCTGCCGATCTACGGCCTTACAGGTTCCGAAGGCTCCTTCATGGAACTGATCGCCCGCGAAGCGGGCTGTGCCGCTGAGGAGATCCTCGCCCACGACCTGTACCTGTACGTCAGGGGGCGGGGCGCGATCTGGGGCGCAAAGAACGAGTTTTTATCCGCCGGACGACTGGATGACCTGCAGTGCGGGTTCGCGGATCTCAAGGGCTTCCTCGCAGCACAGGACAAAACACCGGAAGCGGGGGCTATTCCCGTCCTCGCCGTCTTTGACAACGAGGAAGTCGGCTCCCGTTCCAGGCAGGGCGCGGATTCCGGCTATCTCTCGGATATCCTTCACCGGATCGGCAACGCCCTCTCATGGAGCGACGAGCAGTTCCGGATCATGACTGTCGGCTCCTTTATGATCAGCGCGGACAACGCGCACGCGGTGCACCCCAATTACCCGGACAAAGCGGATCCGGTGAACCGCCCCGGTCTCAATAAAGGTCCCGTTCTCAAATACAACGCTTCCCTGCGTTACACGACAGATGCCGTTGCTGCTGCCGTTTTCAAGGAAGTCTGTCACAGGGCGGGCGTTCCCTGCCAGGAATTCACGAACCGCTCCGATATTCTCGGCGGTTCCACGCTGGGCCACCAGTCCATGACGCATTTCTCTGTCTCCACAGCAGATGTGGGACTTCCGCAGCTCGCGATGCATTCAGCTTACGAGACGGCCGGAACCGGAGATACCCTGTATATGAGCAAGGTGATGGAGGTCTTTTTCTCCTCGGCGCTAAGGAATGAGGGAAGGGATTGTCTGGTGATCGTTTAGAGCGATCATGAAATGAGCCATACCGGCAGGTTCGCAGCCTGCGGCTTTTCACAGTCGCGGCATTCGCGGCTTACATCCGGTCTTAAAGGCATCCGCCCGTGTGCGAGCACCCGGGCGGATGCCTTTCGTTCTGTTCATGCATGGCTCATTGCTTACGCTTAAAAAAAGGAATCGGCGATTACCGATTCCCTTAGAGCGATAGACGAGGCTCGAACTCGCGACCTCCACCTTGGCAAGGTGGCGTACTACCAACTGTACTACTATCGCATTTATGAAATTGTGACGGAATGCTCTCCATCAGAGCGATAGACGAGGCTCGAACTCGCGACCTCCACCTTGGCAAGGTGGCGTACTACCAACTGTACTACTATCGCATTTGCTGCCGCTTTTCGCGGTGGACACCAATTAATATACCTCAGCGTCCACCGCGTGTCAACTACTTTCTTTAACTTTTCGAATCAGCAGTTTTTGGGGATCACCTGTTTCCTGAAACTTTACGCATACAATTCTCTTCTGCGTCTCACAGCGGCTGATCCGTCTTCGAATACTGCTTCACTGCCCTGATCGCAATGATATCGACGATCACGACGAAGAGCAGCCAGATATATCCCATCATCTCGCTGTTCACAGATGCGCAGAAATCATAGAATCCGTGGATCAGTACCGGGATCAGAAGGCTCAACCCCATACTGCTCCTTGAGCGCCCGTATTCCCCGATATTCTCAAAATACTTCGCAAGTCCATACCAGTGACCCATGAACAGGCCGCAGATCGCGTGCAGGGGGATGGCCGCCAGTCCGCGGATCGGCGCGACCTCAAGGCCAAAACTCAGGATATAGCCGACATTTTCCAGCGCCGCAAAGCCCAGGGAGACAAAGACCGCGTAGACCACTCCGTCAAATACGTAGTTGAAGGCCGGATGCCTCCAGCTGAGCATTTTGAGCATGAACCTCTTGCAGATCTCCTCCGACACAGCAACCACGATGAAGTTCTCGAGGAAAATGTAGAGCAGGGAGCTCTGATAGAAGATATTGGAGAGGACAGTAGTCCCTACCGATTCCAAAACGATCGCCGGGATCGTCGACAGGCAGCCGAACGCCAAAAGCTTGACCAGAAGGTTCGTCGGCTCCTTTTCGATCGCATCCTTCCTGTAAATGTAATGCAACAGGACAGCGCACGGAAGCAGTGCTGCGATCAGGATTATTTTTATGCTCATATCACACCCTCTTTCTGTTTTCAAAAACGGCTTGCCGCCGCAGGCTTACTTTTCCATTTTCCAAAATGCCGCGCTGTATGCGGGGAGCCTCGATCCGCCGCCAAAATCGTGCGGCTTGCCGGTGATCAGGTCTACCGCCGTGCCGCAGCCGGCGTCAAAGTGCGCCACATATTCCTCTTTGTCCGCGTTGATCGCCACCATGACCCGCTCGTCCTCGCTCTTTCTCTCAAAGATGCACTGCTTATTTGTCAGGACGACGCTTCTGAAATCGCCGTAACACAGGGCTTTTGACGCTTTTTTGGCAGAAGCGAGCTTCGCGATCCACGACGTCAGTTCATTCCACTCCGGCTTTTCGATCCGGGGCCGGAGCGCGGGGTCTCCCTGTTTCTTATGGCCTTCGATGCCCCACTCGCTGCCGTAGTAGACGCAGGGGATGCCCGGCATGCCGAACGCCAGCGCATAGATCAGCGGCAGATGCTTCTGCTCTGTCAAAACACTCGCCACTCTCGTCACATCGTGGTTGTCGACAAAGGACAGCAGATGGAAGCCCCTGTACAGGCACCACGGGTCAGAGCCGAACTGGCGCATGAGTGAGTGATTGACCTCGAACATATTCATGCTGTTGAAGCTCGAGAACAGCCCCTTGTAGCACTCGTAGTTCGTCGCTGAGTGGAGCATTCCCTCGCCCATGATCGTCTTGTAGTCGCCGCCGAGGATCTCGCCGATCAGGTAGAAATCCTGCTTCAGGGAATCCGTGAAACCGCGCAGCCTCCGGATGAAGTTCCTGTCGAGGCAGTACGCTACGTCAAGGCGAAGCCCGTCGATATCGAAATATTCCACCCAGTACTTTATCGCGTCAAACAGGTGCGCGATCACTTCCTCATTTCTGAGATTGAGCTTTACAAGATCATAGTGGCCTTCCCAGCCCTCGTACCACAGTCCGTCGTTATAAGGGGAATTCCCGTCAAAGCTTACATTGAACCAGTCCCTGTACGGTGACTCCCATTTTCTTTTCAGCACATCGGCAAACTGCGTGAAGCCGCGGCCTACGTGGTTGAACACTCCGTCCAGGATCACGCGGATCCCTGCTTCGTGAAGCGCGTCGCAGACCTCTTTGAAGTCCTCGTTCGTGCCGAGCCTGCAGTCGATCTTCTTATAGTCCCTTGTGTTGTAGCCGTGCGTATCAGATTCAAAGACCGGGCAGAAGTAGACTGCTGTGATCCCGAGTTTTGTAAGATGCGGGATCCAGGCCTTCACTTCCAGGATCCTGTGCGCCTGTATTCCGTCATTTTCGTACGGCGCGCCGCACATACCCAATGGATAGATCTGATATATTACGCTCTCTTCTGCCCACATTACGGTTGGTCCTCCTATTATCATATTCTTTAACTTTTTTCAAGGGATAATTGTAAAATTTCCATAAAGAAATCCCCATTGTCCACAAAGTTATCCACAATTACAGCCATTCATCCCAAAATCTGGACACTTTATCCCCAATCTCCAAGCTGTTGGTAAACCTGATTTCCTGCCATTCAGCTGGATACAGTCTCCTGTACTGTCCCGTCAGGAATCGCTCGTCCATCAGCACGACGACGCCCACATCGTCGGCTGTCCGGATCACTCTTCCCGCCGCCTGCAGCACCTTGTTCATGCCCGGCAGCCGGTAAGCGTAGTCAAATCCGTTCTCGCCCTTTTCGTCAAAATAGCGCTTTAAGATCTCTCTCTCCACACAGATCTGCGGGAAACCGGTGCCCACTACAAGGGAACCGATCAGTCTGTCCTGCCGCAGATCGATCCCCTCGCTGAAGACCCCTCCGAGTACACAGAATCCCAGAAGGCTCTTGTCACAGCCGCTCTCCGCAGCGCTCTTGCCGCCGCTCTCACTGCCGCCTGTGCCGCTCTCTTTAAAGCGGTCGAGGAACGCCTGCCTCTCTTTTTCCGTCATCTGCGGGCTCTGTACGGCAAATACTGTCTCTTCGTCTTCCGGCCACCGCTCCCGGTACTCCGCGAGGACTTCTTCCATGAACGCGTAGGAGGGGAAAAAAACCATGTAGTTGCCGTGCCTTTGGGAGACGACGCTGCGTATGCACGCCGCTATTTTGCCATACTGTTCCGCGCCGCGCGCGCGGTACCTGCTCGTCACATCTCCTGCAATAAACAGGCCGAGCTTCTCCGGATCGAACGAGGACCTCGCGTAGACCTCGTAATCCTCCTCTTTCCCTCCGAGAAGGCGCTTGTAATACCGGATCGGGAGCAGCGTCGCCGAGAACAGGATGCTGGAGACGCCTTTTTCAAGGCACTCCGAGAGTTTCCCCGACGGGTCCGCGCAGAACAGCTTGACCACGCAGTCCTCCCTGCCGTTCTTCTGCACATAGATCCGATATGCCTCGTCCATTCCCTCGTAGATCGTCAGGAAGTGGGACAGGTCAAAATACGCCGACAGGAAGTTTTCCTGCGCCTGCGCGGGATCCGCTTTTCCCTGTGCGGCACCTCTTCTCTGTTCGTAGAGGATCGACTGCATCTCCTCCATCACCTTGTAAGCCGCATCAGCAAAGGCATCGATCTCTTCAGGAAAGGCGACTTTCTCCCTCTGGCCGTTCTCCTCCGAAAACTGCTCCAGAAAGGGCTTATACGCCGAGACGAGCTTTCCCAGCTTCTTCCATAGTGACGGATAGATTCCCCTCACGGCGCTTCGAAAGACGCGGCACTCCTCCCTCGAGAGCGAGGCGCTGTTCATCTCCCGCCCCCTCTCGACAAGGTTATGCGCCTCATCGACCAGAAACAGATACCTGCTCCTCCCCTTTCCTTCCGCGAAGAATCTCTTCAGCCGCGCGTGAGGATCGAACAGGTAATTGTAGTCGCCCACGATCGCGTCTGCAAAAAGGGAAGCGTCAAGCCCAAGTTCGAACGGGCATACGCAGTGTTTTTCCGAGTATGCTTCCAGGACCTGCCTGCTCACGTCGTCCTGTTCAGTGAGGAGCGCATACAGAGCTTCATTGACCCTGTCGAAATGCCCTCTTGCTCTCGGGCATTCGTCCGGGTTGCAGGTTTTTTTCTCCATCGGACAGATCTTTTCCTTTGCGGTCAGCTGGATGCTGCGAAGACGCAGCCCGTTCTCCCTCATAAGAGAAAAGGTCTCAAGGGCGACCTGCCCTGTCACGGATTTGGCGGTAAAGTAGAAAAGCCGGTCTGCTTTTCCTTCTCCCATGGCTTTGAGCGCGGGAAAGATGGCGGAAATCGTCTTTCCGGTCCCGGTCGGAGCTTCTAAAAAGAGCTTTCGTCCGTGGCAGATCGTGTGATAGACGTGTACGGCCAGTTCCTTCTGACCGGGCCTGTAGGGAAAAGGGAACACAAGCTGTGTGAGAGATCTGTCCCTCACCTGTTTCCATTGGATCTCCAGCTGTACCCAGCGGGCATACTCCTCCATCAGGCCGTCGAACCACTTTTCGATCTCCGCCGCGGAATACTCGGAGGTAAACCTTCGAACCTGTTCTGTCACAAGGTTGCAGTACGTCATTCTGACCCTGACCGATTCCAGATGGTTCTGTACCAGATAAATATACGCATAACACTTTGCCTGCGCAAGATGTACCTGCTCAGGTTCCTTTAAAGCGGAAAGTCTTCTGTATGTTGTCTTGATCTCATCGATCGTCCAAGCTTCTCCGAAGATCGGGTTCTCAGGATCGCATCCCGAAAAGATCCCGTCCGCCCTTCCCTCAAGAAAGACAGTGGCTCCCTGCAGCATTTCCTGCGGCTGCGCGCCAAAGGACTCTGCTACGGCTGCATTCACGTCTTCTTCAGGAAAGCGGATCGGATAATAGATCGAGAGCGGCACTTCCGCCATATACTCAGGCCCCTCCTCTTTCTGGAGCTTTCTGTGCATTCTCGCCCCTTCCAGCATCGCTTCCTCGGAAATGCCTGCCGCCCTCTCATCCAGATCTCCCGAGCGCATTACAAATTCCACGAGATCCCGGACGGATATTCTGATTTCTTCGCCCATATCATTACCCATATCGTCAAGTATAACAAACCTTTCTTCATCCTGTTATTGCTTTTTTTTGGAATTTGCGTTTAAATAATGGATGTTTTTTAATCTCTGCAGGGCTGACCTGCTTCTAAAACCTCTCATTCGAAAGGCTGTCCGCGCAGAAGCGCGGCCGGCGGAAAGGCTGCTTATGGAACAAATGATAGAGAACCTGATCATCCCCGAGCACTATGAATCTGCCCTTGACCTTCACGAGACACAGATCGCGATCAAGACCGTCAAGGATTTCTTTCAGAATCTCCTTTCGGAGCGTCTCAATCTCCTCCGCGTTTCCGCGCCTATCTTTGTGCGCCCCGAATCCGGTCTCAACGACAACCTCAACGGCGTTGAGCGCCCGGTCTCTTTTGACATCAGGGAGTCCGGAGAAACAGCGGAGGTCGTCCATTCACTCGCCAAATGGAAGCGCTATGCCCTTGACAAGTACGGCTTTCGCGTCGGAGAAGGACTTTATACGGATATGATCGCGATCCGCCGCGATGAAGATACCGACAACATCCATTCCATCTACGTAGACCAGTGGGACTGGGAGAAGATCATCACCAGAGAGGAGCGCACGATCGAGACACTGCAGACGATCGTTAAGAATGTCTACCGCGTCCTTCGTAAGACCGAGAAGTACATGGCGATCCGCTATGACTATATCGAAGAGATCCTTCCCCACGACATCTTTTTCCTCACAACTTCCGAGCTGGAAGCCCTCTATCCTGACAAAACACCGAAGGAGCGCGAGTACCTGATCTGCCGCGAGAAAGGTGCTGTCTGCCTGATGCAGATCGGCGACAAACTCGCGAATGGCAAACCGCACGACGGACGTGCTCCTGACTACGACGACTGGAAGCTGAACGCGGACATTATTGTTTACTACCCCGTTCTCGACATCGCCCTCGAGCTCTCCTCGATGGGGATCCGTGTGGACGCCCAGGCTCTCAGAGAACAGCTGGAGAAGGCCGGATGCCCCGAGCGCGCCGAATTGCCTTTCCAAAAGGCGGTCCTGGAAGACAGGCTTCCCTTTACGATCGGCGGCGGTATCGGCCAGTCCCGTATCTGTATGTTCTTTTTGCGCAAGGCGCATATCGGGGAAGTGCACAGCTCAGTCTGGCCCCAGGAGGTCATTGAAGCTTGTGAAAAGGCGAAGATCGCTCTTCTGTGATCGGAACAATACATAAAAATTGTATACAAATTGCATTTGTTGTATAATTGTATACAATTATTATTGTAAAATATAGACAAATTTTCCGTCTATATTTGTCCCCGCTTTTCTATTTTGACATATTGCGCATGACAATTGGGCGTTTTATAATAACACCGTACTTCATGCGATGACTGCTTTGTTGAATATGCCCAACGGACGATTTCGGCAAAGCATTCATTTATACCAAGGATTGTATACAATTATACTTAAATCCAAATTGCAGTAAATCATTGTTGTAAATCATTGTTTAAGGAGGAAACGAAAATGTCATATGTTGATGAAATCCTGGAGAGAGTGATCGCGCAGAATCCCGCCCAGCCCGAATTCCATCAGGCTGTTAAGGAAGTTCTTGAGTCCCTTCGCGTCGTGATCGAATCCGACGAGGACAGATTCAGAAAAGAAGCTCTGCTTGAGCGTCTCACCACACCTGAGCGCACGATCCTGTTCCGCGTCCCCTGGGTAGATGACAAGGGACAGGTACAGGTCAACAACGGTTTCCGCGTGCAGTTCAACAGCGCGATCGGACCGTATAAGGGCGGCCTTCGTTTCCATCCTTCCGTAAACCTCGGCATCATCAAGTTCCTCGGCTTCGAGCAGATCTTCAAGAATTCCCTGACCGGTCTTCCGATCGGCGGCGGCAAGGGCGGCTCTGATTTCGATCCCAAGGGCAAGTCCGACAGGGAAGTCATGGCATTCTGCCAGAGCTTCATGACAGAGCTCTTCAGACACATCGGTGCTGACACGGACGTACCCGCAGGCGACATCGGCGTTGGCGGACGTGAGATCGGCTATCTGTACGGCCAGTACAAGAGGATCAAGGATATTTACGAAGGCGTTCTGACAGGCAAAGGCCTGACCTATGGCGGCTCTCTGGCAAGGACCCAGGCGACCGGCTACGGCCTCGTCTATCTGACACAGGAAATGCTCAAGTGCCACGGCATGGATCTCGCAGGCAAGACCGTCGCTGTTTCCGGCGCCGGCAACGTCGCGATCTATGCGATCGAGAAGGCGCAGCAGCTCGGCGCTAAGGTCGTCACCTGCTCCGATTCCACCGGCTGGATCTATGATCCCGAAGGCATCGATGTAGATCTCCTCAAGGAGGTCAAGGAGATCAGACGCGCGAGACTGACCGAGTACAAGGCTGAGAGACCTTCCGCTGAGTACCACGAAGGACGCGGCGTATGGGCGATCAAGGTTGATGTGGCGCTTCCCTGCGCAACACAGAACGAGCTGCATCTCGAAGATGCAAAGGCTCTCGTTGCAAACGGCGTTACCGCTGTCTGCGAAGGTGCGAACATGCCCACAACTCTGGAGGCGACCCAGTATCTGCAGGAGAACGGCGTTCTCTTCGTTCCCGGCAAAGCTTCCAACGCCGGCGGCGTAGCTACTTCCGCTCTGGAAATGAGCCAGAACTCCGAGAGACTGAGCTGGAGCTTCGAGGAAGTCGATTCCAAGCTTCAGAACCTCATGATCAACATCTACCACAACATCGACAACGCTTCCAAGCAGTACGGCATGGAAGGCAACTATGTTGCAGGCGCAAACATTGCAGGCTTCCTGAAGGTCCTCAATGCTATGGAGGCTCAGGGTATTGTCTGATCACAAATAAGGCACTGTTCAAGGCCGGGCATATGCCCGGCCTTTTCTATACCCTTACTTAAGACTGCAGAATCACCCTTGCGCAATGCGGATTCCGTAGGTATTATGTTTCTAGCAAACAGCCGGCTGTCCTGCCCGACAGGCAAAAACACCGGCACAGCACTACACCTTAACGGAGAGCAGATATGTCTCAATACGAACTTATCGTTCCCTGCCACTTCGGTATGGAGAGCGTCTTAAAAAATGAGATCTACGACATCGGATACGAGATCACAGAAGTCAGCGACGGCCGCGTGACTTTTCTTGGTGATGAAGAGGCTGTCGCCAGGGCGAACATCTTTCTAAGGACCGGCGAGCGCGTCCTCCTGAAAGTCGGATCTTTCCACGCAGAGACCTTTGAGGAGCTCTTTCAGGGCACTCTTTCGCTCCCGTGGGAAGAGTTCCTTCCGGCAGATGCCCGCTTCTGGGTCACCAAGGCAGCCAGCGTCAAGAGCAAGCTCTTCTCCCCCTCCGACATCCAGTCCATTATGAAAAAGGCGATGGTCGAGAGAATGAAGCGCGGTTACAGGACGGAGCTGTTTCCCGAAACCGGCGACTCCTATCCCGTCCGCGTCTTTTTAATGAAGGACGAGGTGACGGCGGCCATCGACACGACCGGCGAATCGCTCCACAAACGCGGCTATCGCAAGTACAAAGTCACCGCCCCCATTGCCGAAAACCTGGCGGCCGGCCTGATCGCCCTCACACCCTGGAAGCCCGGCAGGATCCTCGTGGATCCCTTTTGCGGAAGCGGAACCTTTCCCATTGAGGCAGCCATGATCGCCGCCAATATCGCGCCCGGCGTAAACCGCACTTTTACCGCCGAGACCTGGAGACATCTCATTCCCGCTTCTATATGGAAAGACAGCAGGGACGAGGCGCTGGACCTGGAAACACCGGACATCGAGACAGATCTGCAGGGATATGACATCGACCCCGACGCGATCGCAGCCGCAAGGGCAAATGCCAAACTCGCCGGGGTGGGTCACCTGATCCACTTCCAGACAAGGCCTGTCAGTGCGCTCTCCCACCCCCGCAAATACGGTTTTCTGATCACCAACCCTCCCTACGGCGAGCGTCTGACCGGCGCCGAGGAGGACTCTATAAAAAGGCTCTACAGAGAGCTGGGGGACGCTTACAGAAGGCTTGACTCCTGGTCCATGTACGTGATCACCTCCATGAGCGGCTGCGAGGAGGAAATGGGCCTTAAGGCAGCCAGGAACCGCAAGATCTACAACGGCATGCTCAAGACCTATTTTTATATGTTCCCCGGCCCCAGGCCGCCGAAGCGGCAGTAAGGGAACAGCCCCAATAGAGAATTGCCCAAACACAGCACAGAAAGGATTTCCGATGAAACAGCTGATCATATTCGCAACCGGCAATAAGGGAAAAATCAGGGAGATCAAGGACATCATCACCGATCCGGAGACAGAAGTCCTCTCGATGAAGGAAGCCGGCGTCGTTGCAGACCCGGAGGAAGACGGCACATCCTTCGAGGAGAACGCGCTGATCAAGGCAAGGGCTGTCGCCGGGCTGATCCGGCGCAAAAAAGAGGAGGGCTCTCTCTCTTTTGACACGACGGACACGCAGGTCACGGTCATGTCCGATGATTCGGGCCTTGTCATCGACGCCCTCGGAGGGGAACCGGGCATATACTCCGCCAGATATCTCGGCTACGACACCGATTACAACTACAAAATGGAACAGATCATGAAGCGCATGGAAAACGTGCCCGAGTCCGAGCGGACCGCGAGGTTCGTAGCAGCCGTCGGCGCCATCTTCCCGGACGGCTCAGAACACGTCGTCACAGGTGCCATGGAAGGCGTCATCGCGCATGGTATTTACGGGCAGAACGGCTTCGGTTACGATCCCTTCTTCTATCTTCCCGAGTACGGAAAGACCAGCGCAGAGATCACCGAGGAGCAGAAAAACGCGATCAGCCACCGCGGCAAAGCGCTCCGCGCCATGATCGCCCTGTTCGATGAGTGGCGCAGCCGCAGCGGCATTGAAAACTAAGGAAAACCTGCTATGAAGATTCTGATCATCGGCGATACCCACGCGCAGGACGACCTGTTTCTTAAGATTCTGGCTATCGAGCGCGGCAAAATGGGTTCTGAAGAAGGGTCGGAAGATCGTTCTTTTGACGTTCTTCTGCACACAGGCGATTTTGAGGGGAGCGAGCTCGTCTACAGGGAGCTCAGCGGCGTTCCCTTTTATTATGTTGCCGGAAACAACGACTTCTTTACGGACGCGCCATACGAGAGGGTGATCGAACTCGATTCCTGCAGGATCTTTATGGCGCACGGACATCGCCACAATGCATTTGAGGGCACGGACGGGATCCTGAAGGCGGCAGCCGCAAAAAAAGCGCAGATCGCCGTTTACGGCCACTCCCACAGCCCCGTCGCAGAATACCGCAGCGGGATCCTGATCCTGAATCCCGGAAGCCCCGCATGGCCAAGGCAGGACGGAAACATGCCCAGTTACATCCTTCTTGAGCTCGAAAACGGGAAAGTGAAGTCCTTTGAAATCCGGTATTTTGACAGCGATCCCCTCTGATCCTCTGTCTTATTCGCGAAATAAACTTTTTTTCAAATCTCTGTTGACATTATCTTCCATTCAACTTATAATAACTAATGCATTTGAGGTTGGTTCCGGGGTGTGGCTCAGCTTGGCTAGAGCGCCTGGTTTGGGACCAGGAGGTCGCAGGTTCGAATCCTGTCACCCCGATTCGATGCAATAAATGAATAATCCTTCATTTTCATGCGGGTGTAGTTCAGTGGTAGAACACTAGCCTTCCAAGCTAGATATGTGGGTTCGATTCCCATCACCCGCTTTCACAATTGCCTTTTTTGAGACAGTTGAAGGCAGGCACATTCTACTGCCGGGTCATGTGTCCGTAGCTCAGCTGGATAGAGCACCGGCCTTCTAAGCCGGGTGTCGGGGGTTCGAGTCCCTTCGGGCATACTTCCGATCTGATCGGAGTTTTATGGTGGGTATGGCGTAGTTGGTTAGCGCGCCAGATTGTGGTTCTGGAGACCATGGGTTCGAGTCCCATTACCCACCTTTTTTTATTGCTTATTTTACGTTATTGCTTGTTTTTCATCGCTTATTCCATTGGGCTATCGCCAAGTGGTAAGGCACAGCACTTTGACTGCTGCATGCGTTGGTTCGAATCCAACTAGCCCAGCTGCGGGACATTAGCTCAGCCGGTAGAGCACTTGACTTTTAATCAAGTTGTCGGGGGTTCGATTCCCCCATGTCTCATCAGGAACCACTTAGCCGCTGTTCATTATGACCGGCTTTTTTTATTTCCCAAATACTTATCTGCGGATATGGCGGAATTGGCAGACGCGCCAGATTTAGGTTCTGGTGGGATCCCCCGTGCAGGTTCAAGTCCTGTTATCCGCATTTCAAAAGGTACAGCAAGTCAAATGCTGTACCTTTTTCTGTTTTTCGTAAGTTTTAGAGTTTACGTAATGATTTCGAGTGGAATTTCCACTGCGAGCCCCACTTCCGCCTGTCCGGCCGCCGTCCCTTCACAGATCTCCCCCGGCACGAAGATCCTCTCTCCGCAGTCCGCTTCCGGGTGTTCCGCGATATATATGAGCTTTCTGACAGCGATCCTGCCGATCTCCTCCGGCTGTTTTTTCACGGAAGTGATCATTCCGGGACCGCGCTCTCCTTCTGAAGCCTCCAGACAGGTCATATCGAGCTTTTCCGCCTCCTGCGCGAAAAGAACCGCGAGTCTTTCCGATTCCGGCCCTGTGGCGCCAATATGGACCACTCTGCGGTATCCCTTGTCTTTCAGATAGGCAAGCAGCAGCCGGATGTTCTCCCTGTGGCTGCTGTAGACCGTCATATGGCCCGCGACTTCATGCTCTATACTGACGAGAGGGATACCGCTTTCGATCAGATCCGCGAACTCCCCGCGGTAAAGCTCCTCCCTTCCCGCCAAAAGACAGACTCCCGACACATTCCGTGAGACCACCCTTCCGATCCAGCTCATTCCGCTCTCCGTACTCTCCGATCCCATTACCACGAGATCCCTGTTGTGAAGTGCCGCTTCCGCCGTCATCGCGCAGAGCATTTCCCTGTAATACCCGTTTCCCAGCAGTTTCTCTATCCCCGGCGCCAGAACGCCTACAGCTCCGGTATTCTGTGCGGCTCTGCTCATCGGTCCTCTTCTTTTATAGCCGTAATCGAGCTCTTCCGCAGTGTGCAGCACTTTCTCCCTCGTCTCTTCGCTTATGTCCGGATACCCTCTCAGGGCCCTGCTGACCGTCGATACAGAGAGACCGAGGATCGCCGATATGTCCTTCAGGTACGCCATTTCCGCCACCTCCCGGCAAATATCGTATCGGCTTTTTTCCTATCCCTGCAAGAATTTATTTTTCATCTCTCCCGCAGCATTCTCCGCACTTAAATTCATTTTCGGTACACCTCAAATCCTTTCGTAAATCATTTCAAAAACCGCATAATTTGTTGTTGACAAAACCGAATCTATTATATAGAATATTATTGCTGTGTAAGTGTAGCTCAGCTGGATAGAGCGTCTGGCTACGGACCAGAAGGTCGCGAGTTCGAATCTTGTCACTTACATCTAAAAAAGCTCCGTCGGATGACGGAGCTTTTTATTGCTTTTTTATTTCTTTGAGACAGATCTTCTGGCAGTGCTTCACCTGCGGAAATCATCTTCCGGCGGTATTTCTGCCGGCAAACAAGGAGCGCCGCATCAGCAATGCGGCGCTCCTTCTATTTGGCTTTATGCACTTGTCGTCTCAAGATCCCTGATCATTCTTTCTCTACGATCGTCGCGCAGCCCATGCCGCCGCCGATGCAAAGTGTTGCAAGACCTCTCTTAGCACCCTTCTGCTCCATAGCGTGAAGCAGAGTGACAAGGATACGGCAGCCGGAAGCTCCTACGGGATGTCCGAGAGCGATAGCGCCGCCATTGACATTGAGCTTGGAAAGATCGAAGCCAAGGTCTTTGCCTACAGCTACAGACTGTGCTGCGAAAGCTTCGTTCGCCTCATACAGGTCGAAATCATCGATCGTAAAGCCGGTTCTTGCAAGAACCTTCCTGGTAGCCGCGATCGGTCCAACGCCCATGATGGAAGGATCAACGCCGCCCAGAGCGCCTGCGATCCATGTCGCCATAGGAGTCACGCCGAGCTCTTTCGCTTTCTCTTCGCTCATCACAACGATCGCAGCTGCGCCGTCGTTGATACCGGATGCGTTACCTGCAGTAACAAATCCACCCGGATTGATCGGGCGAAGCTTTGCAAGGCCTTCAGGAGTCGTGCCGGGACGAGGACCCTCGTCGGTGTCGACAACAACGATGTTCTTCTTGACCTTCACTTCGACAGGAACGATCTCATCTTTGAATCTGCCGGCTTCCTGTGCTGCGACTGCCTTGTTCTGGCTGTCCGCTGCGAAGACATCGAGCTCTTCTCTCGTAAGGCCCCACTGCTCGGCTACGTTGTCAGCAGTCTTGATCATGTGATAGTCATTGAATGCATCCCACAGAGCATCCTTGATCATGGTGTCGACCAGAACGCCGTTGTTCATTCTGTATCCGTAACGGCCCTGCATAACAGCATAAGGAGCAAGGGACATGTTCTCCATACCGCCAGCGACAACGATGTCAGCGGTGCCGGCAATGATCTTCTCTGCCGCCATATTGACGCAGTTCAGACCGGAGCCGCATACGACGTTGATGGTGACCGCAGGAACCTCAACAGGAAGTCCGGCCTTGATGGAAGCCTGTCTTGCGACATTCTGTCCCTGACCGGCCTGGATTACGCAGCCCATGAGGACTTCATCAACCTGATCGGCAGCAACGCCAGCGCGCTTAAGAGCCTCTTTGATAACAATTGCACCAAGATCGGAAGCCTTCACTGTGCTGAGCGCTCCGCCCATTTTTCCGATCGCCGTACGGCAAGCACCTGCCAAAACAACTTTCTTTGCCATTTTATTCCTCCAATAGAGTTTGCTGTGTATTTATCGTGTTTCCCTATTTAATAATAAGATTAAATAATAGCCCTTATTAAACCGGCAATAACAGCCGTTTAGGTAAAAGCCGCACGAGCCAAATGGAACGCGCGGCCTTACTCTGGTTGATCTGATATTAAGCTTTCAGTTTCTTGATCTCTTCTGTAAGCGCAGGGACTACTTCATAGAGATCGCCGATTACGCCATAATCAGCAATGTTGAAGATGCTCGCATCCTCATCCTTGTTGATCGCAACGATGCAATCAGAGCTGCTCATACCGGCTACGTGCTGGATAGCACCGGAGATGCCGCATGCGATGTAAAGCTTCGGTCCGACAGTCTTACCGGTCTGGCCGACCTGGTGAGCATGTCCGATCCAGCCGCTGTCAACCGCTGCACGGGAAGCGCCTACGACGCCGCCGATCAGGTCCGCGAGAGGCTTCAGAGTGGTCTTGAATCCATCAGGGCCGCCCATTCCGCGTCCGCCGGAAACGATGATATCAGCGCCTTCAAGGTCAACGGTCTCGCCCGCTGCCTCTTTGATCACTTCAAGCAGGCAAGTACGGATATCTTCGGGAGCAACATGGAAATCTTCCTTGATAACCTCTGCCTTATTCTCGCCTGCCGCAGGTTTCTTGAACACGCCGGGACGAACGGTACCGCACTGAGGGCGGTGGTCCGGGCACATGATGGTAGCCATCAGGTTACCGCCGAATGCAGGACGTGTCCACGCGACATTGCCGGTCTCTTCGTCGATGTCAAGGCTCGTGCAGTCTGCTGTAAGACCGGTCTTAAGTCTGCAGGAGAAACGAGGGCCAAGGTCACGGCCGTTCGGTGTAGCGCCGATCATGACGGTCGTAGGGCCATATTTCTCTACCAGATAATAAAGAGCCATTACATATGCGTCTGTTGTGTACTTCTCGAACTCAGGTCCTTCGATCACGATGACCTGGTCAGCGCCGTAGATGCCGGCCTGCTCGACTGCATCAGCAACATTGTTGCCGACAACAACAGCTACCAGCTTGCCGCCCTGCTTTGTAGCAAGGTCACGGCCGGGATTGAGGAGTTCCAGACCGACTTTCTTCGGGGAACCGTCCTCGTTAGTCTCAATAAATACCCAAAGGTCTTTTGTCTTAGCTTCCATTGTTATCCCTCCTGTCAGATAATGTTGTTATCGACCAGAATCTTAGCCAGCTTCGCTGCGGAATCTGCGCCTGTCTCTTCCTTGATCTTTATACCGCCCTGCTTGACGGGAGGAGTAAAGGATTTCTTAACATGAGTAGGAGAACCGTTAAGGCCATAGTATGCGGGATCCATTTCAGGATCAAAGCCATCGCCCAACTGTTCGAATTTCGCTCTGTTCGCAGCCAGTTTGCGCTTGATTGTGGGATAACGGGGATCAAAAGCGGGTTTTGTGAAGGTTACAAGGCAAGGGCACTTAATGCCGATGATCTGAACGCCGTCCTCAGCTTCCTTCTTGACCTTCAGGCCGCCTTCAACAGCTTCGCACTCAAGGCCATAGGTAACCTGCGGAAGTCCCAGCCACTCAGCGATCTCAGGGCCGACCTGTGCAGTATCACCATCGATTGCCTGCTTGCCGCAGAAGATAGCGTCGAAAGCGCCTTCCTTCTCTGCGATCTGCTTGATGGCATGGGAAAGGATGTAGGAAGTAGCAAGCGTATCGGAACCGCCGAAAGTACGTCCGGTTACCAGATATCCCTTGTCCGCAGCGATTGCTACGCACTCCTTCAGAACTGCCACAGCCTGCGGCGGTCCCATGGTTACTACAGTGATCTTAGTGCTGGGATCCTTGTCCTTAATACGGGCAGCAGCCTCAAGAGCATAGCCGTCAAAAGGATTCAGAATAGCCGGGACACCCTCACGGATCAGGGTGTGCTTGACCGGATCGATCTTTATCTGAGTCGTATCCGGAACCTGTTTTACGCAAACAAGAATGTTCATATTGTCCTCCTCCTGGGATGTTATTTCGTATATCCGCGCCATATTTGACTCCCTGCGACAGCGCGGAATATACAACTCTATACCAAATATAACATGCAAAAACACAGCTTAGCAATAAAGCAGAATATCTTTTTAAGGAAGCAAATCTTCACTCTTTAAAAGCGAAAAAGCTGTAATATTTTCCTGCAGGGATGCCCGGCAGCCCTGCAGGAATCCCATGTCATAAAATGGCTTGAGTATACAAAAGTTCCGAATTATTTCTTATCTGTAGGCACTTTGTTGCGAGGGCCGTTCGAATAATCATAGAATCCGATGCCGGTCTTAACGCCGAGTCTCTTGCCGCGGACCATCTTGCGAAGAAGCGGGCTTGCAGCATACTTGTTGTCGCGGGTATCCTCGAACAAGACATCCATGATCGCCAGGCAGATATCCAGACCGATGAAGTCGCCGAGTTCCAGCGGGCCCATGGGGTGGTTGCAGCCGAGCTTCATAGCATTGTCGATGCCTTCGATATCAGCTACGCCGGTGTAAAGGACGTTGATGCCCTCGTTGATCATAGGGATGAGGATCCTGTTGACAACAAAGCCTGCTGCCTCGTTGACCTGTACAGGAGTCTTGCCGAGATCCTTGGAGAGCTGGATGATCTTCTCTACATCCTCAGCGGGAGTATTGATGCCTGCGATAACTTCCACCAGCTTCATAACAGGAGCGGGATTGAAGAAGTGCATGCCGACAATGGGTTTTTTAAGGCCTGCGCCGATCTCGGTGATGGACAGAGAAGAAGTGTTGGACGCGAAGATGCAGTCAGGGTTCTTTACGATCTCATCCTGGAGCTTCTTGAACAGGTCTTTCTTGATCTGCATGTTCTCAAGAGCAGCTTCGACTACGAGGTCGGGATCGACCGCGATGTCACTGAGGCCCATCTCGAATTTAGCAAGGATAGCATCTTCAGCAGCCTGTTCCATCTTGCCTTTTTCGACCATCTTGTTAAGGCCCTTCTTGATCTTGTTAAAGCCGCCATCCGCGAACTCCTGTTTGATGTCGCAGAGATAAACCTTCTCGATCTTATCGCACTGAGCGAATGCCTGCGCAATACCGGATCCCATTGCACCAGCGCCAATAACAGCAACTTTCATTTTTCGTATCCTCCTTTTTTTTATAGGTTAATTATATGTAATATAATAACGCCTCAGTTCATTTGCCTCTTACACACCGGCATCTGCAGATCGGACTCTGCAGATTCCCGTTCATGATCCATATCACGGATCATTATTATTGATCCTTATTCGGGATCACTATTCGGGATCACTATTCAGGGACCTTCTTCGGATCATCTTTCTTGCGAAGGAAGTTCGCCATTCCCTCTCTCTGGTCATAGCTCTCGAAGCAGCTTCCGAAAAGCTCTTCCTCGATCGCAGCGCCTTCGTCGATACTGACCTGGAGTCCTTCGTTGATCGCTTTCTTGCAAGCGCGTACCGCGATCGGAGCGTTGCCGGCGATCGCCGCTGCCATCTTCTTCGCTGCGGGCATAAGCTCTTCCTGCGTATAGACCGCATTCACAAGGCCAATCCTGTAAGCCTCATCCGCTTTGATATTCTTAGCGGTGTAGATCAGCTGCTTGGCCATGCCTGCGCCTACCAGACGGGCAAGTCTCTGTGTGCCGCCAAATCCGGGGGTGATTCCGAGGCCGACCTCGGGCTGTCCGAACACTGCGTTGTCCGAGCAGATACGGATGTCGCAGGACATCGAGATCTCGCAGCCGCCGCCCAGGCAGAATCCGTTGATCGCCGCGATCACAGGGATCGGGAATTTCTCGATCTTAAGGAAAATATCATTTCCCTTCTTACCGAATGCGGTTCCTTCCGCCTTGGACATCGTGCTCATTGCGCCGATATCAGCACCGGCGACGAATGACTTGTCGCCCGCGCCTGTAAGGATCAGGCAGCGTACAGCCCCCAGATCAACGGCGTCAAATGTCTGCTCCAGTTCACCGAGAACTTCGTCATTGAGGGCGTTGAGTGCCTTCGGGCGGTTGATCGTGATAATGCCCACAAACCCTTCCACTTCATAATCAATAAATCCCATTTGCGTTCCTCCATCCACTACTTGGTTTATACTCCATAACTGCCCGGCAAAACCGTGCAGCAATGTTCTTTCCGGGACCGCCCCCCACGGTATCCTCAAACTTCAGGCTTTTACTTCCAGCCTTCATTTCTGTTTTGTAAACTATATGCAGATGCTTTGCTTATATGTCTGTTTAATTATTCTATTTTAATTTTTCTATTTTATTTTTTCTATTTAGTTGTTTTATTCCTCAGGCTCGATCAGTCCGTATGAACCGCCTTTCCTCTTATAGACCACATTGATCTGCTCTGTCTCTGCATTTCGGAACACATAGAAGCTGTGTCCCAACAGTTCCATCTGCACACAGGCATCCTCGGGATACATCGGTTTCATCTCGAACTGCTTGTTGCGCACGATCCTGATCTCTTCGTCTGTCGATGTGGGCTCCTCCAGATATTCCCTCTTAAAAGCAGCCTGCACCTTGTGTTTCTTGACGATCTTGCTCTTATACTTCTTGAGCTGTTTCTCGATCACTTCCTCGACAAGGTCGATGGAAGTATACATATCTGTGCTGACCTCTTCGCAGCGGATCACGTGTCCCTTGACCGGGATCGTGACTTCAATGATGTGGCGCCCTCTGTTGACCGAAAGCGTGACATGCGCCGTCGTGTCCTCCGTGAAGAATTTATCGAGCTTGCCGAGTTTTTCCTTCACCGCATTCTCCAGAGAAGCCGATACCTCCATGTTCTTACCAACGATGACATACTTCATAGACACCTCTTTCTGCAGTCTGTCAAAAGACTGCTGTTTTTTCGATGCCGGATGTCCGGTTAGTTAATTATATCACAACTCTTTGCGAATTGCACAGAAACAAGCGCTTTTTCGACAGCTTTTTAGACTAATTTTATAAATTGTACCTAAAAAAAAGCACCTGCCGCAGCAGGTGCCCAAAACTCATATTTTAATAGAAAATCCTTCTGATCGCCGCGATCGAGCGGTAGTCCGCCCTGGATACCTTGATGCCGTCCCTCGCATTGGAGGCATGTACCATCATGCCGTCGCCGATGTAGATCCCGACATGTCCGTAGAAGCAGATCAGGTCTCCCGGCCTCGCGTTGCTAAGAGAGTCAATGCCGATGCCGTATCCTCTCTGCGAAGCATCATAATGGGGAAGGTATACGCCGAAGTTCCTGTATACCGACATTGTAAAACCGCTGCAATCCGTTCCGTGTGTGAGGCTGGAACCTCCCCAGACATAAGGATTACCGACGAACTGAAGCGCGAACTCTGCTACAGCCTCGCCCAGTTCCGAACCGTGCTTGTACATGTCTTCTTTCGCGCTGTCAGCCTTTTCCTGCGTGATCTCCGCAGCCAGCTGCGCCACTTCCGCCACAGCCTGTGCTGTCATTGCGGCTTTCTCATCCGCCTTCGTAGGCTCCGCATCCTCGTCTTCGAGGAGGCTGATCGCCGCTTCCGCGATCTCTACTGCCGCCTTCGCAACGATGGAGGCCTGGTCAGCTTTCTTCTGCGCGTCATCGGCGATATCCTTGACACTTGCGTTTTCAAGACGCGCCTGCTGATCCTCAGTACTCTCCGCGACGGGATAGCTCTCTGTGATGGCTATTTCTTCGCTTCTGACGTATCCCCTTCCATTGGCAGTCGAGACTTCGATCCAGCCGTCCGTCTCCTCCGCCATGTTCTCTTCCACAACGATCTGCTCGCCGGGGGAAACCGTCGTCACAACGCCGTAGTTACTCTTATAGCGGTGCACCTGCACCTCTTCTTCGCTCTGGTCGACCATAGCGACGTTCTGCTTGACCAATTCAGAGAGAAGCGCCGCTTCGTCTCCTTTTACGAGATACTCGCCCAGCACATATCCCACAAGCTTGCCCGACTTGATCATGACCCAGTCGCTTCCGTTGTCCTGAAGGATCTTCGCCACATCGTTGCTGTAAAGCTTGCCGATCACTTCACTTCCCAGGGAAGCTTCCGTGTGGATGTTCAGGTATACATTGGGAGCTGCGACAGCAAACTCCGTCTTCTCCTGCTGCAGTCCGTTCTTGTCGGGGGCGCTGTTGATCACAGCCATCCTCTCCGGCTTGTCCATTCCTCTGCATCCGGGTCCTACAACCGCCAAAACCGCATCCGCGATCCATTCAGCCTGTGCATTTTCCGGTGTGATCACATTACCTGTGATCGGGTTCACTGTTACCGGTATTTTTTCCGGTACAGGAAATCCCATCGCCCTGGCCGGTGTTCCCATTACGGCTGCCGCCATAGAGAAAGTGACCAGTCCTGTCAGTACTTTAGATCTCGTAAAAAACATGTGTCCTCCAGATATCTGCCCGGGCGGCAGCCCGGCCTGTGTCTGTTAATAGTTTGTAACCACAATGGTCATCAGACGCGGGTACTATAACAAATGGTTTTTGGGCTGTCAAGGAACCTAGTTTTTCTTTACTTTATTTATAGTTTTTTAAGAAAAAATCGGCCATTCATGTTACGTTTAGAATTTTAAATATAAATTATCATAATATATGTGAAATATTATCTTAATATTATTAGTTTCTGCGTAAGCGCAGTATTCTATGTTTCGAAACAATTTAAACGTTTTCGAAATATGCGGCAATATCAGCGCAACAAACATCCGTTTTCCGCAGTCCGCACATGATCCCTTTCCAAAAAAGAGGAAAAAAGGGGAAAGACAAAAAACCGACAGACAAAAACCAAATGATGAAAGATGAAAACGAATAATGAAAATGAAAGATGAAAAAACAGAATAAGATGGTATAATACCGTTGATATGTATATCCCCTGCCGCCGGGCTTTTGCGTCCCATAAGACGGCAGGATCCATATAGAAGCTTGCAAAGGAGGAACTATGAATAATTACGAACTCGACCACAAACTGGAGCACATCTATTCTTTGGCAGCTTACGCGGCAGTTGAAAAAAAACCTGTCAGTACCAAAAACTGCAGGAGGATCCTGGAGAAACAGAAAAAAGGCGTCCATGAGCTGATGAAAGCCGCCTACGAGATCCCTTTCTATCGCGAGCGCTTTGAAAAGAGCGGCACAACGCCGGACGACTATCACTGCGCGGAGGACCTCTACAAATTCCCTCTCCTCACCAAGGATGAGCTTCGCGACTGGATGGACGAAGAGGCCGCCAAAGATCCCGAGAAATACAAATACTGGCACGTATCCCCCACTTCCGGGTCTACGGGAAGGCCGCTACGCGTCCTGATCTCCCCGAAGGAATACGCCTATGTGACCGCCAACTGGCTTCGCACAATGGGATACGGAGGGTTTAATCCCTTCACGGGAAAGACAATGAGCCGCCCCAACTCCCTTCACGGCCCGGGCGCCGCAAATACATGTCCGACACGATCAAACAGCGCGTGGACACACAGACGCTTGTGGACGAGATCAACGCTTATAAGCCCGATTATCTCTACAACCATAAGAACCTTCTGATGCGCATCGCCAAATATGTCAAGGAGAACGACCTGTACCTCCATAAGCCCGCGTTCTATACGCCTTTCGGCGAGATGCTCGACGATCCGTCCAGAGCCCTCCTGACCGACGTCTTCGGCCCGGGACTCATCGATGCGTACGGCATGGGCGAGACGGGCTCCTGCGTCGTCCGTATTCCCGGCAAGAAGTATTACCAGGTCAACAGCGACCTTTTCGTCGTTAATGTCTATAACCAGGATCTTACGGGGCCCGCCCTGAAAGGCATGATGGTCATCACGCCTCTGTACAAGACAGAGCTCCCCCTGATCAACTATACCTCTTACGACCAGGCGGACAGCTATATGAAGAAAGGTCTCCGCTTTGTCAGGGGCGTCCAGGGCCGTATGAACGACGTCATCCACCACAGGGACGGAAGCGTCACGGAATGGGGCAACATTTCAGGCATCGTCAACTACATTCCCGAGATCATCTCCTACCGCCTGGTACAGGAGACTTATGAGGATCTGACGCTGATGATGGTCAGGAACCCCGATACGCCGGTCGAGAAGCAGGAAGAGATCGAGAAGGTCCTCGACGAGAAACTGAAGGCCATGTTCAGGGATCCTTCCATCAGGATCACGTATGAGTGGCTCGACGAGATCCCCGTTGATCCCAACGGAAAGCTCCGCGTCATCATCAGCAAGGTAAAGCCCGGCGCGATCGGTGAACCTGAGCACGCGGGCGAGGACGTCGGAAGCGCGCAGATCGAAGGTAATGACTGCGGCGCCGAAGCGACAGTTTGAAACGAACAACAGTAATACAAATACATGAATACAAAAACACAGGAATTAACTTACGGAGCCATGATCGTCGCCATTTTCGGCGTTCTGCTCCTGATCAACAGGCAGACCGGAGGCTTTTTCGAGGGGGTCTTTATGTTCATTTTCCCGATCCCCATGGTGGCCTTCTCTGCCAGATACGGGTGGAAGGACAGTCTGGCCGTGTTTGTCTGCACGGTCCTCATCGCCTTTCTCTTCGGCACGTTTACAGCCGTTTTTTACGCGATCAGCCAATCCTTCATCGGAATGGTCTACGGCTCCTGCATCCACGCCAAAAAAGACATGAACCGGACGCTCCTGCTTGTGCTGGTACTCTCCGCCTTCGCGGAGCTTCTCGCCACAGTCTTACTCTTATCGGTTTCCGGTGTAGACCTGAACACCGATATCCTCGCTATGCAGGAGACAATGAACGAGATGTTCAAGCAGGCCGGCATGGATGCCGCGACCGGGCTGCTCAGTTACGATTACTTAAAGCGCCTGTATATCATCTCGACAGGCTTTGTCGGTGCGATGCAGGGTCTCGTCGTATACTACCTGAGCCTTCAGATCCTCAGAAAGCTCCGTTACCCGATCCAGAAGCCGATGCCGATCACCAAATACTATCCGTCGAAGGTATCGGGATTCGTCGCTTTCGGGCTCTGCTTTGTTTTCACCTACACGATAGCGCATCCCTTCGCTAACGAGATGGCGCAGAACATCCTGCAGTCCGCAGGGATCTGCGGCGTGATCTATCTGATCTTCTTCGGATACATCGCGCTCCTTCTTACATGCAACGTGTATCTCCGTCTGCCCAGGGCGCTGGGGATGATCTTATCTCTCCTCTGCTGCCTTGCCATCTCCTACCTCCCCATCATGATGGGGTTCGCGTACATTTCTCTGGGCTTTCACGAAGCGATCGACGAGCGCCTTACCGCCAAAAAGTAAACGACATCGAGCCAAAGGGACAGACCCTTTGGCTCTGTGTTTTGGCTCAAAATGATGATGAAAACAGCCTCTTCGGGGGCTGTTTGTCAATTTCCGCCCATAACATGTCAAAATAGTCCTTGTATCCGCATCCGGTCTGGATTACCATACATTAAACCACAAGCCTGGCAGTAACCAGTAAGGAGGTGACTGCAATGGGTAAAGAAAATGGTGTTATGTTTCAGTCTTTTGAATGGTATCTGCCGGCTGACGCATCCCTCTGGAGAAAGGTGGCGGAAGAAGCGGAAGCGCTCGCGGACAAGGGCGTCACATCCGTATGGCTGCCGCCGGCTTACAAGGGACAGGCAGGTATAGACGATACAGGATACGGGGTCTACGATCTGTACGACCTCGGAGAATTTGATCAAAAAGGTACGGTCCCTACCAAATACGGGACAAAACAGGAATATATAGATGCAGTTAACAAATTACAGGCTTGCGGTATTGATGTCTATGCGGACATTGTTTTAAACCACCGCATGGGCGCGGATGAGACCGAGACCATCCAGGCTGTCGAGAAGAACGAAAAAGACCGCACAGAGACGGTCTCCCCTCCCAAGATGATCGACGCATGGACAAAATTCACCTATCCGGGGCGAAAAGGTCTCTATTCCGACTTCGTCTGGGACCATACGTGTTTCAACGGCGTGGACTACGACGAGCGCAGAGAAAAGAACGCAATTTACAAATTCAAAGGAGTACAGTGGAACCGCGGCGTGGACCGCGAAAACGTGAACTATGACTATCTGATGGGCGCCAACGTCAACTTCGCAGAACCCAAGGTCAGGGAAGAACTGACCCGCTGGGGACAGTGGTATCTCGATACCACCGGAGTACACGGCTTCCGTCTGGACGCTGTCAAACATATTGCAAAGGATTTCTTTCCGGAATGGCTGCACAGCTTAAGGAGCAGCAACCACAAGGAACTGTTCGCAGTGGGAGAATACTGGAACTCGGAGATTGACATCCTCGAGAAGTATCTGAAGGACTGTAACGGATGCATGTCGCTGTTCGACGTGCCGCTTCACTTCCACTTCTTCGAGGCCAGCAACAGCGGCGGCGAATTCGATATGCAAGGTCTCCTTACGGATACACTCGTGGAGCGCGACCCGATCCATGCCGTCACATTTGTCGACAACCACGACACGCAGGCGGGACAGGCCCTTGAGAGCGCGATCCAGCCCTGGTTCGTGCCTTTGGCCTACGCGGTGATCCTGCTCCGCGAGCAGGGATATCCCTGTGTATTCTACGGCAACTACTACGGCGTCGAATCCATGAACGGCCCCTCTTTCAAAAAAGAGATCGACCTGATGATGGACCTCAGAAAGACGCACGTATACGGCCCGCAGCATGACTATTTTGACGATCCGGACGTAGTCGGCTGGACAACGGAAGGCGACGAGGCACACGGCGGAAACGGGCTTGCTGTCGTCCTCACGAACAAGACCGGCGACGCCAAGGCAATGTACGTCGGCACGCAGCACGCGGGAGAGACATGGGTCGACGCGCTCGGAAACTACCAGTACGAGGCGGTGATCGACGCGGAAGGTTACGGCGTATTCCCGTGCGCGGACGGCTCCGTCAGCATATGGAAGAAAAAGTAAGACAAATAAAAAAAGAGGCGCAAGCCTCTTTTTTATTTGTGCCAATGATCCTAAATACCAATTATTCCGAACACCAATTATTCTGAATACCACTCGCTCACCTGCCTGCAGATCCCGTCGAGATCTGCGTACACGGAGTAATCGGGACTCGCCATCTCCTCCCCGGTGAATTCATTGGTCTCCGTTATCGTTTCTGTCAATAGCTGCACGTCCGCTTCCGCGCCGGATTCGAGATTGCTTCCCTCATCGTCGCAGAGCTTGAACTTATACCCGGAGATCCTGATATCGAATCCCTCGCTGAGCACGGCCTTCTGCACACTGCAGCATCCTCCGCCGGTCCTGTCGCCGATCAGCATCCCGCCTGCTTCCCGCACAAGGAATGGGAACAGGTTCCCGCAGGAGAACGACGCGCCGCTCGTAAGGGCAGCATAGTTAAAGTCATAACGGATGTCGCTGTCTTTTTCATCGAATACGCCATCCAGATTTCTGTCCACATCAAAATAGACGCGGAAGTTCTGCTTACTGAGTTCATTAAACCCGGTCAGATAGTCTTTACCCGTCATGAGCGAGAGGATCCCCATCACAGCGTCCGAATTGCCGCCAAGGTTCGAACTGACGTCAAATACGATATTGCGGATACCGCCGTCTTCCGCCGCTCTTTTAAGACCGCCCGCGACAGTACCCATCGTGTCTTCCGGAAGCGGGCCTCCGTTTTCGTAATAAGAGGTCCATCCTTCCTCGTCCACGTAAAATGCGTTCAGATAAATCATCGCCGTGTCGCCGAACTGATAATAACACTCCCGTTCAAAGCTCTCCGGGCGGAGCATCATGATCCTGCCGGCCGTATTGAACAGCCTTGCCGAAGTGCCGCCCGTCGTCTCGTTCGCAAAACTCTCCCAGACAAATTCAAGGAAATACTTCTGCCTGTCAAAGCTCTCCGGATCGCCGAGATCCATGGTGAGCTGCGTGCTGTTATGCCCGTCATCCAGCAAAACACTGCTCAGGTGGTGCATTCCCATCCAGAACCGGCGGAAATCTTCAGAAATGAGCTCCTCCCTGTATTTTGCCCCCTCTTCCCCGTATGCCGTAAGCGCCTCATCAAGCCCCTTTTCCCGGAGGATCCCGGTGTCCAGCGCGGCTGTGCCGGGATAGCCGTACATATAGCGGAAAATGAAGCACAGCTCCGCATAAGAGGCGGCGGCAAGATCACTTTCCCTTGGTTTCCCGCTCACGATCCCGTCATAATACTCCGTGTGATAGTAGGAACGGTCCTGCTCAGATCCCGTCTTCGGACAGCAGACGTAAAGATACCTGCCGTTATAGCTCACCGTGTTCTGCGCAATGTCCGTCAGCCACGTCGTAAGCACAGAGACCGGGAAATACACCTCGTCTTTCTCACCGTACAGTGTGATCCCGCAGCCGCCCAGATCCATTTCCACGCGCTCAGGCGCGTCCAGATACACCAGTTCCCGGAGCCGCAGATACGGAGCTTCGCTGTCCTTGAAGGAGCTTCGCTCCCCCTCTCCGGCTTTCTCAAGATAGTTCTCGAAAGCCGGCATGTCATTCGCGGAAACGACTCCCTTTGCTGTATCGACTTCCGCCTGTGCTCCGGCCGCATTCGTCAGAAGATATCTGCCGTCCCCCTGCTCTTCCACGTTCAGTCCGCCCCCAAGCATCAGGTCAAAATACTCCCTTATCCCCATATACGCCACATGCGGCGCCTCGTCGTAGAAGCGGAGTGTGGTTGTCCTGTCCGTCAGCTCGCCCTGAAAGATTTGTACAGTCTTCTCTTCATAGCCGCCTTCATTTTGGTTCTGTTCAGTCGCCATCGTCCCGGCAGACACAGAGCTCTCAGCGGACAAACGGGACTCAGCGGGCATTTGGGAGTCAGCGGGCGCCTTTTTCCCGCAGCCGATGGTCATAGCCATACACAGCGCGATCACGGCGGCTATAGCGGTGAGTTTCTTTTTCTTATTCATATCCATAACCTTTCAGATCTATTACTATTCAGATCTATTACTATACAGATCTATTACTATTCAGATCTATTACTATTCAGATCCATGACCATTCAGACCAATAAATATTCAGATCCCTGTTTTTTCGGGAGGTAAACGATACTCCGGCCGGCTTTTCACGCAAAAACCCGTAAACACGCGATTTTCAGCGTATTTACGGGCTTTTTCTGCTTGAGATTAAATGCCGGCAGCGGGGGTCGAACCCGCACTCCCTTTAGGGGAACGGGATTTTAAGTCCCGCGCGTCTGCCTATTCCGCCATGCCGGCCGGCACATTATTTTGAAATACTGTATAAACTGAAATGTTTAACGGGATTCCGGTTTTATGTGATCAGCGGCGGCCATCAGACCGCCGCCTCGTGCGCCTGGTACAGCGCGAGTGGACCCTCGGGGACTCGAACCCAGGACCGACCGGTTATGAGCCGGGAGCTCTAACCAACTGAGCTAAGGGTCCATAAATAAGTTACAACCGGCGCTCATCAGAACCGATCATAGTGACTCCGACGGGAATCGAACCCGTGTTACCGCCGTGAAAGGGCGATGTCTTAACCTCTTGACCACGGAGCCTTATTCATATTATTTGACTGTTTTAAAACAGCACATCACTTCAGCTTTGATATTATAGCAGAATTCATTTATACTATCAAGCTTAAAACAAAAGACAGCAGTTAATCTGCTGTCTTTACAAGCGCCCCGAGCAGGGCTCGAACCTGCAACACCGCGGTTAACAGCCGCGTGCTCTACCATTGAGCTATCAAGGCATGCTGTTTTGTTTGAATTGAATCTCCAGATAACCTGTACCTTCAAAACTGAACACCGAATGGCTTTCGCCTTCCAAGAACGTAAGGATAAGCTTCCGACCGATTAGTACGTGTCAGCTGAATGCGTTGCCGC